>NZ_AZRH01000016.1:0-89691 GCF_000512315.2 Morganella sp. EGD-HP17
CAACTTTTTTCGCTTTCCTCTACTGTCGGCGCGCTTCTCAGCGTGTTGTTCCGTGTCAGTGAGGGCGCATTATAGACACTCACTGAGATCACGCAAGTGTTTATTTCAACTTTTTTTCTGTTTGCTCAAAAACCGGGCAAACATACAAGGTATCGCTGATTTCCTGTGCATTATGCACAAAAAAGGGGCGCTTTCGCGCCCCTCTGTTTTGTTTTCTTCTGTTATTACTGTTTCGCGGTGATCACACCATCGGTTAAATCCAGAGTGATCATTTTGCCCGGAATCAGTTTGCCGGACAGCATCGCCTGCGCCATCGGGTTTTCGATCTCCTGCTGAATAGCCCGTTTCAGCGGACGTGCCCCGAATACCGGGTCGAATCCGGCTTCTGCCAGTTTATCCAGCGCACTGTCAGTAATCGTGACCTGATAGCCGTGCTCTTCCAGACGTTTGTACAGGCGTTTGAGCTGAATTTTCGCAATCGCGTGGATCTGCTCTTTCGCCAGCGGATGGAATACCACCACTTCATCAATACGGTTGATGAATTCCGGTCTGAAGTGATGAGAAACCACTTCCATGACCGCGCCTTTCATTGCATCGTAATTCAGTTCACCAAAGTGTTCCTGAATCCGGTCAGACCCCAGGTTAGAGGTCATAATCACGACCGTGTTACGGAAGTCCACGGTGCGACCCTGCCCGTCAGTCAGCCGTCCGTCATCCAGCACCTGTAATAAGATGTTGAAGACATCCGGATGCGCTTTTTCCACTTCATCCAGCAGAATGACGGAATAAGGACGACGGCGGACCGCTTCGGTCAGATAACCGCCCTCTTCATACCCGACATATCCCGGAGGTGCCCCGATAAGCCGTGCCACAGAGTGTTTTTCCATAAACTCGGACATATCGATACGCACCATCGCGTCATCGCTGTCGAACAGGAAATCAGCCAGCGCTTTACACAGCTCGGTTTTACCCACCCCGGTCGGTCCGAGGAACAGGAACGAACCAATCGGACGGTTCGGATCCGATAACCCGGCACGGCTGCGGCGGATAGCATTGGCTACCGCGTCAACTGCTTCATCCTGGCCGATCACACGGCTGTGCATCACCTGCTCCATGCGCAGCAGTTTTTCACGCTCGCCTTCCAGCATGCGGGATACCGGAATACCGGTCCAGCGCGCCAGGATCTCAGCGATTTCCACATCAGTGACTTTATTACGCAGCAGTTTCATCTCTTTATCTTCTGCCGCATTGGCTGCTGCCAGCTGTTTTTCCAGCTCCGGAATTTTACCGTACTGTAATTCTGACATTTTGGTCAGATCACCGGTACGGCGTGCCTGCTCCAGTGCCGTTTTTGCCTGCTCCAGTTCTGCTTTGATGTGCTGGGTACCGGACAGCGTTGCTTTCTCCGCTTTCCACTCTTCTTCCAGAGACGCATACTCGCGCTCTTTCTCGGTCAGTTCCTGCTCCAGCATATCAAGCCGTTTTTTACTGGCATCATCAGACTCTTTTTTCAGTGCCTGCTGTTCCAGTTTTAACTGAATGATACGGCGATCCAGTCTGTCGAGGGATTCCGGTTTGGAATCCATCTGCATACGCAGACTTGCACCTGCTTCATCAATCAGGTCAATCGCTTTATCCGGTAACATACGATCCGTGATATAGCGGTGAGATAACGTTGCCGCCGCGACAATCGCCGGGTCGGTTATCTGCACATGGTGATGCAGTTCATACCGCTCTTTCAGACCACGCAGAATCGCAATGGTGTCTTCCACTGTCGGCTCTGCCACATAGACTTTCTGGAAACGGCGCTCTAATGCCGCATCTTTCTCTATATACTGGCGGTATTCATCCAGTGTGGTTGCGCCCACACAGTGCAGTTCACCACGGGCCAGTGCCGGTTTCAGCATGTTCCCGGCGTCCATTGCGCCATCCGCTTTACCTGCGCCGACCATGGTATGCAGCTCATCAATAAAGAGGATGACACTGCCTTCTTCTTTGGATAATTCATTCAGAACGGCTTTCAGACGCTCCTCGAAATCACCGCGGTATTTGGCACCAGCCAGCAGCGCACCGAGATCCAGAGACAGCACGCGTTTATTTTTCAGTCCTTCCGGGACTTCGCCGTTGACGATACGCTGCGCCAGTCCTTCCACGATGGCGGTTTTACCCACCCCGGGCTCCCCGATCAGTACCGGGTTGTTTTTGGTTCTGCGCTGTAAGACCTGGATAGTCCGGCGGATCTCTTCATCACGGCCGATAACCGGGTCGAGTTTGCCGGATTCGGCGCGCTCAGTTAAATCAATCGTATATTTCTTCAGGGCCTGGCGTTGATCTTCCGCGCCCTGGTCATTCACATTCTCACCACCACGCATAGTGTCTATAGCCTTCTTAAGTGTTTGTTTATTAATTCCGGCTGCTTTTAATACATCTGCTAATGAGCTGTTGCTCTCTAATACAGCCAGAACAAAAATTTCGGATGCGATGTAAGCATCATTTTGTTTTTGTGCAATCTGGTCACATATATTCAGGTGACGGATTAAATCCTGAGAGGGTTGCACATCCCCGGCGGAACCTTCCACCTGCGGTAAACGACTGATGGTGTCATCAATCTTCTGATTAAGCTGCGCAATATCCGCCCCGGCTGATGCCAGTAACGGACGCACCGACCCGCCTTCCTGATGCAGAAATGCTGACAGTAAATGCACGGGTTCAATAAACTGATTGCTGTGCCCGACTGCAAGAGACTGGGCGTCGGCGAGCGCTTGCTGGAATTTATTCGTGAAACGATCCAAACGCATAACACCTCCAAAAAATGGCTTTGAATTTTAGCTAAGTACTAAATGAGGACTTTTGTCAAATATTCAAGCCAGATTTTGAAAAAATATTAAATATTATGCGTAATCCTGAAGGTTATGACTTTTGCGGCGGGGTGATCCAGATAAATGACGCCATCCGTCCGGTACGGGCATCACGGCGGTAAGAAAAGAAGCGGGCAGAATCTGTCACGGTGCATTCGGTGCCGCCGGAAACAGCGGTCACACCGGCTGCTGCCAGCCGCTGACGGGCCAGCTGATAAATATCTGCCAGATATTTATCACCATGCGGAATAAATGCTGAAGCTGCTTCTGCCGCGTGCGCCATAAACGCCTCCCGCACTTCAGCGCCGACCTCAAATTTCTGCGGGCCGATGGCCGGCCCCAGCCAGGCAATAATGTCTGACGGCGCAGCCGTAAAGCAGGAGACCGTATTTTCCAGCACGCCACCACATAAACTGCGCCAGCCGGCGTGAGCACCGGCCACTTCGCGCCCGTCACGGGAACAGAACAGTACCGGCAGGCAATCCGCCGTCATGATCGCACAGACCTTCCCCGGGGTGCGGGTATACACCGCATCGGCCTGCGGGCCGCGCGGTGTGTTGTCATCCAGAATGGCAACATCCGTTCCGTGTACCTGATTCAGCCACAGCGGCGTGTCCGGAAACCCGGCCGCCTCTGCCAGAATCGCCCTGTTACGGGCGACATCCTCCGGGGAATCACCGGTATGCAGCCCCAGATTGAGGCTGTCAAACGGCGGCTGACTGACACCGCCTGTACGTAATGAACTGCAGGCTCTCACACCTGCGGGCAGCGGCCATTGCGGGGTAATCAGTGCGGTCATGGTGACTCCTTACCAGTCCATATCATCCTGATGCTCTTGTGCATCAGCTTTGAGAACTTCAATCAGTTTCACCATATCATCCGGAATCGGCGCGTGCCACTCCATCTGAATCCCGGTGATCGGATGGTAAAGACGCAGCATGGTGGCATGCAGAGCCTGGCGGTCAAATTCACGCAGTGCATCGCGGAATTCATCACTTGCCCCTTTCAGCGGGCGCGGACGACCGCCGTAGAGCTGATCACCCACCAACGGATGATTGATATGTGCCATATGCACACGGATCTGGTGAGTACGGCCGGTTTCCAGACGCAGACGCAGACGGGTGTGAGCACGGAAATGCTCCATCACACGGTAATGTGTCACCGCCGGTTTACCCATCGGGTTAACGGCCATATGAGTACGTTTGGTCGGGTGGCGGGAAATCGGTTCTTCCACTTTGCCGCCCGCTGTCATACGGCCATTGGCCACCGCTTCATATTCACGGGTGATTTCGCGCAGTTGCAGTGATTCCACCAGCCGTGTCTGGGCAGGTACAGTTTTCGCCACCACCATCAGCCCGGTGGTATCTTTATCCAGGCGGTGAACGATACCCGCACGCGGCACATCGGCAATATCAGGATAATGATACAGCAGCGCGTTCAGGACAGTACCGTCCGGATTACCTGCTCCCGGGTGCACCACAAAATCACGCGGTTTATTAATCACCAGGATATCATCATCTTCATAAACGATATTGAGCGGCAGGTTTTGCGGTTCAAAACGCATGTCCTCATCAATCAGTGCATCAATACTGATCTGTTCCCCGCCCAGCATTTTTTCTTTTGGTTTGTTGACAAGACGGCCGTTAACCTGAACCCTGTCATCTAAGATCCACTCTTTTATACGTGATCGTGAATAATCAGGGAACAATTCCGCCAAAGCCTGATCTAAACGCTGACCGAGCTGTGATTCATTAATAGTTGCGGTAAGTTGTATTTCTTGAGCCATGTTTGTCTCTGTTTCAGAAAGTTATATTTTGAACGGTAACACCGTTTCATTTAAACTATGTGGTATTGTATCGTGATCGCCAGCGGGAGCTGTACGGAGTGCTCCCTAAAAAATATTCAGAGGATAATCAACACGTGATGATACGTATGAAATATCTCGTGGCCGCCGCCACGCTAAGCCTCATGTTGTCCGGCTGTTCCGGAAACAAGGAAATTCTCCCGGATGCCTCACCGTCAGAGCTGTATACTGTCGGCCAGGAAAAATTACAGGACGGTAACTATAAAGGGGCCATCACGCAGCTTGAGACCCTCGATAACCGTTTTCCTTTCGGCCCGTATTCGCAGCAGGTTCAGCTGGATCTGATTTACGCCTACTATAAAGCAGGTGATTTACAGATGGCACTGGCCTCAATCGACCGTTTCATGCGTCTGAACCCGACACATCCGAACATCGATTACGTCCTGTACATGCGCGGTCTGACCGCTCAGGCGCTCGATGATAACATGCTGCAGAGTTTCTTTGGTATCGATCGTGCAGACCGTGACCCGCAAAACGCGCGTGTGGCGTTCCAGGATTTCAGCCAGTTACTGCGTTATTATCCGACCAGTATCTATGCAACAGACTCCGCAAAACGTCTGGTATTCCTCAAAGATCGCCTTGCGGCCTTTGAACTGGCCGTTGCGAAATTCTACACGAAACGCGGGGCATATGTCGCGGTGATTAATCGTGTTGAATTAATGCTGCGTGATTATCCGGACACACTGGCGACACGTCAGGCGCTGCCGCTGATGGAAAATGCCTATAATGAACTGGGATTAACGGCGGAAGCCGGAAAAGTGGCACAGCTGATTGCCGCCAACCCGCGCGACTGAGTTCCGTTTTACTCATCTGATTGAAAAGGCCATCTCCGGATGGCTTTTTTATTGTCTTATCATTATGTTACTACATAAAAAATGGCCGACAGCCTTCTCGTCTCTGAGAATATGCGGTCAGCCAACTTATCGATAATGCACGATTCAGTCCCTTCCCGCAAGTTGTATCATCTGTATTCTCAGCCTGAGTCACAAAATTATAACCTTTTGAAAAAACTAAAAAATATTAGTGACGGCGATCAATTTTTTCTTGCCGCCATCAACGTATTCTGAGTATCAACAAGACGGATGTAACAAAGAGAGGTCACTATGAATGTGAATATCACCAGTAAGCAAATGGAGATCACCCCGGCAATCCGGGAGCATGTTGAAAACCGTCTCGATAAGCTGAGTAAGTGGCAGGTTCCTTTAATTAACCCGCACATTATCCTCGCGAAAGATCCGCAGGGATTTGTGGTTGATGCCACCATCAGCACACCGAATGGAAATTTAGTTGCCAGCGCCAAACACGCTGATATGTACGCCGCCATCAATGAATTACTGGCGAAACTGGAACGGCAGCTGAATAAAGCACAGCACAAAGGTGAAGCGCGCCGCGCGGATAACAGTGTTAAAGAAGCCAACCTTGTGTCTGATGAAGAATCCGCAGAATAAAAAATATAATAAATTGAGTTTTGTCTCTGCGCGCCCTCCGGGCGCGTTTTTTTTGGTTGACACAACGGGTTGCATCAGGTCTATTAACTATCATCTGATGACACAACGGACAACGCACTGACCATGTATCCCCGTATCCGCTTCTTCTTTTTCTTTTTTCGCTTCTGTTAATGAGGCTTTTTGTCGTGTGAGAAAGAAAACGAAGACGCACAGAAAAGCCTCCCGCTGCGGAGGCTTTTTTTATCGCCGGGAAACAGGGTCTGAGGACAACATATGAACGATCTTTTAGCTATACGGGAACAAATCAGCCAGCTGGATGCACAATTGCTGGATCTGCTGGCAAAGCGGCGGCAGCTCGCCGTGGCTGTCGCACAGACAAAATTACAGGATAACCGCCCCATCCGCGATAAAAACCGCGAGCGTGAACTGCTGGATGTGCTGATAAACAAAGGCAAGCCGCACGGACTGGACGGATTTTATATCACCCGCCTGTTCCAGCTGATTATTGAGGATTCCGTCCTGACCCAGCAGGCGATTCTGCAAAAACACCTGAACCAGACACCGGATAACAGTGCACGGATAGCCTTCCTCGGCCCGAGAGGGTCTTATTCACATGTGGCCGCCCGCCAGTATTCCGCCCGTCATTTCGATCATATGACCGAGTTCAGCTGCAGTAAATTCCGCGATATTTTTGAGCTGGTTGAAAACGGTCAGGCCGATTACGGGATGCTGCCGCTGGAAAATACCAGTTCCGGCGCCATCAATGATGTCTATGATTTACTGCAGACCACCCCGCTTTCCATTGTCGGCGAGTTGCGCCTGCCGGTGAATCACTGTCTGCTGACCATTCCGGGCGCGGATATTGCCGGGATCACCACCCTTTACAGCCATCCGCAGCCGTTTGAGCAGTGCAGCCAGTATCTCAGCCAATTCCCGGATCACAAAATTGAATACTGCGAAAGTACCGCGGCGGCGATGGAAAAAGTTGCCTCCCTCAACCGGACAGATGTTGCAGCTCTCGGCAGCGAGGCCGGCGGCGCACTGTACGGGTTACAGGCGATCGCACAGAATCTTGCCAATCAGCAGACCAATATGACGCGCTTTATTGTCATTGCCCGCCAGCCGATTGATGTGTCAGAGCAGGTACCGGCGAAAACCACGCTGCTGATGGCGACCGGGCAACAGGCCGGTGCGCTGGTCGATGCCCTGATTATCCTGAAAGAGCATGACATTGTAATGAGCAAACTGGAATCCCGCCCTATTCACGGCACGCCGTGGGAAGAGATGTTTTATATTGATGTGCATGCCAATCTGCGCTCAGTACCGATGCAGCAGGCGCTCAAAGCGTTACAGGCAATCGCCCGTTCAGTGAAGGTGCTCGGCAGTTATCCGGGGGAACATGTCCCGCCTGCCTTAATCGGCTGATTATACCTGCCCGGGGTGCTGCCGCGCCCCGCCGCCGCACAATACGCCTGTTCAGAGTACGGTTTTACACGTAGCATGTTCTGCATATCTGTTTGTCACCATCAGAGGTTGCGGGTAAACTGCACCCTTTATTTTTATTCGGAGTTCTTACGGCATGAGTGATATTGCGGGCTGGCAGCCGACTGCCCCGATAGCCAATCTATTAAAACGCGCAAAAATTGTTAATGAAATCAGACATTTTTTTGCAGACAGAGGTGTATTAGAAGTCGAAACGCCGACCATGAGTCAGGCGACCGTCACCGATGTCCATCTGCGCGCCTTTGAAACTCAGTTTACCGGCCCCGGAGCCGCACAGGGAATAACGCTTTATCTGATGACCAGCCCGGAATACCACATGAAACGGTTACTGGCAGCGGGCAGCGGCCCTATTTATCAGATGGGCCGCAGTTATCGTAACGAGGAAGCCGGACGCTATCATAATCCGGAGTTCACCATGCTCGAATGGTATCGTCCTCATTATGATATGTACCGTCTGATAAATGAGGTTGATGATTTATTACAGCAAACCTTAGAGTGTGAAAGTGCAGAATCGTTATCCTATCAGCAGGCTTTCCTGCGCTACCTGGATATCGATCCGCTGACCGCCGAGAAAGACAAACTGCGTGAAGTTGCGGCCAAACTGGATGTCAGCAATATTGCCGATACTGAGGAAGATCGCGATACTATTTTGCAGTTGCTGTTTATGGTGGGTGTGGAGCCGCATATCGGGCTGGAAAAACCGACCTTTATTTATCACTTCCCGGCAAGCCAGGCGTCACTGGCGGAGATCAGCTCTGAAGATCACCGCGTGGCCGAGCGCTTTGAGGTGTATTACAAAGGGGTTGAGCTGGCAAACGGCTTCCGTGAACTGACTGATGCTGCAGAGCAGCGTCAGCGCTTTGAACGGGATAACCGCAAACGGGCAGCTATGGGTCTTCCGGAACAGCCGATTGATGAAAATCTGCTGGCAGCACTCGAGCACGGATTCCCGGAATGTGCAGGTGTGGCACTGGGGATTGACCGCCTGATTATGCTCGCACTGGGTGCAGAGCGGATCAGTGATGTGATCGCCTTCCCGGTTGATCGCGCATAATACCTCCTTCAGCCATCTGTTATGCAGATGGCTGCTTCTCTTTTCTTCATCTCATCTTTATTTTACCCGGCATAGCTAGTCAGCTCATTATTTGAAAGTGATCTGCATGGTCTGGTGCTATTTTTCGCTGAACATATATTAACGATATAAATCAGCGGAAAATAAATTATGCACATATCATCAGAAATCTTATCAGCTAAATTTCATGTGATTGAATCATCTGTAAAATCAGCAGTTAAAAACCTGTTTGCTTCATTACATTCTGTTTCTGATATTAAAATGACCAGCCATAAACCAGCTGAACCCACATTTAAGCAGGTTAACCTATGTCTTGATGAGGATGTGAATCAGGATCAAAGCATCACGTTCCGGGGTTACTGCAATAACTTCCGTGGCAATAAAGAAGATGCCATTCTGCTGCATGGACACTGGAAAGACGGACTCATACAGGTTGGTGGTAAGGCTGCCGCCGTTATAGAAAATAACAGGCTGGTTAAAATAAACGGGCAAGTTCAGCTAAAAACGGATCTGAGTGAAGCACAATGTCTGAATGCACAAGAACTGGTGGCTTACATAAATAAAAAATCCGGAGGCTCAGTTGATCTACTCAGGAATAACGGTCCTATCCATTTAGTTAGTTGTTTTGCAAAACGTCAGGCTGCGCAAGACCTTGCTGATGTGACAGGTCGTCCGGTCATTGCTTACTCCAATCAGCAAACAATTACTGCCGGTTATAACTATATTCATAACAAAGAATTTAATATTGAATCCAAACTCAAACATGCATGGGATCCGCGAGCTGTCATTATGAAAAAGGTATCTCATCAGGCAGTACCAAAAACCTTCTACCCTTCGGGAAATGGTGTGAAATAACCGGCAATGTATGAAGGTGCTGAAAATATCAGCACCTTCATATTTATCAGCGGCGGCTGTCGCTAGCCTGTTGCAGTAATCCCTGACTCTCTTTCATAAAGCGCTGTGCGTGCTCACCAAACCAGTCACTGACGGCGGAGAACTGCGAAATAAACTCTGCTTTATCCCGGCTTTCCAGCAGTGACATGGCTTCACCGAACTCACGGTGATAATCCTCTATCACATCCAGGTTATCTTCCGAAGCCATAATGATATCGGCATAAAGCTGCGGATCCTGGGCAAACAGACGACCAATCATGACCAGTTCCAGCCGGTAAATCGGTGAGGACAATGACAGCAGCTGCGCGAGATCGACATTTTCTTTTGCCAGATACCGCCCGTAAGCAAAGGTAGTGAAGTGACGCAGCGCCTGAATATAGCGCATATTGCGATCATGCTCCTGCGCCATAATACCCTGTAAATGCGCACCCCAGACCGTAATCTGTTCAAGGAACCACTGATACCGTTCCGGGAAACGTCCGTCACAAAAGGCCACCACCTGCTTGGCAAAACTGCCGACATCCGGCCCGAACATCGGGTGCAACCCGAGCACCGGCCCGTTGTGTACTGCCAGCATCGCCTGTAACGGCCCCGCTTTGACCGACGCAAGATCCGCCAGAATGCAATCTTCCGGCAGCGGCGGTAATTGTTTAATAACCTGTTCGGTCAGGTGGATAGGCACACTGACAATCACCATGCCCGCATCTGCCAGCAGTTCCGGGGCATCCGCCCAGTCGCCGCTGTCCAGAATACGCACGGTATAACCGGACAGTGTCAGCATTCGCCGGAACAACTGCCCCATTTTGCCGTCACCACCGACAATCACTATCGGCCGGGCCTGCTCATTGAGCTTTTTAAACCCTTTATCATTCTCACGGGAATAGGACTCCCGCATGATACGGCGCAGCAAATCCTCTATCAGATCCGGCGGAACCCCGAGTGATTCCGCCTCCTGCCGCCGTGATGCCAGCATTGCGGCTTCGCGATCCGGCGCATAGACCGGCAGGCCGTGCTGGCTTTTCACTTCCCCGACTTCCGCCACTAGCTGCAGGCGTTTTGCCAGCAGTGACAGCAGCGATTTATCCACTTCATCAATTTGATCACGTAAATGTGTTAATGCACCGGACATACACCCTGCCTGTTTTTATTATCCTGCCTGCTGTAACTGAACCACACGCTCTGCCAGCGCCGGTGAGATCTGCTGATGCAGCTGACGCAGAACTGCTTCAGTGGTTTCCCAACTGATGCAGGCGTCTGTCACTGACACGCCGTACTGCATGGCACTGCGCGGCTGTTCTGATGACTGATTGCCTTCATTAATATGGCTTTCCAGCATAATACCGGTAATTGAGGTATTTCCGGCACAAATTTGTTCTGCCACGGCATCCACCACCAGCGGCTGACGACGGAAATCTTTATCCGAGTTGCCGTGACTGCAGTCTACCATCAGTGAAGGGGTGAGACCGGCTTTCTTCATTTGTGCCTCGCATTCCGTAATATCTTCCGCACTGTAGTTCGGGCGTTTTCCGCCGCGCAGGATCACATGGCCGTTCGGGTTACCCTGTGTCTGTAACAGACAGACCTGACCGGACTGGTTGATCCCCATAAAACGGTGTGGCATGGACGCAGCTTTCATGGCGTTGATGGCAGTGCTCAGGCTGCCGTCAGTCCCGTTTTTAAAGCCGACCGGCATGGACAGACCGGATGCCATTTCACGGTGTGTCTGTGATTCAGTGGTACGTGCACCGATAGCAGACCAGCTGAACAGATCCCCGAGGTACTGCGGGTTATTCGGATCCAGCGCTTCACCGGCCAGCGGCAGGCCGAGCTGAACCAGATCCACCATCAGTTTGCGGGCGATGTGCAGACCTTTTTCCATCTCGAAAGATCCATCCATAAACGGATCACTGATAAGTCCTTTCCAGCCCACGGTTGTCCGCGGTTTCTCAAAATAGACACGCATCACGATATACAGACTGTCACTCAACTCAGCAGATAATTCTTTCAGACGACGGGCATACTCCAGCGCTGCATCCGTGTCATGAACGGAACACGGGCCACAGACAACCAGTAAACGCGGATCGCGGTGATGAACAATATCCGCAATCGTCTTACGTGCACCGGCGATGGCATGCTGGTCGTTGCGACTCAATGGGTACTTTTGTTTCAGTTCTTCCGGTGAGATTAAAACAATTTCATCACTGATGTGAACGTTATTGAGTGCGTCTTTTTGCATGATCATAGTGTTTTCCTGCTGAGTTTTACAAAAAATGGATTACGTGTTGAGTGTCTGAGAAAACACCATAACATCCTTTGTAAATAATTCAATCCAAAATCGTAAAATATTTAACTTTTCGTACATTTTAAATTACAAAATAAAAATGAGATGTTCTGCACAGATAACCCCCATCAGCTACACCGCTTACAAATAAACGCTAATTCATTGAAAATAGAGTTAATTGATCGGGTTAAGGTTATAGTGTGTAAGATAATGACAGAAAGAAAGGTAGTTTATAAGGCAGGTATGATGTAAATAAATATTTACATCATAAAAATAATGTCATATAAACAATACAGAGAATCGAACGGAAAACAGGCAGGAAAGGAAAATAAAATAGCGTATAAAAAAGGCCAGCACGAGGCTGGCCTTTTATTATCATATCGGATGCTTGCGCATTATTTTGCGTTCAAACGCTCTTTAATACGAGCTGCCTTACCTGAACGCTCACGCAGGTAGTACAGTTTAGCACGACGAACGGCACCACGGCGTTTAACGCTGATGCTGTCAACAACAGGTGAGTGAGTCTGGAATACACGCTCAACACCTTCGCCGTTAGAAATCTTGCGAACAGTGAATGCAGAGTGCAGACCGCGGTTACGGATAGCGATAACCACGCCCTCGAATGCCTGCAGACGTTTTTTAGAACCTTCAACGACCCATACCTTAACTTCCACGGTGTCACCCGGACGGAATGAAGGTACGTCTTGTTTCATCTGCTCTTGTTCAAGTTGTTTAATAATGTTGCTCATAATAAATCTCTTACCCTAGGTAAACTGATATTTCAAAAGATATCCCGCAGGATACCTGGATTAACTTGTTGCTCCGGACTGATATTCCCGCTGGAATTCAGCCAGCAACATCCTTTGCTCGTCAGTCAGAGCTAGGCTTTCCAGAAGTTCAGGTCTTCTGAGCCAGGTGCGACCGAGTGACTGTTTCATACGCCAGCGATCAATTTCTGCATGGTTTCCCGACAGTAAAACCGGCGGAACACACATGCCATCCAACACTTCAGGGCGGGTATAGTGTGGGTGGTCAAGTAAACCGTCAGCAAAGGAATCTTCTTTTGCTGATGCCTGATGTCCGAGGACACCCGGAACAAAACGCGATACCGCATCAATCAGCACCATCGCCGGTAATTCACCACCGCTGAGCACGTAATCCCCGACTGACCATTCTTCATCAATCTCAGTCTGGATAACGCGTTCATCTACTCCCTCATACCGGCCGCACACCAGAATTAACTTCTCGTTGGCGGCCAGCTCACAAACTCCCTGTTGATCGAGTTTGCGGCCCTGCGGCGAAAGATAAATCACTTTCGCATTGTCACCTGCGGCAGCTTTTGCTGCATGGATAGCTTTGCGCAGAGGCTCCACCATCATCAGCATGCCGGGACCGCCCCCGTAGGGCCGATCGTCCACAGTGTGGTGCCGGTCATACGTGAAATCACGCGGGTTCCAGCAATCTACACTGATCAGGCCGTTTTTTACTGCC
Source organism: Morganella sp. EGD-HP17 (assembly GCF_000512315.2). Taxonomy (NCBI): domain Bacteria; kingdom Pseudomonadati; phylum Pseudomonadota; class Gammaproteobacteria; order Enterobacterales; family Morganellaceae; genus Morganella; species Morganella sp. EGD-HP17. The sequence goes on from NZ_AZRH01000016.1 coordinate 13,412, forward strand.
CGTCCGGTTACACCATGCCCGGTTATTGAGAGGAACATTTCAGGAAACAGGCTGATAACCCCAATCCACATTTTCGTGTCCCACTTAATGACAAAACCATCACCGGAGGTTTAAAAACCGGGATCCCACTCAACTTCAATCAGTTTTTCAGTGAGATCAACTTTCCTGATAACCTGCCCGTCAAGAAACGGTACTAACCGCTCTTTCATGCCGAAGGCATCTTTCAGATTTGCTTTAATCACCAGAACATCATTCGACCCGGTTTCCATTAAATCGGTTACGGTGCCGAGATCATATCCGCCGGTGGTCACTACACGGCAGCCCATCAGGTCTTTCCAGTAGTAATCATCGCCGTCTAATTCCGGTAACTGCGAACTGTCTACCACGATTTCCGCGTTAGTCAGTACGTTTGCCGCATCTCTGTCGTCAACCCCTTTGAGTTTGACGATCATATCCTGATTGTGGGATTTCCAGTCTTCCGGTTCGATGTGTTGCCACACCCCGTTACGCTGGATAAACCACGGCTGATAATCAAAAATACTTTCAGTATTTTCGGTGGAAGAAAACACTCTGAGCCACCCTTTAATACCGTAAGATGACCCCAGTTTGCCGAGTACAATCGGATCAGAAGGGGCTTGCGGATTAGTGTGCTTGCTCATTGTTACCACCGTGACAGATTAAGCTGCTTTTTTTGCGTCTTTGATCAGTACAGCAACACGATCAGAGACAGTTGCACCCAGACCAACCCAGTGTTCAACACGGTCCAGATCTAAGCGCAGAGTTTCAGCCTTACCGGCAGCGATAGGGTTGAAGAAACCAATACGTTCGATGAAACGACCGTCACGTGCATTACGACTGTCGGTTACGACGATTTGGTAGAACGGACGCTTTTTTGCGCCGCCACGAGCTAAACGAATTGTTACCATAACATCCTCATTGAATTGACAAACAACCAGACCCCATCGAGGAATGGCGTCCGGTTGTCATAGAAAAAGCCCGAAAAGTTTACTCACTTTGGCGAAAAAATCAATCCAAAGTGATTATTCTTTGTGACTTTCTTTGTTTTACCGCCCCATCATACCCGGCGGCATCATACCTTTCATGCCCCGCATCATCTTCGCGAGGCCCCCTTTCTTCATCTTTTTCATCATGCGCTGCATATCATCGAACTGCTTGAGCAGCCGGTTGACATCCTGCACCTGAGTCCCGGAACCCGCTGCGATACGGCGTTTGCGGGAACCTTTAATAATTTCCGGTTTGACGCGCTCTTTTTTGGTCATGGAATTGATCATCGCTTCCATTTTGGTCAGCACGCTGTCATCCATCTGCGATTTCACCGCGTCCGGCACCTGAGACATGCCCGGCAGTTTGGTCAGCATCCCGGCCATACCGCCCATATTGCGCATCTGCTTAAGCTGTTCCAGGAAGTCGTTGAGGTCAAACCCGTCACCTTTTTTCAGCTTGGAGGCCAGTTTTTCCGCCTGATCACGGTCAACTTTGCTCTCAATCTCTTCAATCAGTGACAGCACATCGCCCATGCCCAGAATACGGGAGGCAACGCGGTCCGGATGGAACGGCTCCAGTGCTTCAGTTTTTTCCCCTACCCCCAGGAATTTAATCGGTTTACCGGTGATATGACGGATAGAAAGCGCCGCACCGCCGCGCGCATCACCATCAACTTTAGTCAGCACCACACCGGTCAGCGGCAGGGCTTCGTTAAAGGCTTTGGCGGTGTTTGCCGCATCCTGACCGGTCATGGCATCCACGACGAACAGGGTTTCCACCGGGTTAATGGCCGCATGCAGGTCTTTGATTTCGCCCATCATGCCTTCATCGACATGCAGACGGCCTGCGGTATCCACCAGCAGGACATCAAAAAATTGCAGCTGCGCATGTTTCAGCGCTTTTTTAGCGATATCAATCGGTTTTTCTGACACATCAGACGGGAAAAATTCAATTCCCACTGTCTCTGCCAGTGTCTGTAACTGTTTAATCGCCGCCGGACGGTAAACGTCAGCAGAGACCACCAGTACCTTTTTCTTGTGTTTTTCTTTCAGCAGTTTACCGAGCTTCGCCACACTGGTGGTTTTACCCGCACCCTGCAGACCGGCCATCAGCACCACAGCCGGCGGCTGGGCGGAGAGATCTAGGGCGTTGTTTTCCTCGCCCATCGCCGCAACCAGTTCGCCCTGAACGATTTTGACGAACTCCTGCCCCGGCGTCAGGCTTTTATTCACCTCATGGCCGACAGCACGCTCTTTGACGCGGTTGATGAAATCCCGTACCACCGGCAGGGCAACATCGGCTTCCAGAAGCGCCATGCGCACTTCGCGCAGCGTTTCTTTAATATTGTCTTCCGTCAGTCGTCCGCGACCACTGATATTGCGCAAGGTGCGCGAAAGTCTGTCAGTTAAATTATCAAACATGTCATCGACTCTGCCAAAACTGAGCTAAAAATAGAAAAGATACCCGGGATTATAACACGCACCGCAGCAAATCAGCGAACCGATTTACGTAAAGTATCGTGTAATCATTGGAGTGATCTGCGGGCTGCGGTATACTGGCGTATGAATTTTGTTTCATCTTACTGACTGAATAATCACAAAACCATGCCTGAAATCTCTGTTGTTGCAATTAGCGCATATCTGTTAAGCCTGGTACTTCTGATGCCGGGCGTGCTCCGCTATCAGCGCGGCTACCGGAAACTGGCGCTTATCTTCGCCGTTATCGCTCTGGTGTGTCACGGCGTGGCGATTAAATCACAGATTTTTCAGGGCGTTGGTCAGAACCTGACACTGCTGAACCTCGGTTCGGTGGTCAGCCTGCTGGTCTCCGTCATTATGACGATTGTCGCGTTTCAGGGCCGGGCGTGGTTCCTTATCCCGATTGTTTACAGCTTCTCGATGGTCAACCTGATTCTTGCCACCCTGATGCCGGGCGAGTTTATCACCCACCTGCAGGCCAGTGTGCCGCTGTTTGTGCATATCGGACTGGCGCTGCTCAGCTTCGCGACACTGATTATTGCGGCACTGTATGCTATGCAGCTCGGCTGGATGGATCATCAGCTGAAAAACAAACGTCTTAAGTTTACGCCGGATATGCCGCCGTTAATGGTTATCGAGCGTAAAATGTTTCATATCACGCAGGTCGGCGTGATTCTGCTGACACTAACACTCGCCACCGGCATTGTGTTTATGGATAACATCTTTGATAAAGATAATATTCATAAATCATTGCTGTCGATGGTTGCCTGGTGTGTCTACATCGTGCTGCTGTGGGGGCACTATCATGAAGGCTGGCGCGGCAAACGGGTTATCTGGTTTAACTTCGCCGGTGCCTTTATTCTCACACTGGCATTTTTCGGGCACCGTCTGTTTCAGGAACTGATGCTGTATGCATAACAGCCGGTCTCTGTAACGCCCTTTTCCGCTCATCACAAAAGAAAGGAACACCGCTGTGGAGCACGTCTCAACAAGTACGCTGATTATTATTCTTATTTTATTAGTGATAATTTCAGCGTACTTTTCCGCATCCGAAACCGGGATGATGACAATCAACCGCTACCGGCTGCGCCATCAGGCCAAGCAGGGAAACCGGGCGGCCCGCCGTGTCGAGCGGTTGCTGGAGAAACCGGATCGTCTGCTGAGCCTCATTCTTATCGGTAATAACCTGGTGAATATTGTCGCCTCCGCACTGGGGACGATTGTCGGTATGCGCCTGTACGGTAACGCCGGTGTGGCTATCGCCACCGGGGTGCTGACCTTTGTCATCCTCGTGTTTGCCGAAGTGATGCCGAAAACCATTGCCGCACTCTATCCGCAGCAGGTCGCCTTTCCGAGCAGTTTTCTGCTGCGTCCGCTGGCAAAAATCTGTCTGCCGCTGGTCTGGGCATTTAACGCAATAACCCTGATTCTGATGCGCTGCATCGGTATCCGCGGCACCGTGATCCGCAGTGATGCAGTATCAAAAGAAGAACTGAAAACCATCGTTAATGAGTCCAAAGGTAAACTGTCCCGCCGCAACCAGGACATGCTGATCTCCATCCTCGATCTGGATAAAGTCAGTGTGGATGAGATTATGGTGCCGCGCACTGAGATCATCGGGATTGATATCAATGATGAATGGAAATCCATTCTGCGCCAGCTTACGCACTCACCGCACGGCCGGATAGTGCTCTACCGCGACTCGCTGGATGATGCCATCGGTATGCTGCGTGTCCGTGAAGCTTACCGGCTGATGATTGAGAAGCAGGAATTCACCAAGCAAATGCTTATCAAGGCCGCTGATAAAGTTTACTTTGTGCCGGACAGCACACCACTGAACTTACAGTTGGTCAATTTCCAGCGCAATAATGAAAAAGTCGGATTAGTTGTCGATGAGTACGGCGATATTCAGGGGCTTATCTCCGTGGAAGACATCCTGGAAGAAATTGTCGGTGATTTTACCACCTCAATGTCACCATCGCTGGCCGAGGAAGTCACCCGTCAGCCTGACGGCACGCTGCTGATTGAAGGTTCTGCCAATATCCGTGAAATCAATAAAGCCCTGAATCTTTCCCTGCCGGAAGAAGGTGCCCGTACCATTAATGGCCTTCTGCTGGAAGAACTCGGTGATATCCCGACACTCAATACCCTTGTCACTGTCGGTAACTACCAGTTTGAAGTGGTTGCCATCGGCGAGAATGTGATTAAAACGGTAAAACTGTCACCGCTGAAACCGGCCGGTGCCGATATCGCTGCTGATATCTGAAAAAGATAAAAGACATAAAAAAACCTGCGGCAGCAATGCGCGCAGGTTTTTTTGTATCCGGGGCTGAAAAATTACGGATGCAGTTTTTCCAGCTCATCATCAGATAACAGCAGTTCATCATTTTTGTTGACGCGAACATCGCGCTCAATGATGTTTTTTGCAATCTGATGTGCTTCTTCCAGTGAATGCATTTTATACGTCCCGCACTGATACAGGTTCAGTTCAGGGATCTTCGCCTGATCTTTGACAGTCAGGATATCCGCCATAGCGTCTTTCCAGGCCTGTGCAACACGGGTTTCTGACGGTGCACCAATCAGGCTCATATAGAACCCGGTACGGCAGCCCATCGGCGAGATATCAATGATTTCAACACCATTGCCGTTTAAATGGTTACGCATAAAACCGGCAAACAGGTGTTCCAGTGTATGCGTTCCTCTTTCCGGCAGAATCTCTTCATTAGGAACACAAAAACGCAGATCGAAAACAGTGATGGTATCGCCACCCGGGGTGGTCATGGTTTTCGCTACGCGTACCGCAGGTGCCGCCATGCGTGTGTGGTCAACTAAAAAACTATCCAGCAAAGGCATAATTCCCGCTCCTCTTTTTTTTGTAAAAAATGCCGAACGAATGAAACTTTTTCTGAATACGCTGGTCTGATGTATTGAAAGACGCGCAAATTGTTATCATCCCTATTCTCTGAGAGATTTATTTTGGCCACATTGATTGTGGCCATTTTCTTATCTGTCAGAAATCAGCGACCGCCATGCAGCGCCAGATACTCATCAAAACTTATCGTATCACTCTCTTCCATCGCTTTTTGTTTATCGACAGAAGCCTGCCATTGTTCAGCAAAGTCTGCTTCACTGATCACTTCATACGGCTCGTGAGTCAGTTCTTCATGATACCGATCTGCCAGGGCCAGCCCGTAACTTCCGATACCCGCTTCTTTTATCAGTGCCAACATCCGCCCCGAGAACGTCAGTTCCGGGTCATCAAACTGTACTTTCAGTGCTTCGCACACTTCGCGATACTGTGTGCCTGAGCAGGTATCTAACACATCGGCAACACGCAGGAGATCATTAAACAGTGCGTGACCCACTTTTTGCAAGGGTTGTTTTTCACGGCCGCAGCCGATACCGATTTCCTGTCCCGGTTTGCGCCCTTCCAGAATCACACGATTCCAGTTATGGCGGGCACACGCCAGCTCATCCGCGCTCATTTCCGGCGCATCCGCCAGCACACACCAGATAAGGAACAGGTCGAGGAAACGAATTTGTGTTTCATCGACACCGGTAGCAGAGAACGGGTTGATATCCAGGGCACGGACTTCGATATACTCCACCCCGCCGCGCTGTAAGGCGTCAGACGGTGACTCATCACCTTTCTGCACACGCTTCGGCCGGATAGGGGCATAGAACTCGTTTTCGATCTGCAGGACGTTGGCGTTAATCTGAAGGTGTTTTCCGTCTTTGGTTAATCCCAGTGCGGCAAACTCTTCAGACGGGATCTGAATGGCATTCTTCAGCCCGGCGACATACGTGTCCAGATGGTTGAAGGTGATGTTCAGATCACTTTGTGACTTGTTGGTATAACCGAGGTCACTTAAACGCAGTGACGTGGCATACGGCAGATATAACGCCCCTTTCGGCAGCGTTTCAAACGGCAGATTGGTTTTGCGGCCACGCAGGAACGAGCTGCAAATCGCCGGTGATGCACCGAACAGATACGGGATCACCCAGCCGAAACGGTAATAGTTGCGGATCAGGCGGAAGTAGCCGTCGGAGATTTTATCCTTGCCGCTCTGTGCATCACTGATACCACTCCACGCCTGCCAGAATTCCATCGGCAGAGAGAAGTTATAGTGGACACCGGAAATGGTCTGCATCAGCGCGCCATAGCGGTTTTTAAGCCCTTCACGGTACAGCGTCTTGAAACGGCCGGCATTGGATGTGCCGAACTGCGCCAGTTCGATATGCTCTTCAGAATCAATGAAGCATGGCATGCTCAGCGGCCACATCCGTTCATTGTTCAGATGACGCGCAGTATAGCGGTGCACATCACGCAGAAATTTCACGGTGTAATCAATGCGCGAATCCACCGGGGTAATAAATTCCAGCAGTGACTCGGCAAAGTCCGTGGTGATCCACTTATGGGTTAATGATTTTCCCAGCCCTTCCGGGTGACCGGTACGTGCCAGGGCACCATCCGGCGTGATACGCAGTGTTTCGCGCTCAATGCCGCGGTTGATGCCTTTTAAAATCCGGGGGTGCGTCTCTAACCATGAGAGCGCTTTGGATACATCCGGGATCAAATCGACCTCCCGTCCTGATAATGGATATTATTCATAAGAGGGATACTTTATCGCAAAGCCGAGTTATTGTCGCTGTGATTCAACCCTGCCCCACACAAACGGAACAGCAGAAACCACTGCCGCGACAATACATTATCCCTCTTACACGTCATTGTTATTAAGATCAGTTTCAGAAGCATCTGTACTTCAGATAACGAGTATGACGTAAAAACGGATTCGATTCAGTGACGGGAAAAACGGAAAAAGAAAAACCCCGCTCAAAGAGCGGGGTTTTTATATGGTGCACCCGAGAGGATTCGAACCTCTGACCGCCCGGTTCGTAGCCGGGTACTCTATCCAGCTGAGCTACGGGTGCTGAATATGGGATAAGAGAGGAAGATGGTGCACCCGAGAGGATTCGAACCTCTGACCGCCCGGTTCGTAGCCGGGTACTCTATCCAGCTGAGCTACGGGTGCATCGCATACTAATTCTGTTACCGGAAATCAGTTTTGAAATAAGGTGATAAGATGGTGCACCCGAGAGGATTCGAACCTCTGACCGCCCGGTTCGTAGCCGGGTACTCTATCCAGCTGAGCTACGGGTGCGTACCTTAAAACATCTTTTCAGAACTGATTTTTTATCTTAGCATTTTCTTTTGCCAAAATAAAAACCCCATGACAGTATCGTGGGGTTCAAATGGTGCACCCGAGAGGATTCGAACCTCTGACCGCCCGGTTCGTAGCCGGGTACTCTATCCAGCTGAGCTACGGGTGCAATCTGAATGGCGGTGAGAGAGGGATTCGAACCCTCGATGCAGCTTTTGACCGCATACTCCCTTAGCAGGGGAGCGCCTTCAGCCTCTCGGCCATCTCACCATTGTTCCAGACCACACAACGATGATTTCCGTTTCCGTCATCTCGTCGTCGTGTGGCGCACATATTACTTTCCCCCACTGAGAAGTCAAACAATTTTTCCCAACTTTTTAAGATCTCACGATCGTTTGCACAATTACCGCGCACTATGTTGATTTTCACAACGATACGTGTGTTTTTACGGCAACAGGATCCACGTCAGCATAACGCGGCGGTGAGGAAAAAATCCGGCAGTGAGCAGAGAAAGTAACAGAATGACGGGCGATTTTTGCAGGAAAAAAAGTGAGGAGCCGGGATAATAGCGGCAGGAAGAAAAGAAGAAGGCGCCCGTCGCGGTAACGAGCGCGCCTCACAACTTAATAGTTATTGTTATTGGGTTGAGATTTTTCAGCCTGGATCCGCTGGTAAATTTCTTCACGGTGAACAGAAACCTCTTTGGGGGCGTTGACACCAATTCGTACCTGGTTTCCTTTAACACCCAGTACAGTCACTGTTACCTCATCGCCTATCATGAGTGTTTCACCAACTCGACGAGTCAGAATAAGCATTCTTTGCTCCTTGAAATATTAAAAGAGTCGGGCCTCTGAGTTTACCCGCCATTATCCATCCAACACCGTGAAAGCGTATAGCAATGATTATTTGTAAACTATATGTAGTTTTAGACACATTGCAATATTTAGTGTAGTTAAAAATTGCGACCTAACGTTAGTGATACAAAGACCTTATCACCAATATCAGGAGCACGCCGGAGCGCGCTCCTGTTCATATTTACTCAGACTACAGGTGAGATGCCACCCAGCTTTCAACGCTTGCCATAGCAGCAGGTAAAGCAGCGGTATCTGTCCCGCCGGCTTGGGCCATATCCGGGCGACCGCCCCCTTTACCGCCGATTTGTTCAGCAATAAAGGCAACCAGTTCGCCGGCTTTGACTTTGCCGGTCAGATCTTTCGTTACACCTGCAATGAGGCTAACTTTATCATCACTGATAGTTGAAAGCACAATAATTCCAGAGCTTAATTGATTTTTTAGATCATCAACCATCGTGCGTAACATTTTAGGTTCAGCGTTAGTCAGTTGTTTCACCAGGAGTTTAACACCGTTCACTGAAACGGCATCTTTGGTCATGGAGGAACTTTCCTGCGCAGCCTGCTGTTCTTTGAGTTGCTGTAACTCTTTTTCCAGGGTGCGGATTTTATCCAGCGCAGCTTTGACTTTTTCGCTCACACCGGCTTCATCACTTTTCACCAGCTGAGCCACCGCAGAGAGTGCATCAGACTGCTGATTCACGCTTTCCAGTGCGCCGCTACCGGTGACCGCTTCAATACGGCGGATACCGGCCGCTGTGGCGGATTCACTGATAATACGGAACAGACCGATATCACCGGTGCGTGCAGCGTGAGTACCGCCGCACAGCTCGGTTGAGAAGTCGCCCATGCTCAGTACACGGACACGTTCATCGTATTTTTCACCGAACAGAGCCATCGCACCTTTGGCTTTCGCCTCTTCCAGATCCATCAGCTCGGTCACGACCGGCTCATTTTTGCGGATTTCGGCGTTGACCAGAGCTTCCACTTCACGGATTTGTGCCGGTGTCATGGCTTCAAAGTGAGAGAAGTCAAAACGCAGGTATTTATCGTTTACCAGTGAGCCTTTCTGTGACACATGCTCACCCAGAACCTGACGCAGCGCGGCATGCATCAGGTGTGTTGCCGAGTGGTTCAGGCGGATAGCATTACGGCGCTCTTCGTCGATTTTCGCGGTGATTTTGTGGTTCACCGTCAGTTTGCCGCTGTCCACACGACCGGCATGGCCGATAGCCTGACCGTATTTCTGTGTGTCCAGAACGCTGAACTGCGCATCGTTGCTCGACAGCACACCGGTATCACCGACCTGGCCACCGGATTCCGCATAAAACGCGGTTTTATCCAGGATCACCAGACCTTCATCACCGGCATTCAGCTCAGTAACCGGCTGACCTTCTTTGTACAGTGCAACAATGGTTGCCGCCTGTTCATTGTGGTCATAACCGGAGAAGTCACTGCGCTTGTCCACTTTGATGAGACTGTTGTAGTCCGCACCAAAACCGCTGTTTTCACGGGCACGGCGGCGCTGTTCTTCCATTGCCGCTTCAAAACCGGCTTCATCCACTTTCAGGTTGCGCTCACGGCAGACGTCAGCGGTCAGATCCAGCGGGAAACCATAGGTGTCGTAAAGACGGAATGCCGCTTCACCGCTCAGGGTATCCCCGGTCAGTGAGGCTAATTCGTCATCCAGCAGTTGCAGGCCGCGTTCCAGCGTACGGGCAAACTGCTCTTCTTCTGACTTCAGTACTTTCTCCACCATCACACGCTGGCGGGCCAGTTCTTCACCGGCAGAGCCCATCACGTCGATCAGCGGCGCAACCAGTTTGTAGAAGAAGGTGTCTTTCGCGCCCAGCATGTAGCCATGACGGACAGCGCGGCGGATGATACGGCGCAGCACATAACCGCGGCCTTCGTTGGACGGAATAACGCCGTCGCAAATCAGGAAGGCACAGGAGCGGATATGGTCGGCGATCACGCGCAGTGATTTGCTGGTCAGATCGTCAGCACCGGTCACTTTCGCCACATCGGCAATCAGTTTGCGGAACAGGTCGATATCATAGTTAGAGTTTACATGCTGCAGAACAGCGGTAATACGCTCCAGACCCATACCGGTATCAACGGATGGTTTCGGCAGCGGCTCTAATGTGCCGTCAGACTGACGGTTGAATTGCATAAAGACGATGTTCCAGATCTCGATGTAACGGTCGCCGTCTTCTTCCGGTGATCCCGGAGGGCCGCCCCAGATGTGGTCGCCGTGATCAAAGAAAATCTCAGTACACGGACCGCAAGGGCCGGTATCGCCCATCTGCCAGAAGTTGTCAGAGGCGTATTGGGCACCTTTGTTATCACCGATGCGGATAATGCGCTCAGCCGGAACACCGACTTCATCTTTCCAAATGTTGTACGCTTCGTCATCCGTTGCATAAACAGTAACCCACAGCTTTTCTTTCGGCAGGTTAAACCATTCTTTGCCGGTCAGCAGTTCCCAGGCGAAATTGATGGCATCGTGCTTGAAGTAATCGCCGAAGCTGAAGTTACCCAGCATTTCGAAGAAAGTGTGGTGACGTGCAGTGTAGCCGACGTTTTCCAGGTCGTTGTGCTTACCGCCGGCACGGACACAGCGCTGTGCTGTGGTGGCACGGGTGTAAGGACGCTTATCCAGACCGAGGAAAACATCTTTGAATTGGTTCATCCCTGCGTTAGTAAAAAGCAGCGTTGGGTCGTTGTTCGGAACCAGCGAACTGCTCTGGACAATCTGATGTCCTTTTGTATGGAAAAAGTCGAGAAACGCTTGACGGATCTCAGCGGTGCTTTTGCTCATATTTATCCCGAAATCAAGCTGAAATAATAAGATTTATGAATTGCGAAACAGACTGTGAAGCCGCTCCGATTCAACCTTCGGATCAATCAAGGCGGAGAGAAATTTAAGGGTTTCCCTTGAACATTAATTCCCAGATAAATCCATTCGCTGTACCCATTGTAAAGCGAATAAACTTTTTCTGAAAGTCTGTTCGTACAAACGGCGTTCATCCGGCCGGGAGAGGGGTTTTTGTATAAAGAACACGGTATGAAGGACAGAGACAGGTGGTTGTCCGCAGATAAAAAGAAAGCCGTACCCGTCACGGATACAGCTTTCAGAATAACTCAATGATTTTATTACTTTAAATCTTAAAATCAGTGTGGTTTTACGAATTAAAACTCTTCGTTGCCCGCATCTTCAGTTTCACTTTCTTCGTTGAAACTTTCTGCTGCGGTACTGAATTCACCACTGTGATTCAGTAATAACTCACGTAATTTTTTATCCAGTTCATCCGCCATTTCCGGATGTTCTTTCAGGTAAATTGTGGCGTTTGCCTTACCCTGACCGATTTTTTCACCGTTGTAGCTGTACCATGCACCGGCTTTCTCAACCAGTTTATGTTTCACACCCAGGTCGATCAGTTCGCCCATGGTGTTGATACCTTCGCCGTACATGATCTGGAATTCAGCCTGTTTGAACGGTGCAGCCACTTTGTTTTTCACCACTTTCACGCGGGTTTCGCTGCCGACCACTTCATCACCGTTTTTCACCGCGCCGATACGGCGGATATCCAGACGGACAGAGGCATAGAACTTCAGTGCGTTACCACCGGTGGTGGTTTCCGGGTTACCGAACATCACACCAATCTTCATACGGATCTGGTTGATGAAAATCAGCAGTGTGTTGGAGTTTTTCAGGTTACCGGCCAGCTTACGCATCGCCTGGCTCATCATACGGGCAGCCAGACCCATGTGTGAATCACCAATTTCACCTTCGATTTCAGCTTTTGGTGTCAGTGCTGCCACGGAGTCAACAATGATGACATCAACAGCACCGGAGCGGGTTAAAGCATCACAGATTTCCAGTGCCTGCTCGCCGGTGTCCGGCTGGGAGCACAGCAGGTTATCAATATCCACGCCCAGTTTCTTGGCATAGACCGGATCCAGTGCGTGTTCCGCATCGATAAACGCACACACACGGCCCTGACGCTGTGCAGCGGCAATAACCTGTAATGTCAGCGTGGTTTTACCGGAAGATTCAGGCCCGTAGATTTCAACAATACGTCCCAGCGGCAGACCACCTGCACCCAGTGCAACGTCCAGTGCCAGAGAGCCGGTTGAGATAGTTTCCACATCCATGGAACGGTCTTCACCCAGACGCATGATCGAACCTTTACCGAACTGCTTCTCGATCTGACCTAAGGCTGCTGCCAGTGCTTTCTGTTTGTTCTCATCAATAGCCATGTAAACTCCCTTCTCAACCCCTGAGACACCGCCAGGGTTATTAAAATGGTTTCAACTGAATCTGTTGAACTGATTATACTGTATAGTCATACAGTATCAAGTGATTTTTTCGTCAGAATTGCAATTAATCCGTCGAGCCCTTTCAGCACCGCCTGACAGCGCACCGCATTACGATCGCCCGGAAAACACCAGCTGCGGGCCGCGGTTTTTATTCCTGTTTTTTCCCGCCACGCCCAGCCGAACCAGACTGTGCCGACCGGCTTTTCATCACTGCCGCCATCCGGCCCGGCAATGCCGCTGACAGAGACGGCCAGATCCGCATCCGCAGTGTCCAGCGCCCCGGCGGCCATTTCGCGGACCACCGCCTCACTGACCGCACCAAAGGCGGACAGTGACTGTTCTGATACGCCGATCATACTGTGTTTGGCATCATTACTGTAGGTGACAAATCCGCGCTGAAAATACGCCGAACTCCCAGCGATATCTGTGATCACCTTGGCAATCCACCCGCCGGTGCAGGATTCTGCCGTTGTGACACTCAGACCGGCCTCAAGGAGATAAGATCCCAGTTCCGTACTGCGCCGGGTCAGAGCCTGTTCATCATGCATCGGTCACTCCTGTTGTGAAATCTGTTTTTTGCGGCGGATATCCCAGAGCCATAATCCGCCGATGGCGAGGGCAAACAGGCTGCCGAACGCCGCACCGATTACCACCACCGGCACACCTGCTTTAACGGCCAGGGAGTAGAGCCCCAGCATCAGCAGCATCGCACCGTTTTCCCCCATATTCTGTACCGCAATAGCGTTCCCCGCCCCGACAGTCTCTTTACCGCGCTTTTGCAGCAGGGCATTGAGCGGCACCACAAACAGGCCGCCGAATACACCGAGCATAATCAGCGTGATATTGGTCGGTACCACCGAGGTCTGGAAGGTGAAAATAATGACCATCACCCCGATCAGGATCCCGGCCGGCATGCAGCGGCGCACGGTTTCCAGGGTGATAAAGCGGGCAGCCAGCCCCGCCCCCGCCACAATCCCGATAGCAACCATGGCGTTAAGCAGTGTCGGCATGGTCTGGCCGGTAATACCCAGCGCCACCGGAACCCACAATACCAGCATCAGCCGCAGTGTCACGCCCGCGCCCCAGAACAGACTGGTACCGGTCAGGGAAAAACGGCTTTCCTGGTTTTTCCACAGTGATACTACAGCGCGGAAGAAAGTGACCACCATCGTGCGTGCGCGGATTGCGGCTCAGGCCGGTTTTCGCCGGCGGCAGCCGCGGAATATAGATATTGGTCACTGCCGCCAGTGCGTACATCACCGTGCATAAAATCAGTGCCATTGTAATATGGTAATCAGACAGAAAGCCGCCGGTTACCGAGCCCAGCAGAATAGCCACAATCGTCGACGCTTCAATCAGCCCGTTGGCTTTCACCAGTTGCTCACCGGTGGTCAGCTCACCAAGGATCCCGTATTTTGCCGGGGAATAGGCCGCCGCCCCGACCCCGATCAGCCCGTATCCCAGGAACGGATCCGCGCCGAAGCAGATCACCACCGCGCCGAACAGCTTACAGGCGTTCGACAGCAGCATCACCCGCCCTTTCGGGAAGCTGTCGGCAATCTGTCCGACAAACGGTGCCAGCACAATAAAAGTCAGCACAAAGACCATCTGCAGCATCGGCTGGCTCCATTCGGGATAGTGCCGGGCGCTGAGCTGTGCAAGGATGGCGAACAGAATCGCGTTATCCGCAAATGCCGTAATAAACTGGGAAACCAGTACCGCTTTCATGCCTTTGTTCAGTAACGGGGCGGATGCTGTCATACCTGCGGCTCCTGTAATGCCTGTTGTTTCAGTGTGACAAAATCCGGTTTACCGCTGCCGAGCACCGGCAGCTGTCTGATATAACGGATATCACGCGGAACAGCCAGTTCCGGCAGCCCTTTCGCTTTCGCTTCTGTCAGCAGTTGTGTGCGATCCAGTTCACTGTCAGTGGTAAACATCACCAGTGCTTCGCCGCGTTTTGCATCCGGCTTCGTCACCACGGCATGCAGTTTATCCGGCGAAACACTCAGTGCCAGCTGCTCAACACTCTCCAGCGAGATCATCTCACCGGCCAGTTTGGCAAAGCGTTTGACCCGTCCGCGGATAGTGATAAACCCGGCTGCATCCTGTGTGACGATATCGCCGGTGTCATACCAGCCGATCTGAACCTCGCCCTGTATATTCTCCGCTGACGGCGGTTCAATCTGCCCCGGTTTTTCCACCCGCAGATACCCTTTCATCACATTCGGGCCGCGCACCTGCAGCAACCCGCCGTTTTCAATCCCGGCAACCGGCAGCAGCCGCGCTTCCATCCCCGGCATCAGCCGTCCGACAGTACCGGTACGGGCGGCCATCGGCACGTTAATGGAAATCACCGGCGCACACTCAGTCACCCCGTAACCTTCCAGAATGCGCAGGCCGAATTTATCCTGCCAGACCTGTTTGGTGCCTTCCGCCAGCTTCTCCGCCCCGGCCACAGCATAGCGGACACGGGCAAAATCATACGGATGAGCAAAACGGGCATAGTTGGCAAGGAAGGTGGATGTCCCGAAAATGACGGTACAGTTCTGATCGTACGTCAGCTCCGGCACCATGCGGTAATGCAGCGGGCTCGGATAGAGGAAAATCCGGCTGCCGCACAGCAGCGGCGTGATAAGCCCGGCAGTCAGACCAAAGGCGTGAAACAGCGGCAGTGCGGACATAAAACGGTCTTTCGGCGTGAAATCCGCCACCGTTTTAATCTGCTCAACGTTCGCCAGCAGAGAGTCGTGGCTGTGCACCACACCTTTCGGTGTGCCTTCTGAGCCGGAGGTAAAAAGAATAATCGCATCATCTTCCGGCTTTTGCGGCAGCAGTGCCGCCTGCGGCGTGACCAGGTGACGCATCACCCACAGTTTGTCTTTCAGGGTAACGGATGCTTTTGCCTCTTCCAGATAGACCCAGTTGGCTTCTGTCAGCTGCTCCGGCAAATGTGTCATCTTGCCCTTTTCCAGAAACTGGCGCGAGGTGATGATGGTCGTGATCCCCGCTGCTTTCATAGCATTCCGCAGCCCGGCGACACCCGCTGTGTAGTTAAGCAGTGCCGGAATACGGCGGCGCATGGAAGCGCCGAGGATCGCCGCTCCCATCACGGTGGCATTCGGCAGCAGGAAACCGGTGCGCTCCCCCTCTTTGGTGTAGTGGCTGATAATACAGCTTAGTCCGAGGGATTTTTTCAGCAGCCCCTGATAACTGTCCTCACTGAAATTGATGTCATCAATGATCCGCTGGAAACGGCCGTAACGTTTTACCGCGCCGAGAAACGCCTGCGGCAGTGTCAGTGACGGGCGGCACGTCATGCGTGCATCCATCATAATGTCGCGCAGATGTTCCCCCGCCAGACGGCGGCGCTCTGCGGCACGCGGTGCCTCCGGCATCGGAATGGTCTCCGGCGGCAGAACATGAATGGTGATGGCCGGGAAAAAGTGACTTTTGATCACTTTCCGCATCCGGCTGAAATACGTCAGTTCCGCGCCGTCAATCCGCACCGGGATCACTTTCGCGCCGGTTTTGGCAGCAATAAAAGCAGCGCCGTCGTAGATCTTCATCAGAGAATCAGTGATCGTCACCCGCCCTTCCGGGAAGATCACTATCTGACGCCCTTTTTCCACTTCGCGGATCAGATGCCGCAATGCCAGCGGATTACGCGGATCCACCGGAATAATATCGGCAATGGGTTTTAAACAGCGGATGAAAAATGGCGTGGCATAATTGGTGTACATCGCGAACACCGGCCGGGTCGGCAGGAATAATCCCAGCAGAACACCATCGATAAAAGAGGCGTGGTTCGGGGTGATTACACTTCGCGGTTGATTAAGATTACTCAGGTCACCTGTAACACGAATGCGGAATAATCCGCGGAGCAGTGCACGTAACACATTCATCAACATACTGAATTCCCTGTGTATTTATTATTCCGCCAATCAGTTCGGCGGGCAGACGCTTTAATAATAACACAGCGGATTGATTAACCAACTGACAGAGCGGTACGGAATTACCTTTATTCGATTTGTGTCACTGTTCACAATAATACAGCAACAGGCACTATACGGCGGCGTGGATGCAGGTGCAGATCTGACTGATTAGTTCCGGCACCGGACAGGTGGCATCCACCACGATATCCGCGCATTCCAGATAGAGCGGCTCGCGTTTGCTCAGCACCTCTGCCATCTCCTCCACAATGCATTTGCCGGTCAGGCTCGGACGCTGATGCGCCTGAGGTGTGTGTGACAACCGTTCCGCCAGGGTTTCGGCACTGGCGCGCAGATACACCACTTTGCCGGAGGATTGCATAAACGCCCGGTTTTCCGGTGCCATCACAATGCCGCCGCCGGTGGAGACCAGACGGTGCGGTTTACTGACCTGACGCAGCACATCACTTTCCAGCTCGCGGAAACTGCGCCAGCCCGATTGTTCCACCAGCTGGGAGATAGACATCCGGCACTGTTCTGTCACACAGGCATCAGTGTCAATAAAATCGTACAGTAATGCCTGTGCCAGTGGTTTACCCACCGTGGTTTTGCCAGCCCCGCGGGCGCCGATAAGATAAATAATCGGTTTCTCATCCTGATGATTCATACTATCCGCTTTCTCCGCAGGTGTTCATAATATTTTACATAAGTGTAAATTAAGATGGCCTATCATAGCGTACTCAGATAAAAAGCTAAAGCGCGATCCGCAGAACGTGGCTGTCATCTGACAAAAAACGTCCTGCGGATGCATAACGGCCTGTTTATGAACGGATCGTGTGGTCACCGACCCCGATCCACTTATAGGTGGTCAGTGCCGCCAGCCCCATCGGGCCGCGGGCATGCAGTTTCTGGGTGCTGACCGCGACTTCCGCGCCCAGTCCGAACTGACCGCCGTCAGTGAAACGGGTGCTGGCGTTAACATAAACTGCTGATGAATCAATATTTGAGACGAAATAATCAGCCTGAGACATGGATTGTGTCAGAATCGATTCCGAGTGCTGAGTGCCGTAATGACGGATATGCTCAATCGCCCCGTCAATGTCCTTCACAATCACCACATTCAGATCAAGTGACAGCCATTCATCTGACAGCTGTGCTTCTGTTACGGCTTCCGTCTTCGCCGGGCCGTTTTTCAGCAGCGCCAGCGCGGCAGGATCCGCATGCAGGGTAACATTATCCGCCGCCATGTGATCACTCAGCAGCGGCAGGAATTCTGCAGCCACTTTTTCATGCACCAGCAGCGTTTCCACCGCATTACAGACACTCGGACGCTGCACTTTGGCATTGCGGATGACCGGCAGCGCTTTATGCAGATCCGCCGTTTCATCAACAAAAATATGACACACGCCGATACCGCCGGTGATCACCGGGATCGTGGACTGCTCACGACACAGACGATGCAGACCGGCACCGCCGCGCGGAATAAGAATATCCACATAGCGATCCATCTTCAGCAATTCATTGACCAACGCACGATCCGGGGTATCAATCGCCTGGATCGCCGCCTGCGGCAGGCCACACTCACTGAGCGCCTGCTGAATAACACTGACCATCGCCACATTGGTATTGTGTGTCTCTTTGCCGCCGCGCAGGATCACCGCATTACCGGTTTTCAGGCACAGCGAGGCAACATCCACCGTCACATTCGGGCGTGCTTCATAAATCACACCGACCACACCGAGCGGCACACGGCGGCGCTCAAGGCGCAGACCACTTTCCAGCACACCGCCGTCGATCACTTCCCCGACAGGATCCGCCAGCTGACAGACCTTACGCACGTCCGCAGCAATACTTTCCAGGCGTGCCTGCGTCAGCAGCAGGCGATCAAGCATCGCCTCTGAGGTGCCCTGCTCACGGGCTTTGGCAATATCAAGTTCATTGGCAGCAAGGATCGGCGCACTGTTCTGTTCCAGCAGATCGGCGATGCGGGTCAGAGCCTGATTTTTCTGTTTTCCGGAAAGCTGAGCCAGTGCCCAGGAGGCGGCTTTGGCCGCTTTACCCATTTGTTCTAACATATGCTGATATCCTTAACTGACAATCATATCGTCGCGGTGAACAGCCACTGCGCCGTATTCATAACCTAAAATCGTGCTGATTTCCTGTGACTGCCGTCCGGCAATCAGGCGCAGTGCATCGCTGTTATACCGGCAGACACCGTGTGCCAGATCCCGCCCGTTCAGCGCGCGGATGCGGACAACCTCACCACGGGAGAAATTGCCGTTCACAGTACGGATCCCGCTCGGCAACAGGGAACTGCCCTTATCTTTCAGCGCTTTCTCCGCACCGTCATCCACAATGATCTCGCCGGCAGGCGGTGCCCCGAAGATCCACTGCTTACGCGCTTCCATCGGTGCTTTTTTCCCGAAGAACCGGGTGCCGACCGGAATATCATCAATCACATCACAAATCACCCCGGCGCGATCACCGGCAGCAATAATGACATCGATCCCCGCACGTCCTGCGACCGTCGCGGCCTGGAGCTTGGTGGCCATTCCGCCGGTGCCCAGCCCGGAGACACTGTCGCCTGCAACACTGCGCAGTTCATCGCTGATGTCATGCACTTCAGAAATCAGGGTGGCGTCCGGGTTGCTGCGCGGATCGGCAGTATACAGCCCTTCAATATCGGTCAGCAGCAGGAGCTTATCCGCCCCGCCGAGGATCGCTGCCAGCGCGGAGAGGTTATCGTTATCTCCGACTTTAATTTCTGCTGTGGCAACCGCATCATTTTCATTGATGACCGGCACAATGCCGTTATCCAGCAGTGCGGTCAGCGTGTCACGGGCATTCAGGAAACGCTCGCGATCTTCCATATCCGCGCGGGTCAGCAGCATCTGGCCGATATGGATACCGTAAATCGAGAACAGGCGCTCCCATAACTGGATCAGGCGGCTCTGACCAACGGCCGCCAGCAGCTGTTTGGACGCAATGGTGGCGGGGAGTTCCGGGTAACCGAGGTGTTCACGACCGGCGGCAATCGCCCCGGAAGTCACAATAATAATACGGTGCCCTTTTGCATACTGCTGCGCACACTGCCGGACCAGTTCAACAATCCTGGCCTGATTTAAATGTCGTGATCCGCCGGTCAGCACACTTGTGCCCAGTTTGACAACCAGCGTTTGGCTGCTATTCATTGCGTTCTACCATTCATTTTGCGGGATAAGAAAAGATGACCTGTTTTAACAGGTGATGCGCGCCATGCCAACAGGCACAACGCAAAACCGGACATTAATCCGGCTGCTTTCCGGGGGGCGGTGATACCGGTGACGGGGTCAGGGACAGATCCAGTTCCTGAAGAACGGCCTGTAAGCGGGGATAAAAATCAGTCAGGGTTTTGCTGACCGCATCACGGATCTCTTTGTCAGACAGGGATTTTTCCTGCCAGAGCCCTTTTTTATCAAATACCCCGGTATGGTATTCTGAGACAAACCCGGTTTCCTGCGGGATCAGTGTCAGCCACCAGCCAAAAAACTCACGTTTTTCCGGCGCGACCCCCGCATTCACACACACCGCCAGGCAGTCAAAAAAATAGTGCCCCTCCTGACACTGCGGCTCACGGATATACGGACCCAATGCAGTGAAACATCGCAGCAACCTGCCGCGTGTGTAATCTGAAACCAGTGCCATCATTAAGCCTCCTTTCAGCGAAGGCTTAGTTGTAGCAAACAGACAGGAATTATCAATGATTATTATGCTGTTCAGGATAAAATTCTGGTGAGCCAGCGGGTGGCCTCATCCAGCGATTTGTGGAAAGTGTCAAAAACCGGCGTATGGCCGAATTCCACCAGCTTACCGTCAGCGCTGGAGCGGACAATCAGCTCCGATTCACTTTTCGGGCTGAACACATCCTCTTTCCAGCACATGCTCAGCACCGGCAGTGAACAGCGGCGGCCGAGCAGTCCCTGATTTTTCAGAGATAAGCAACCGAGCCGGGTGCGGACAGTATCAAGGTCAGTACAGCGCGCCGCCGCACGGCTGGCCAGCACATCCATATACATGCCGGGAATTTTATCCTGCCGCTCCGGGCTGACAAACAGATCATGCACCACCGGCCCGAACAGCACGGCCCCCCGCAGCTGATGTGCGGACAGGTATGCCATACGCATCGCCACATTGGCACCAAAACGCAGCCCCATCACCGCCACACGGGTGTGGTCAATCCACGGCACATTGCGCAGCTGATCCAGTACCTGCTGGTGCATCAGGCTGCTTTCCTGGCCTAAAGTCTGTTTTGAAGAGTAACCGATTGACGGCATATCCAGCGTCAGCAGTGCAATGCCCTGCGGTGCCAGATAGTCACGGAAGTAGCGGCAGTAATCACTTTGCAGATTATCCAGACTGCCGCACATCATCACCACCGGAAACGCACTGCCTTTCCCCGGCGGGAGGTGCAGGAAAGCGCAGATGTTTCCGCCGCTCTCCATTTTGAATTCAATTTTTTTCAGTTCATATGCGGCAAACCGGGCGGAGTTTTCATACGCCTGATTTGCCAGAACGGTAGCCTGATCCGCCAGCTCATCCCCTTTTAAATGGGGATATCCCGCAATACTGTACAGATTTGCGGCAAGCAGCCAGGCTTCACAGGCTTTTTCGCCGGATTCAAATTCCAGCGCTTTGCGCTGCCACAACATCGCCTGCTGAGACCATTCATAAGCCCAGTTACCGCGGCGGTAGCCGATCACCGTATCCAGCAGTGCATCATCACTGCGGGGGGCATCAGATGCCGCGATCCGGCTGAGAACCTCTTCGGTTTCCAGCGGCGGGATCCCCCGCCAGGCCCACATTAAGCGGTTAATCATGCGATACCAGCCCGGATGGGTACATCCGCTCAGGACGCTGCCCCTGACTTCCTTCATCCCGGAACGGGTAAAGTTCACCAGTGCGGATGTCTCAGGGTGCTTGATTTTCGGCTTAAACAGTTTCTCTGACAGGTTCTGTTGTGTCATGGCATTCGCTTACTGATCGCAGATTGGTTTAACAAAACTGACGGTCATATCCCACGGCTGTTCGATCCAGGTATCCTGCGGGATATCAACCACATAATCGTCAACCAGCGGACGTCCGGCCGGTTTGGCAAAAATAGTGACGAAATGCGCTTTCGGATACATATCGCGGATCATCTGAGCAGTACCGCCGGTGTCCACCAGATCATCAACAATGATAAATCCTTCGCCGTCACCTTCGGCTTTTTTCAGGACTTTCATATCGCGCTGATGGTCATGATCATAGCTGGAAATGCAGACAGTATCCACATGACGGATACCCAGTTCACGAGCGAGTAAGGCACCCGGCACCAGACCACCGCGGCTTACGGCGATGATGCCTTTCCATTGTTCGGTTGGCATTAAACGCTGTGCCAGTTTACGGGCATGCATTTGCAACATATCCCACGTTACGACGTATTTTTCGCTCATATCAGATTGATCCCGGCTTGATTATTTACAGAAAAGAGTCTTTTTTGCGGAAAAAAGGTTGCGCGAGATTATAGTGACTTGAGCCGCCAAAGACCAGAGTATCTGACAAATTCATCATAATTCCCTGTTATGACACACGCACTTTGCGTAAGAATTTGCTATTCTCCGGACATCGGATATTCGCGACCGCTCATTTTAAACAGCGTTACCGGCCGCCTTCGGGTATCCTCCCCCTAATAATGAAAAATGCAGTAACAGGAGATCGAACGTGTCTGAACTATCACAATTATTTCCGCAGCCGCTGTGGGATATTTTTGCCAAAATCTGCTCTATTCCTCATCCGTCCTACCACGAAGAGCAACTGGCTGCACATATTATTGAATGGGCAAAAGAAAAGGAATTCCACGTTGAACGCGACAGCGTCGGTAATATCCTGATCCGCAAACCGGCCAGCAAAGGCCTGGAAAACCGCAAAGCGGTCGTTCTGCAGGCGCACCTGGATATGGTGCCGCAGAAAAATAATGATACAGCACACGATTTCGAAAAAGATCCGATTCAGCCGTACATCGACGGCGACTGGGTAACCGCGAAAGGCACCACATTAGGTGCGGATAACGGCATCGGTATGGCCTCCGCGCTGGCAGTACTGGCTGACGATTCAGTCAAACACGGGCCGCTGGAAGTTCTGCTGACCATGACAGAAGAAGCCGGGATGGACGGCGCATTCGGTCTGCAGCCGGGCTGGTTACAGGCTGATATCCTGATCAATACCGACTCCGAAGAAGAAGGTGAAATCTATATGGGTTGTGCGGGCGGTATTGACGTCACCACAACACTCTCACTGAGCCGTGAAGCCGTTCCGGCCGGTTACAGCACCTTCACCCTGACCCTCAAAGGTCTCAAAGGCGGCCACTCCGGCGGCGATATTCATCTGGGCCTCGGCAATGCCAACAAATTACTGGCCCGTTTCCTGGCCGGTCACGCCACAGAACTCGGCGCGCGTCTGGTTGATTTTCAGGGCGGCACACTGCGCAACGCGATTCCGCGCGAAGGCCACATCACTCTGGCAGTACCGGCAGATAAAGCCGCACAGCTGAAATCGCTGGCACAGACCTTTGAAGCGCTGCTCAGAGAAGAGCTCGCGCAGAAAGAGAAAAACCTGGTTGTCACCCTGGAAGCTGCAACCGCTGCTCAGGGCGCTCTGACCGCTGATGTGCAGTCCCGCTTTATCAATATGCTCAATGTGATGCCGAACGGCGTGATCCGCATGAGTGACGTGGTTCCGGGCGTGGTCGAAACCTCACTGAACGTGGGTGTGGTGAAAATGAGTGACGACCGTGTGCAGATTATCTGCCTGGTACGTTCCCTGATTGAATCCGGCAAATCCTCCGTGGTCAGCATGCTGACCTCGCTGGCGGCACTGTCCGGTGCGGATATTGTTGCCGAAGGCGGCTATCCGGGCTGGCAGCCGGATGCAGACTCTCCGGTCATGCATCTGGTCAGCGAAACCTATCAGCAGCTGTTTGACAAAACCCCGAACATCATGGTGATCCACGCCGGTCTTGAGTGCGGTTTATTCAAAAAACCGTATCCGGACATGGACATGGTCTCCATCGGGCCGACCATCACCGGAGCGCACTCCCCTGATGAACAAGTACATATCAAGAGTGTCGGGCAGTACTGGCAGTTACTGACCGCTATCTTAAAAGCGATCCCTGAAAAAGCGTAATCGCCTTATTCAGCTCAGCGGCGGGATAATTATCCCGCCGTTTTTATATGTGATTCAGAACCCGAGCAGCAACTGCCGCTCAAGCTGCGGATCCCGCAGTGTTACATGCAGCCCCACCAGCCGTACGCCGCGCCCTTCCCGGCGGCTCTCCCAGGCCAGTTCCGCCGTTTTCAGCAAATCCGCTTTATCCAGCACCTGATGGACATGTTCCTGTGTGGTCTGCTGAAAGTCCGCAAACTTCAGTTTAATGCCCTGACGGGCGATCCGCAGATCCGGTGACACCTTTGTCAGACGACGCTCCAGCTCCGGAAACAGCTCATCAATAATCGTCTGACACTCATCCCACGAGGCAATATCTTCCGCCAGTGTCCGCTCGACACCGACAGATTTCCGTTCCCTGTCCGGACAAACCGGCCGCTCATCGCTACCGTGACTGCGCTGCCAGATGATCTGCCCGAACTTTCCGAACTGTTTCAGCAGCGATATCTGATCATAATTCTGCACATCCCGGCAGGTCTCCAGACCGAGATCAGCCAGTCGCTTTGCTGTCACCTTTCCCACACCGGGAATTTTACGCAGTGGCAGTGACAACACAAAATCCGTCACCTGCTCCGGCGTGATAATGTACTGCCCGTCGGGTTTATTCAGATCAGACGCAATTTTGGCAAGGAATTTCACCGGTGCCACACCGGCAGATGCGGTCAGCCCCAGCTCGGTAAAAATGGTTTTGCGGATCTCTTCCGCCATCAGTGTGGCTGAACCCCGGCACTGCGGGCTGTCCGTCACATCAAGATAAGCTTCATCCAGTGACAGCGGCTCAATCAGTGAAGTATAACGGGCGAAAATCGCATGCAGGTGGCGGGAGGTGGTTTTATACAGCTCCATCCGCCCAGGGATCACTTTCAGATGCGGACACAGCAGCAGTGCTTTTGCCGTTGACATCGCGCTGTGCACCCCGAAGCGCCGCGCCGGATAATTGGCGGTCGCAATCACACCACGCCGGTCGGAACTGCCGCCGATAGCCAGCGGGATATCGCGCAGACGGGGATCGTCACGCATTTCAATCGCCGCATAAAAGCAATCCATATCAATATGAATTATTTTACGCATCCGCCTCTCCTGCTCACCAATAACACTGTTTAAATATACAGTTAAAATCAATGCAATTCAAATCGGTTAATTTGCTTATTATTCACCAAATCAATCAGTGGGCTGAAATTTGCAGGTTTGTACTTTTTTTCTGTGATTACATCCGGTTGTCATGTTACTCCGCTACAACAGCGTGACATCACACCTGGTCTCATTCTTTTTGACGGACGGATTATGAAAAAAATACTATCAGCCCTTTTCCTGAGTGGCATTGTTATGACAGCCCATGCAGCACCGCAGATTATTGCCCATCGCGCCGCCACGGCGGACGCCCCTGAGAATACCCTTTATGCCATCGATAAGGCGCTGAGTAACAAAGCCGATGCCATCTGGATCACCCTTCAGCTCTCAAAGGACAACCAGGTGGTGTTATACCGCCCGTCTGATCTGAAATCCCTGACCGACAAAACCGGTCCGGTTTCCGGTTACAGCGCCGCAGAACTGGCACAAACCGATGCAGCCCGGGATTATAATCAGAAAAATAAAACCCATATCAAGGCTTCTGTTCCGGCACTGGATGCCGTCCTGAGCCGTTACCCGGATACTTTTTTCTACCTCGATATCAAATCTCCGGACGCCTCACCGGCGGTTTTTGCACAACAGCTGGATTCAGTACTGACCCGTCATAACGCCAAAAACCGTGTCCGCGTCTATTCAACCGATCAGGATTATCTGGCTGCCCTGCCGCCGTCAATCCCCGTTTTTGAAAGCCGTGATACCACCCGTAATGCACTGGCCGGCAGCCTGATCACACACACCTGTGACCTGGCAGATAATCCGCAGCCGCGCTGGTATGGCTTTGAACTGCACCGTAACGTGGATGTGGTTGAAACCTTCACATTGGGTGAAGCACGCTCTCCGGTTGTGCTGACCTGGGATAAAACCGCAATGGATTGTTTTCGTAAAAATAATCAAAACCATGTTGTTCTGTTCGGTATAAAAACACCCGCCGATTTACAACTGGCGACAGAATTGGGTGCAGATGGCGTGATGGTCGATTCGCTGCTCAATATGAAAATAAAATAATTAATCAAGGTATTATTACTTGGTAATTTTACCCGCCTGAAAAATAAGAGTGAGATTTAACAGATGATGAATATCACTCTTATTTAATACATTCTGTCTCTTCCTGCCATTTACTCTGTAATCCTTACATAATATTTTATAATCTCAGCAAACCTAATTAATTATAGTAATTTATTTATCAGGCCACTTTTGTTATAACTATAAGAAACATCCGGGAGGCTATGCGGTGATAAGTAACCTGTTCTTCGATTTAAATTCACCACCAAAATCCCTCTTTGTTTTTACGGGATTATTTTTTCTGTTATTCAGTGTTTATTCTTACGCAGACTGCAGTTTGTATTCAGATGAGACACGCAGCAGTAACTTTATTATTCTGGGTGCCGGTATGATCAACGGCCCGGTAAAATCCGTCATCACAACAGCACATTCCCCGGACAACAAAAACAGCAATATTATGATTAACGGGCAATATGACCTGACGCCGTGTGGTGAACTGAGTTACTTTTCGCTGGAAGTTACCGAGCACTACCCGGGGTTGCAAAACCGGATGTATTCCGAAGGAAAGAAGACGGAACAGGGATATACCTTATTATTCACGTCACAACTGCATGGCAGCGGAAAAGCACCCGTCACGCTGATTCATGCCCGAAGCCGCCTTTTCTATAATAATCAGAAGCAAATCGTCCGTGCCGAATCTGAAAGTAACAGTGGCGGCAATACCCAAAAATCGCATATGGAAACCGATTTTTTTTATGAAAACAGTTTAATCTCACATGCGGTATCCACAGGGGATTCCGCGGACACCGGCGGTGAAATCCGCTACGACTGGCGTCAGGATCGGCAGATAAATGCGATTATGTCCCAAAGTAACGGGCTTCCTCAGCTGAACTATGAATTTGCGTATAATGATGATGGTCAGGTTATCCGGCAGACACAGACACAACATACGCCGCTGGGCCGGGTAAAAGCTATTTATATCTGCCAGCAGACAGATACTTACGGGAATTGTGAAAAAGCACTCTGGCAGAGTATCTCTGAAGGGAATCAGGCCAATAATATTATTGTGATAAATACCGCTATTGTGACATCAGACTATCGTTATTACTGATTCCGTATTGTTGTCCTGCCATTAATAAACAAAGGCGCTTTAAGGCGCCTTTGTTATATCTTCCGAATCTATACAATCCGGTTTTTATTCAGTTTCTCTTCGCGGGCAGCTTCACGTGCCATTCGTTTTTTCCGGGCATCACACGGTTCAGGACAGTCACAGACTTTCTCGACACCAATGCTGCTCAGCCCGCCGCAGCTTCCCTGAATGCTCTTGCGCTTAATAATATACCCGAGAGACATTCCCAGAAACGCGACCAGAAACAGGATAAAGGTTGCGATAAATACTTTTATCATCATATCAGCCACCTCCTTTTATTTTTGCTGCAAATAGGGCTTAAATGCCTCACTGTAGCGTTCTTCAAATCCCTTCTCTGTTTTGACAATCATAAAAACAGGGATATTTTGCGCATTCGCCACTTCAAGCCCGCGCTCCGGCCCGAGCACATTCAGTCCGGTAGAAAAGCCATCCGCACTCATGCAATTATCAGCAATCACCGTAATCGATACCAGATTATGGTTAATCGGACGTGCTGTTTTCGGATCAATGGTATGTGAATAACGGACATTATTCTCTTCAAAATAATTCCGGTAATCCCCGGATGTCGCCACAGAGGCATTCCCCGGCTCAATGATTTCCTGTGCAGACTGGCTCAGCCCCTGTGACGACGGTTTTTCAATCGCAATGCGCCACGGTTTGCCTTTGCCGTTAATGCCCTGTGTCCGGACTTCGCCGCCCACATCCACCATATAATTACGGATATTCTGTGATTCCAGGTATTCTGCCACCGCATCCACCCCGTAGCCTTTGGCAATCGAGGACAGATCCACATACAGTTCCGGCACTGTCTTAATCAGATTATTACCTTCAACCTTCAGTTTATCAATTCCGGTCCACTGACGGCGGGTTTCGATATCCTGCTCTGTCGGCACATGGGTCACGCGCCCTTCCGGACCAAATCCCCATAAATTGACCAGCGGGCCGACGGTGACATCCAGTGCGCCGTCTGTCAGCTGATTAATACGGATAGCCTCACGAACCACTTTTGCAGTCGCGGCAGAGACCGGAAACGGCGTATTCACCTCACGGCTCTGATTAAAACGGCTGAGTTCAGAATCCGGCCGGTAGGTGGACATCTGGTCATTGACCTCTTCCAGCACCACATCAATGCCTTTCTGCAGTGATTCCGCCGACGGGCCTTTCGGGTCAGCGACATATTTTATCGCGTAATAGGTGCCCATCGTTTTGCCGTTCAGGGTTACCTGCTGTGTTTCCGGAGTGTTATCACCGCACGCGCTCAGTAACAATGCCATCAGTGCCAGCGGCAGGAAAGCCCGTTTTATTTTTACCATATACAATCCAGTCTGATTTCAGATCATCTGCGCCCACAGGTGTGGGCGCAGTTTCGTTATGACAGGGGCGGAAATCAGCCGCCGAAGTCATCCAGCATAATGTTCTCGTCTTCCACACCCAGATCTTTGAGCATCTTGATCACGGCGGCGTTCATCATCGGCGGCCCGCACATGTAGAACTCACAATCTTCCGGTGCCGGGTGATTTTTCAGGTAATGCTCATAGAGAACATTATGAATAAACCCGGTGTATCCGTCCCAGTTATCTTCCGGCAGGGCATCAGACAACGCCACGTTCCAGGTGAAGTTTTCATTCTCAGCCTGAAGCTGGTCAAAATCTTCCTCATAGAACATTTCACGTTTTGAACGCGCACCATACCAGAAAGACATCTTACGTTTGGAGTGCAGACGCTTGAGCTGATCGAAGATATGCGAACGCATCGGCGCCATCCCCGCACCACCACCAATAAAGATCATTTCCGCGTCGGTATCTTTCGCGAAGAACTCCCCGAACGGCCCGGAAATTGTCACTTTATCACCCGGTTTCAGTGACCAGATGTAAGAGGACATAATCCCCGGAGGCGCATCCGGCACACGCGGAGGCGGTGTGGCGATACGCACGTTCAGCATGATAATGCCGTGCTCTTCCGGATAGTTCGCCATAGAGTAAGCACGCACTGTCGGCTCTTTCACATCAGACACATAGCGGAACAGGTTGAACTTGTCCCAGTCCTCGCGGTATTCCTGCGGCACATCAAACTCATCATAGCGGACCACATGCGGCGGACATTCAATCTGAATATAACCACCGGCACGGAACGGCACACTTTCGCCATCAGGAATTTTCAGTTTCAGCTCTTTAATGAAAGTCGCTTTGTTATCATTGGAGATAACTTCGCACTCCCATTTTTTCACCCCGAAGATCTCTTCCGGCAGCTCAATTTTCAGATCCTGCTTCACATTCACCTGGCACGCCAGACGGCAGCCTTCACGGGCTTCGCGTTTATTAATGTGAGACATTTCTGTCGGCAGAATATCACCGCCGCCTTCTTTGATCTTCACGCGGCACTGGCCGCAGGTTCCGCCTCCGCCGCAGGCCGAGGAGACAAAAATCCCCTGACCGGACAGCACATTCAGTAACTTGTCACCGGCCGGTGCGTCGAAGCTTTTCTCCGCATCGCCGTTGATTTCAATCTTAACGTCCCCTGTGTTCACCAGTTTTGATTTTGCAAACAAAATCAACGCGGTCAGCGCCAGAACAATCAGGGTAAACATTGCCACGCCTAAAATAACGATATCCATAATTGCGTTTCACCCTTATAACTGTACGCCGGAGAAGGACATAAAGCCCAGAGCCATCAGTCCGGTGGTCACGAATGTGATCCCCAGCCCTTTCAGGCCGGCCGGTACGTCAGAGTATTTCATCTTCTCGCGGATAGCGGCCATCAGCACGATCGCCAGCAGCCAGCCGATACCGGAAGCGAACCCGTAAACCACAGACTCCGTAAAGTTGTAGTCGCGCTGCGCCATAAAGGACACACCACCGAAAATCGCACAGTTTACGGTGATTAACGGCAAGAAGATCCCCAGCGCGTTATACAGTGCCGGGAAGTAGCGATCCAGAATCATCTCCAGAATCTGTACCAGCGCCGCAATGACCCCGATAAAGGTAATGAAATTCAGGAAGCTTAAATCCACACCTTCCATCAGTGCGCCGTCGCGCAGCAGCAGGTTGTACACCAGGTTGTTTGCCGGAACCGAAATCCCCAGCACCACGGTAACCGCCACGCCGAGACCAAACGCCGTTTTGACGTTTTTCGACACCGCCAGGAACGTACACATCCCGAGGAAGAAGGCCAGTGCCATGTTTTCAATAAACACAGCCCGCACAAAGAGACTGATATAATGTTCCATATCTTAATCCTCCTCGACTTGTGACGGTTTCAGGGTACGGATCCCCCAGATAAGCATCCCGATGAT
This sequence comes from Morganella sp. EGD-HP17, assembly GCF_000512315.2. Classification (NCBI taxonomy): domain Bacteria; kingdom Pseudomonadati; phylum Pseudomonadota; class Gammaproteobacteria; order Enterobacterales; family Morganellaceae; genus Morganella; species Morganella sp. EGD-HP17. The sequence continues at coordinate 43,977 of NZ_AZRH01000016.1, forward strand.
AAAGAATGCACTTGGTGCCAGCAGGAACAGGCCGTTCGGCAGATACCAGCCACCGTTCTGTACTGTCTCCAGCACGGTCACACCAAAGAGTTTGCCGGAGCCGATCAGTTCGCGGAAGAAGCCCACCAGCAGCAGGATCACACCGTAACCCAGGCCGTTACCGATACCGTCCATAAAGCTTTCAAGCGGTGGTGCTTTCATGGCATACGCTTCCGCACGTCCCATCACAATACAGTTGGTAATGATCAGGCCGACGAACACGGAAAGCTGCTTGGAGATACCGTAGGCATAGGCCCTCAGGATCTGATCAACAAGAATAACCAGCGAGGCGATAATTGCCATCTGAACGATAATCCGCACACTGCCCGGAATAAAGTTACGGATCATCGAGATAAACATGCTGGAGAATGCCGTCACCAGGGTTACCGCGATGGTCATAACCAGTGCAGTTTCCAGTTTGGTGGTCACAGCCAGCGCCGAACACACACCCAGTACCTGGAGGGCAATCGGGTTGTTATCTAATAACGGTCCGAGAAGAACGCGTTTAATTTCTTTACTATCAGCCATGATTCAACGCTCCTTCGCGTACTGTTTTCAGGAACGGGCCAAAACCGTTGTCGCCCAGCCAGAAATCAAACATATGCTGGATACCGTTTGAGGTCAGTGTCGCACCGGATAAACCATCAATGCCGTACGGGCTGTCAGTGGCGCCGCTGCGGACTATTTTGATAGCCGGCATACCTTCTTCATTAAACAGCTTTTTACCAATCCACTGTTTACGCCATTGCGGGTTATCCACCTCACCGCCCAGCCCCGGCGTTTCACCGTGCTGGTAGTAAGTGATCCCCTCGGAGGTGATACCGTCGACATCAATCGCGATAAAGGCATACATCACCGACCACAGACCGGAGCCGTAAACCGGCAGAACAATCTTGCTGGTTTCACCCTGCTCATTCTGTACCAGATAGATTTCCGCGCTGTTGGCACGGCGACGGATTTTCGCCAGATCTTCTTCCGGTGACAGGGCAATACTGCTCTCATCACTGCGCAGTTCATCGTTGAGATCGTACTTGCCGGTGCTGTCGCTCATCTGACCGGTTTTTAAATTCACCATTTTTGCTCTGATGAATTTTTTATAGACAGCATCGATTTCGTCTGCCGGCATGGATGGCGTCAGTAACCCGGCCACATCCAGAATGTTACGCTGCTTATCCAGCATAATCTGGTTCTGCTGCGTGGACTTCAGCCCCACAGCAGAACCGGCCACGACTATTGAACACACAAGGCAAAGGACGAAGACAACGATAAACGTTCTTGCGACACTGTCCTTGTTTTTCGTTTTTTCATTAGCCACGTGCTTTTCTCCGTTTAATGTTTGCCTGAACCACCAGATAATCAAATAACGGGGCGAATAAGTTGGCGAACAGGATAGCCAGCATCATCCCTTCCGGATATGCCGGGTTTGCCACACGGATCAGGACACACATCACCCCGATCAGGATCCCGTAAGCCCATTTCCCTTTGTCGGTAAATGAGGCTGAAACCGGGTCCGTCGCCATGAAAATCATACCGAAGGCAAAACCGCCCAGGACCAGATGCCAGTACCACGGCATAGCAAACAGCGGGTTGGTATCCGAACCAATCATATTAAAGACGGCGGACATTGCGATCATCCCGACCATCACACCGGCCACAATACGCAGAGACGCAATACGGGCAAACAGAATGACTGCACCACCGATCAGAATCATCAGCGTGGAAACTTCACCAATCGAGCCCGGTACGTTACCGATAAAGGCATCCATCCAGGAAATCGGCTGATTGGTCATGGTATTAACGAGCTGATGCTCGCCACCGACCGCCCACTGTGACAGCGGGGTTGCGCCGGAGAAGCCGTCAGCGGCAGTCCAGACGGTATCACCGGAAATCTGAGCCGGATAAGCGAAGAACAGGAAAGCACGACCGGCCAGTGCCGGGTTCAGGAAGTTGCGTCCTGTACCACCGAAAATTTCCTTTGCGACCACCACACCGAAGGTGACAGCCAGCGCGGCCTGCCATAACGGCAGCGTCGGCGGAACAATCAGTGCCAGCAGAATGGAGGTGATAAAGAAACCTTCGTTGATTTCATGCCCGCGGATCATCGCAAACAGGACTTCCCAGAAGCCGCCGACGATAAAAATCACCCCGTAGATCGGCAGGAAATAGACAGCGCCGAACAGCATCTTGCTGATCCAGCCCGCGTCCTGTGTGAAGGACACCCCGATAAGCTCCGCCAGACGATAATGCCAGTCACCGGCAATCACCTGCTGAAGCTCCGCACCGCTGTACATATCCAGCAGTACCGGCATTGCCTGGTTACCGACGTTATACATCCCCCAGAACATGGCCGGGAAAACGGATAACCAGACCAGGATCATCAGACGTTTAAGGTCGATGGAGTCACGGACATGTGAACGCCCGCGGGTAACTGTCCCCGGGGTATAGAAGATGGTGGCGGCTGCTTCGTACAGTGCATACCATCTCTGTAATTTACCGCCCGGTTCAAAATGCGGCTCAATTTTTTCGAGAAATTTTTTCAGACCCATGATTATCCTTCCTGCTCAATCCTGGTCAGTACGTCACGCAGCACCGGGCCGTACTCATATTTACTCTGACAGACATAGGTACACAGCCCCAGATCTTCCTCATCCAGCTCCAGCGCACCCAGTGCCTGGGCACTGTCAGTATCACCCGCCAGCAGATCGCGCAGGAAATGTGTCGCCATAATGTCGAGCGGCATCACACGTTCATAACTGCCGATTGGCACCATAGAACGTTCGCCACCATTCATTGATGTGGTGAATGAGAACAGTTTTTTCTTAAAGAAATGACCCAGTGTGGTGCGGGTAACCGTGTATTTGTCTGTGCCCGGCATAATCCAGCCGAACAGCTCTTTCTCCCGGCCTTCTTCCAGAACAGAGACCTGATTGGTAAAACGGCCCAGATAGTGATGAGCATCATCACTGGCCACGCCCCACAGGACCGAACCGGAAATAATGCGGTTTTCACCGGCTTTCAACTGCCCTTCGGTCAGTTCATACAGATCTGCGCCGAGGCGGGTTTTCAGCAGACGCGGATTTTCCACCTGCGGGCCACCGAGCGCCACAATACGGTCGGTATATAAAAAGCCGGTCGTGAACAGTTTACCGATGGCGATGACATCCTGGTAATTCAGAGACCAGACGGTTTTCGTTGCGCTGACCGGTTCCAGGAAGTGGATGTGCGTACCGGCAAGGCCTGCCGGATGCGGCCCGGTAAACTGCGTGTAACTAACACGATTGTTATCGGTAACTTTTGCGAAGTCATCTGTACCGTGACAAACATGAACCTTCCCTTCCGTCAGGCAGCTCAGTACCTGTAAGCCGTCATCAAATGACGCCTGTTCCTGACGGATAATCACCAGCGGATCAGCCGCCAGCGGATTGGTGTCCATAGCAGTGACAAAAATAGCAGCCGGCACAGAGCCTAATTTTGGGGTATGACTGAACGGACGTGTCCGCAGCGCGGTCCATAATCCGGAGGCCACCAGGTTTTTCTCTGCCTGTTCACGGGTCAGTGACGGCAGATCCCGGCGGTCATAACTGTCAAATGTTAATTGCTCGTCTCCCTGTATCTCAATCACCACAGATTGTAATACACGACGCTCACCACGATTGATGGCTTTTACCACTCCGCAGGCGGGGCTGGTAAAAATCACACCGGGGTTCTTTTTGTCTTCAAAAAGAGCCTGTCCTTTCTTCACTGATTCACCTTCCTGAACCAGCATCGACGGACGCATCCCGATGTATTCCTCACCCAGCAATGCTGCGTGGCGGACTGAAGGGCCATCTTCTGTGACTTGAGCAGGTGCTCCTGCGATCGGCAGGTCGAGTCCTTTTTTAATTTTAATCATAAAATTTGCACAAGTTTTTGTTAAACCCACGTCATCACTGCCGCAGCAGCGTATGACAACTCAACAATAAAAACACTCCGGGCCGTTATTGTCGCCCCGGGCTGTTTTCTCTGATGTATGTCACGATTTTGCGTAAATCAGATCCGCATTATTTTACCACTTCACAACAATTCTGTCCGGCGAAACGAGTGACCTGGTTCAAGCAAATGGGATTATTGTGATCAGAAAAAGCCTAATAACTCGCCTTTACCGAGTAGTTAAGTCATCTTTACCGATTGCTGTTTATTTTTTAACCACAACAATATTTGTAACAACCGATTTTATTCTCACAGGAAACCATTCACAAATTATCTGCATCATGGCAATCTGTTGTTACTTTTTTCACCAACCTATTGCCACCCTGAATATTAAGAATGCGACATATCATTTTTATGATGATCGGCCTGCTGTTTTTTGCGGGACAATCATCAGCAAACACGGAAAAATCCGCGTCATTATGGCTCACAGCGCCGGTGAGTGATGTCCGGAACAGCCAGGTATTCATACAGATATTTAAAGAAGAAAAAGAGCTGGAGCTTTATAAGCGGGAAAATAACGGACGTTTTAAACTGGTAAAACGCTACCCGGTTTGTCAGTTTTCCGGCGGCCTCGGACCAAAGCAACTGACCGGTGATTTAAAAAGCCCGGAAGGATTTTACCGCATCAGTCTGTCACAGCTTAACCCGAACAGTCGGTTTTACCGAGCTATCAACCTTGGTTTTCCCAATGAATTCGACCGTGCGCACGGCTATACCGGGGATTATCTGATGGTTCACGGTGACTGCAAATCCGTCGGCTGCTACGCCATGACAGATGCTTATATTGATGAGATTTACCGCTATGTGGAAAGCGCCCTGCTGAGCGGACAGACAGATCTGAATATCGCGATTTACCCTTTCCGGATGACGCCTGAGAACCTGAACCGCCACCGGAACTCCGCACATCTGGCGTTCTGGCAGCAGTTGCAGCCTGCTTATCAGTATTTCGCTGAAAATCAGATACCGGCAGTCGTTGCGGTTGTTAACGGCCGTTATGTAACCGCTGCACATTCAGCTTTACCGGCACCGGCAGCGGATACCGGTTTGCTGACTCAGAACACGGACTCATCCCGTTCGCCGTAATAAAAGAGAACGGCTTCGCCGGGCCCGATTTTCTGCCACTGTTCATTGCCGGTCAGCGGTTGCGTGGCAATCACAGACACCACATCATCCGGCCGGGTATGCTGTGAGAAATCAATCTCCACATCACTGTCCACCAACCGCGCCTTACCAAAAGGTGCGCGGCGGGTGATCCAGTGCAGATTCGTTGAACAGTACGCCAGCACATAGCTGCCGTCTGACAGCAGCATATTAAAGACACCAAACTGCCGCAGCACATCCGCCAGCCGTTTAATTTCACGGAATACTGTCTGCAGATCCTGCGGCGGCTGCGGGTATTTTTCTTTCAGCTGATTCAGCAGCCAGCAGAATGCATGCTCGCTGTCAGTCTGGCCGACCGGGGTAAAAAAACCGGTCGGCAGATGCTCATAGCCGCTGAGCTGCCCGTTATGGGCATATGTCCAGTTCCGCCCCCACAGTTCGCGGGTAAAAGGGTGGGTATTTTCCAGTGATACCACCCCTCTGTTTGCCTGGCGGATATGGGCGATCACCGCTTCGGATTTGACAGGATAGTCACGGACAAAACGGGCAACGGGGGAGTTGCAGCAGGCACGGGCGTCTTTGAATGTCCGGCAGCCCATTCCTTCATAAAACGTAATTCCCCACCCGTCTTTATGCGGCCCGGTTTCGCCGCCGCGCGGGATCAGGCCACTGAGACTGAAATGAATATCAGTCGGGACATTCGCACTCATCCCCAGCAATTCACACATCGCCTTTCTCCCTTACCCGTTTTTGTGATGACTGAGGACTATTGTTACCCGCAATCTGATAGTTTCACAATCGCGAAAATATCATTCTTTTAGATGATTTAGTTATATGTAAGGTGATTTATGCTTATGGTGAATAAGACAGGCATTACGCCATAAAAAAGCACTCAACCGGCGGCAGAGTGCTTTTTCAGGATCCGGCTTATATCCGGTTATTTGGCCATTTCTTTTTCGATCAGCATGATCAGAATATGAATAACCTTAATATGGATTTCCTGAATGCGATCCGCATAACCAAAGTGCGGAACACGGATTTCAATATCCGCGCTGCCTGCCATCTTACCGCCGTCTTTGCCGGTCAGCGTGATCACTTTCATGCCTTTGGTGCGGGCTGCTTCAATGGCTTTAATAATGTTGCCTGAATTACCGGATGTGGAGATACCGAGTAACACATCCCCTTCACGGCCGACAGATTCCACAAAACGGGAGAAAACATATTCATAGCCAAAATCATTGCTGACGCAGGATAAGTGGCTGACATCTGAAATGGCAATCGCCGGATAGCCCGGACGGTTTTCACGGTAGCGCCCGGTCAGTTCTTCCGCAAAATGCATCGCATCGCAGTGTGAACCGCCGTTGCCGCATGACATCACTTTGCCGCCCGCTTTAAAAGAATCAGCCAGCATGACAGCAGCCCGGCGGATAGCATCGATATTATTCTCATCTTTCAAAAAGTTATCGAGGGTTGCCGCTGCTTCGGTCAGTTCACCGCGGATAAGTTCCTGGTACATAGAGATAGGCTCCTGAAAATGAATCGGATTTGTCTGTCCTGAGTGTAACGGATCTGCCGGGGTGAAAGAAGTCACAATCCGTGGTATCTGCAAATAAGACACATTGAGATTGCTGACAAAGAAGGATAAAACGTGGTTTTTCCTGGTTTATTTTTACAACCTCTGTCGGTCGTCGCCAACCCCTGCGGGTTTGTCAATGGCCGGATTTTATTTTGCTAATTTTGTGAGCTGAGTTGTAAATAAAATGTGAAATCATTGAAGTTATTCCGCCGTTGCGCTAAATCTGAACACAACAGGTCAGACCTCTGATGACATCATATTGTGCTGACACGAATATCCGCCTACGGAGGTTCATCATGTTACTAATCAGCATTATTCTGTTTATCGCCGTCACCGGGTTGCTCTCATTTCACCGGGTCAGCCTGAAGTACAGTGCAATGACACTGGTACTGTTCAGTATCGTCATGAATATCTTCCGTTTATGGCCGTTTACTGTCACCGTTTTACTGGTGCTGGTTACCCTGCCGTTTGTTATCACCCCCGTCCGTCAGGCACTGTTCAGCAGCCGTCTGATGCTGCTGTTCCGCAAAGTAATGCCGCCGATGTCGCAGACAGAAAAAGAGGCGATCGATGCGGGTACCACCTGGTGGGAAGGTGATTTATTTCGCGGGCAGCCGGACTGGCAGAAACTGCACAGCTATCCTGCCCCGCAACTGACAGCAGAAGAACAGGCTTTCCTCGACGGCCCGGCAGAAGAAGCCTGCCGGATGGCCAATGATTTTGAAATTACCCACGAACTGGCAGATCTGCCGCCGGAGCTATGGCAGTTCCTGCGCGAGCATAAATTCTTCGCCATGATCATCCGCAAAGAATATGGCGGCCTGGCGTTCTCCGCCTATGCCCAGGCGCGGGTGCTGCAAAAACTCGCCGGAGTTTCCGGTATTCTGGCGATTACCGTCGGCGTTCCTAACTCACTGGGGCCGGGAGAGCTGTTACAGCACTACGGCACTGATGAGCAGAAAAAACGCTGGCTGCCGGGACTGGCCTCCGGGGAGGAAATCCCCTGCTTTGCCCTGACCAGCCCGGAAGCCGGTTCAGATGCCGGTGCCATTCCGGATACCGGGATTATCTGCACCGGCGAATGGCAGGGTGAACAGGTGCTCGGCATGCGCCTGAACTGGAATAAACGCTATATCACCCTGGCACCGGTCGCCACAGTACTGGGTCTCGCCTTTAAACTGTATGACCCGGACAAACTGCTCGGTGAAAAAGCCTCGCTCGGGATCACCTGCGCACTCATCCCGGTAAATACCCCCGGGGTTGAAACCGGCACCCGTCATTTCCCGCTTAATGTCCCGTTTCAGAACGGCCCGACACGCGGCAAAGATGTCTTTGTGCCGCTGGATTATATTATCGGCGGGCCGGCTATGGCCGGACAGGGCTGGCGCATGCTGGTGGAGTGTCTGTCGGTCGGGCGTGGTATCACCCTGCCGTCCAATGCCACCGGCGGGCTGAAAAGTGCGGCCATGGCAATCGGTGCTTATTCTTATATCCGCCGCCAGTTCCGAATGCCGATCGGCAAAATGGAAGGGATTGAGGAGCCGCTGGCGCGGATTGCCGGAAATGCCTATCTGATGGATGCCGCCGCCACACTGATCACCACCGGTATTATGCTGGGAGAAAAACCGGCGGTTCTGTCCGCGATTGTGAAATACCACTGTACCCACCGGGGACAGCGCGCCATTATTGATGCCATGGATATTGCGGGGGGTAAAGGTATCTGCCTCGGACCGTCCAACTTCCTGGCCCGCAACTATCAGGGTGCGCCTATCGCGATTACTGTCGAAGGTGCCAATATTCTGACCCGCAGTATGATTATCTTTGGTCAGGGCGCTATCCGCTGTCACCCGTACATACTGACTGAGATGGCCGCAGCGGCGGATAATCAGCTGAATGACTTCGATAACGCGCTGTTTGCTCATGTCGGCCATGTGTTAACCGCTGCCACCCGCAGTTTCTGGCTCGGACTTTCACGCGGACATTTCAGCCCGTCACCGTTCCGGGATGCCACCCGCCGCTATTATCAGCACCTCAACCGGCTGAGCGCCAACCTGGCACTGTTGTCTGATATTGCCATGGCGACACTCGGCGGCAGCTTAAAACGCCGTGAGCGGATCTCCGCCAGACTCGGCGATATACTCAGCCAGCTTTACCTGGCATCCGCCACCTTAAAACGCTTTGATGAGGATGGCCGTCCGCAGGCAGACTTACCGCTGGTGCACTGGGCTGTACAGGATTGCCTGTATGAGGCTGAAAAAGCGATGGATGAACTGCTGACCAACTTCCCTGACCGCAAAGTCGCTGCGCTGCTGCGCCTGACCATCTTCCCGACAGGCCGCCATCACCGTCCGCCGTCAGACAGACTGGACAGCAAACTCGCCCGTCTGCTGCAGGAACCGTCAGAGACCCGCGACAGAATCGGACGCGGACAATATCTGGCACCTGATCCCAACAACCCGCACGGGCTGCTCAATGCTGCACTCAGTGATATTCTCGCCGCCGAACCGCTGGTGGATCGCCTGAGCCGCATGGCTGAAAAACACATTGATTTCACCCGGCTGGATAAACTGGCAGATATTGCCCTGGAGGGCGGAAAAGTCACTCCGGAAGAAGCGGATATTCTGCGCAAAGCCGAAGCCAGCCGTCTGCGCTCGATTAATGTGGATGAGTTTGCACCGGAGATTATCGGCTTAAAATCACACGCCCATTCTCACCGTTACCGCAAAGGTGAAAATCCCGGCGCATAAATAACACGGCGGAGCAGTTCCCTGCTCCGCCATTACTGCGCTCTGTATTACCGTCCTGTATCGCTGTTACCGGTCATATTGGCATCCAGGCTGAGGATTTCCCGTATTTGTGCGTCTGTCAGATCGGTATCAAAGAACTGCTTAAAGAACTGACGGATATCCTGCTGTATTGCCGCATCATCTGCCGGTTTACGCTTAACCCGCGCTTCAATCCATTTCATCATCAGCGGCGTTTCGATCCCCGGTGCATCCCAGCGGTAAATACCGATAGGGGCTTTATAGACACGTCTGTTCTTCACGGCTGAAATCGTTTCTGCGCCCTGCCAGCCGACCGTATTCCGGTACACATCTTCCGGCACGAATGAATCAAACTGGCTCAGAATAATAATTTCAGGATCCAGGTTGACCACCTGCTCTGCCGATACCGTGATCCAATTTGGTTTCACCGGCATATCATCTGTCAGATTAATGCCCCCGGCCCGGTTGATCATCAGGCTGTTTACCGAGGTTTTGCCGGCCACCGTCAGGTTTTTGTCTCTGACATACAAAATGCCCGGCTTTCCGTACGGCATTTCACGAATAGTCACCGGAGTTGAGTCTCTTGTCACCGTGTTCACTGACTCAATCTGATGATCAAAAAAAGCCAGTAAATCTGCGACCCGCTTTTCTTTGCCCAGAATATCGCCCAGCAACCTGATCCCGTTTTTCACATCATCCAAATCACCGTATCTGATTGCCACCGCCGGGATACCGAGTTTATCCAGTTTCTCTTTTTCTTCTTTCTGGTAATCCCAGATAATCACCAGATCCGGGTTTAACCTGACCAGCTCTTCACCGTTAATCGTGAAATCTTTATTCACAAAAGTGCTGTTCACCTTCTCAATTCCGGGCGCCAGTGTTTTTAAAATACTGTTGCGGTAAGCCTCTTTTGCTGACGGATGCATCCCGGCAATTTTTGCATCTGAACCATCCACCACATAAATCATCGACATCCACGGAATAGGCACAACCGCAATCCGCTCTACCGTATCCGGAATAGTGACCCGGTTTCCGGTGAGATCGGTGATTTCTTTTGCCCCGGCACAATTGAAACACAGCAGTAATACACCGGCACTGAAAATACGTTTTAAGACTGATATTGCCATGTTATCTTCCTGTCATTGTATTTACTGTTATCAGCGAAATGCCCGGATATACGGACGGGGAATTAATTTACGATCATATTTCAGTAAATATTCCAGATACCAGTTAGGATTGCGTAATAACCCGCGACCGACAGCAATTAAATCCGCATACTGATGTTCTAATATATCATCAGCCAGTTGGTGATCACGAATACCCCCGACAACAATAACCGGTTTTTCACAGCCTTTTTTTACCCCTTTGGTATCTTCCAGCTGATAAGCAACACCTTTATTTGTTCCGTGCATCTGACTGCCGCCATTAGATATATGCACAATATCAATAAGCGGATTTATATTACGCAGAATTTTTTGTGTAAATGAAATACTGTCTTCTTCGCAGTAACGGGTGCCGATACGTAAAATAATAGCTTTATCTTCCGGCCAGGATTTGCGGACTGCGGTCAGTAATTCAGTCAGGAAAATAACCGGATCGGCATATTTATCGCTGCGCTGATTTGTCCGCCTGTCAATAAACTGAGAAATCAGAAACTCGTGAGATGCCATAATTTCCACGGCATCAAAACCGGCTTTATCTGCCCGTGCCGCCGCGTGTGTATAACAGTCAAACAATGCCGTAATATCTTCTGCGGTTAATGCATTAATATCCTGAATAATATTGCCGGATTCCAGCCGTGACTTGCTGCCTGCATGATTAAGCTGAATCGCCACTTTGCTGCCTTCATTTTGCAGCATCGCCACAATCTGCGCCAGCATCGTGACATGCCCGTCCTCATATAAACCCAGCGCGCCACTGCCCAGACGACCGTCAGCGGTAACAGCGCACTCTTCCATAATAATCAGCCCGACCTGACCGACAGCAAAAGACATATAATGCGCCAGATGAAAGTAATTCGCGTAGCCGTCAGCAGCGCGTTTTATTCTGACCGGCGGATAAACTAATTTATTTTTAAGTGTTAATTTTTCTGATACAAATGGCTGCATTAAATTCATAATACGCACGTCCCCGGAAAAAGCTGACCGGCACTGTTATATAAAAACTGTACCGGCGATAAATAATAAAGTAACTAAAGGGATAATAGAGGTAACAGTGCGGGGACTCTATGACAGGTAATCTGTTTTATAACGTCTGTCACACTCTGCCGGGATACCGCCTCCGGATGCAGTTATTGCGTTAATAATCATTATTATATTGTTATCTTTATGTGATAATAAATAACAATAATATACTCCCGGGGAGTATAAAAATAAAATCCACGGGATGTTATTCCCGGGGATTTTCAATATCAGTCAGAAACAATAACGGATAATATATTATTCAGTGATTTCCAGCGCCATCAGTTCATCAATTGTCTGACGACGGCGGATCAGTTTTGCCTTTCCGTCAGTAAATAAGATTTCCGGTAATAACGGACGGCTGTTGTAATTCGATGACATCGACGCACCGTATGCCCCGGTATCGTGAAAGACCAGAAAATCATTCACACCGGCTTCCGGTAATGCACGCGGCACCACCATTCCGCCTTCCAGCTGGGTAAACACATCCCCGGATTCACATAACGGCCCGGCCACAATCGTTTCCCGCACTGTGCTGTTTTGCAGCTCTCCCGCTGCCGGTAACACAGAAATATGGTGATAACTGCCGTACATGGCCGGACGCATCAGGTCATTAAAACCACTGTCCACCAGCACATAGTGACGGCTCCCCATACCTTTGACCGCCCGCACCTGTGCCAGCAGAATACCGGATTCCGCCACCAGATAACGACCCGGTTCAATTTCCAGGGTGATCTCACGGCCGAGATGGCGGGCAATACGTGCCCGGGCGGCATCCCAGAGTGAAAAATAATTATCGATATCAATAACTTCATCCCCTTCACGGTAAGGGGTCGATAATCCGCCGCCGGCAGAAATCGCGCGGATATCCAGATTATTAGTGATCACCAGTTCGGCCATGGCATCACAGACCGTAGCCAAGTGCTCATAATCCACACCGGAACCGATATGCATATGGATGCCGGTTAATGTCAGCTGATAATGGCTGATCTCCGCCAGTGCTTCACCGAGATCCGCAAACCAGATCCCGTGTTTGCTGTTCTCGCCACCGGTATTGGTTTTCTGGCTGTGGCCGTGACCAAACCCCGGATTAATGCGCAGCCACACCGGGTGTCCCGGACGACGGGCACCAATCTGGCGCAGCATATCCACCGAGCCGGTATTCACCGCGATGCCGAGTTCCAGCACGCGATCCAGCGTTTCTTCTGTGATCATATCGGCGGTGAAAACAATCTCATCCGGACGGTAACCGGCTTTCAGTGCCCGTTCGATTTCCCCTGCGGATACAGAATCCACCTTTACACCATGCTCATGCATCAGGCGCAGAATATGAATATTCGAATTGGCTTTCTGTGCAAAACGGATCACATCAAAGCGGTTCAGCCGGGCAATGCGGCTGACAATCACCTCACTGTCATACAGCCACAGCGGGGTACCGTATTGCTGAGCTAAGCTGCGCAGGGCATCCGGGGTAAACGGGGCACGGAGTGTTTTGGTTGCGATGGTCATGATGTTGTGCTCTTTTTGATCGTGATCTCATTTTTTTCCATCGTGACAAAAATTCTGCGCGATTTAAAATATCTGATTTGCTAAGATCTATTCATTACTGATATGAACTTGATGAATAATGGAACACTACTCCTGGCGTCACATTGATATTTTCCACGCGGTTATGACAACAAAAAGTCTGACGGATGCCGCGCAACTGCTGCATACCTCACAGCCGACGGTCAGCCGGGAGCTTGCCCGTTTCGAAAAAATCCTCGGGTTCCGTGTTTTCGACCGCATCAAAGGCCGCCTGCACCCGACAGAACAGGGGCTGCGGTTATTTGAGGAAGTGGAGCGATCGTATTACGGGCTTGAGCGCATCAGCCGGGCAGCGGAGAGCATCCGCCAGTTTCAGCATGCCCAGCTGGCAATCACCTGTCTGCCCGCCTTTGCTCAGTCATTACTGCCCGCGGTCTGCCGCACATTTCATGCGCAGTATCCGGATGTGAATTTTGAAATCGCCCCGCAGGAATCACCGCTTCTTGAAGAGTGGCTCTCCGCCCAGCGCTATGACCTCGGGATCACCGAACATCAGCTGACACCACCCGGCACCCTGCAGGAAACCCTGCTCACGCTCAGTGAAGTCTGTGTGCTGCCGGAGTCGCATCCGCTGTGCAGCAAATCAGTACTGACCCCTGCTGATTTTGCGCAGCAGAATTTTATCAGTCTGTCCGTTGCGGACAGTTACCGGCAGAAAATCGATACATTGTTCAGTGAAAAGCAGATCCCGCGCCGGATGATCATGGAAACACACAGTGCGGCCTCGGTATGTGCCATGGTCAGGGAGGGGCTGGGGGTGTCTGTCGTTAACCCGCTGACTGCCATGGATTGCAGCGGAATTTGTGTCCGCCCGTTCAGTGAGGATATTCCGTTCACCGTGAGCCTGATCCGCCCGCTGCACAGACCGCATTCTGTACTGACAGATATTTTTATCACCCATCTCCGCCAGCATATGCAGGCCGTTCTGCGGCAGTTAAAGCGGGTTACCGGTTAGTTTTTTCATCCAGCAGATACGGCAGCCAGTCCGGCGAATGCGCAAACCACTCCGCCAGAAAATCCAGCAGCAGGCGCAGCGGCCGCGCCATATGCTCGCGGCTGGTATAAATGCCATAAATGCCGAGCGCAGGCAGCCGGTATTCAGGAAACAGACGTACCAGTCGCCCGGTTTTCAGATGTTCATACACCGAACAGTAAGGCTGCAATGCAATACCTTCCCCGTTCAGCGTTGCTTCCAGCAGAAAAGTGGATTCATTGGCACTGAGCGCCCCGCTTACCGGGACAGAAATCACCTGTTCATCCCGTTCAAACAGCCACAGACTGCGGCCGTAAAAATTATAGGTCAGACAGGTCAGTTCACTGAGCGCTTCGGGTGACGGCGGGTACCCATGCTTTTCCAGATAGGCCGGTGACGCACAGACCACAGAATCACAACGGGAAAGCGGCTTCGCGATCAGGTTTGGTTCGAGATTGTTGGTGATGCGGATCCCCAGATCAATGCGCTCCTCCACCAGGCTGATCGCCTTGTTTGTGACCTGCACATCGACAGCAACAGCCGGATAGCGGGCCCGGAACTGCACAAGCGCCTTTGACAGTGCCACCATCGCCAGTGACTGGGCACAGGTGACACGCACCAGGCCGCTGACCGCCTCATCTTCCGTCACCACCGGACGGGCAATCGCCGTTGCCAGTGACAGCAATTCCCGGCTTTGCGTCAGCACCGCTTCACCGGCGGAGGTCAGCGTCAGACTGCGGGTTGTCCGGTTCAGCAACCGCACACCGGCCCAGTTTTCCATTTCGGCCAGATAGCGCGTGACCATCGCGCGGGACATTCCCAGCATATCCGCAGCTTTGCTCATGCTGCGCTGTTCGGTAATGGTAATAAAAACCTGAGCGGCAGTGATCCTGTCCATTTTATTTGTCCGGTTTATGCAACAATGAAGACCGGATTATGGGGTTTTTCCGGCGGATTATGCAACTTATTATAGCGTCATCTTAACGATTCACCTGCAAAAAGGATAACACCATGACTTCTGCAATCCGTACCTCACTGGTATTCAGCGCCCTGATGGGGGCTTCTTTTGTTACTGCCGCCGCACCGCTGTCGCTGGAAGTGTATAACCCCGGCGAAAAAAGTATCTTCCCGGTTTCCTCGGAAATCATCAGCGGCAAAAATGAGGTGGTTCTGATTGATGCCCAGTTTCAGAAAGATGATGCTCAGGTACTGGCGGATAAAATCCGTGCGACCGGCAAAACGCTGACCACCATTTATATCAGCCATTCTGATCCGGATTTCTATTTCGGTCTGGATGAACTGAAAAAAGCCTTCCCGCAGGCTAAGATTGTCGCCACTCCGCAGACCGTCGCACTGATTAAAGAGAGCAAAGACGGCAAACTGGCTTACTGGGGACCGGTTCTGAAAGAGAATGCCCCGCAGAGTATCATTGTGCCGGAACCGTTAGAAGGCAACCGCATTATGCTGGAAGGGGAAAGTATTCTGATTGAGGGACTGAACAGCCCGGCGCCGGAGCGCAGTTATGTATGGGTGCCGTCACTGTCCGCAGTGATGGGCGGCGTGCTGGTTTCAGAGAATATCCATGTCTGGCTGGCGGATACGCAAACCCCGGAATCCCGTCAGTACTGGCAGCAGTCGCTGAAAAGTATGCAGGACAAACATCCGGCCACCGTGGTGCCCGGCCATTATGTCGGTAACAGCCATTTTTCACCGGCTGCCATTACCTTTACCGCAGATTATCTGACCCGTGCGGAAACCGCTCTGAAAGAGAGTAAGGACTCACAGCAGATGATCAGCACACTGAAAGCCGCTTACCCGGCCCTGGCGGATGAGTCAAGCCTCGAACTGAGTGCCAAAGTGCTCAAAGGCGAAATGCGCTGGCCGCAGTAATCTGATTTAAGGAAAACAGAATGTCAGTAAAAACGCTGCACTATATTTATGATCCGCTCTGCGGCTGGTGTTATGGTATCGCGCCGTTTATTCAGGCCGCACATAAACAGGGCGTGACGATCGCCCTGCACGGCGGCGGGATGATCACCGGCTCACAGCGCCGCCCGGCAGATGACAGCATGCGGGAGATGATCCGCAACCACAATCAGCGCATCACTCAGCTGACCGGACAACCGTTTACCGATGCCTTTTACACCCTGCTGAAAAATCAGGAGTGGGTGATGGATTCCGTGCCGCCGATTGCCGCTATTCTCAGTGCACAGGCGCAGTCCGGTAAAGGCATTGACATGCTGGAAGCCTGCCAGAAAGCCTATTATCAGGACGGGCTGCCGCTTAACCGCGATACTTTGCGCAGACTGGCGGATAAACTGGGTATCAGTGATATTCAGTCTGATAATACTGAGCAGCATATTCATGAGAGCCGTCAGTTATTTGTGCATAACCCGACCGGCGGCTTCCCGACCCTGCTGCTGGAAGAGGACGGCGCATTTCAGCACATCCCGAACCAGGCTGTACTCGGTGCGGAATCACACTGGGAAAGGCTGATCCCGTTACTGAAAACGACTGCCTGATATCATTCCCATCACCATAATCATCCCCGCAATTAAATGCGGCCCGAAGGCAATAATGCGCGGGCCGCATCGCGGGTGATGATGACAGCGGTGACGTAAATATTGCAGCCCGGACACCACCAGCGCGGACACACAGGCCAGCATCAGCAACAGCGCGAGCTGTTCCGCCCCCACCCAGGCACCGGAGGCAGAAAACAGTTTGATATCCCCGCCGCCCAGGCCGCTTTTTTTCCGGCACCAGGCATAGCCTTCCGCCACACTCCAGAGCAGAAAAAAACCGCCGATCACCCCGTACAACGCGGAAGAGAACGTCACCAGGCGAACCTCATTCTGAAACAGCAATCCGGCCCACAGCACCGGAAACACCAGTTTATCCGGCAGATAAAATACCGAGTTATCAATATGAAACAGCATCACCAAGCACAAAAACAGCAGTGTCAGAAACAGGACATACACACCCTGCCCGTCTGACCAGAACACTATCAGCACGCCGGATAACAGGCAGTGCAGATACAGCCACCCGCCCGGTAACCGCTGCGGATACTGATAGTAATGGCGCAGAATATATTCCGTCCCGGCTTTCAGCGGCGGCGGCAAAAATACTCCCCAGATAATCATAATCAGCCAGTCCATGTTTCCCCCGCGCCTTTCTCTGTTGCGATATCCGCAGCCTGCCTGACCGTCCCGGGAAAGACACGTTTTTTTCCCTGATTACAGCCGAATTACATTTTTTTTCGATCCATCACGCAATATTGACAGTTACCCCGGCATGTAATGATCCCGGCTGATGCTTGCAGTGAGGATCCCCCCTCTATTATCATGGGGCAATGTGTATCAACCGGCAGCGTGCCGGCAGAACGTAAAGGATATTTTCATGCGGATCCCGCGCATTTATCACCCCGCCACTTTAACCCCCGGCATGGTGACAGAACTGACAGATGACGGCACCAACCATGTTGCCCGTGTGCTCCGGATGAAAACCGGCTATTCCCTGATCCTGTTTAACGGCACCAACCGGATTTTTAATGCCGAAATTACGGATATCAGCAAAAAAAGTGTGTCCGTCCGTGTAACAGATGAGCAGGACGACAACCGCGAATCCCCGCTGTTCATCCATCTCGGACAAGTGATGTCACGCGGCGAAAAAATGGAATTCACCATTCAGAAATCCGTTGAACTGGGTGTTCAGATTATTACCCCCCTGATCTCTGAACGCTGTGGTGTTAAACTGGACGGTGAACGGCTGGACAAAAAACAGCAGCAGTGGCAGAAAATTGCCATCGCCGCCTGCGAGCAGTGCGGCCGCAACGTGATTCCGGAGATCCGCCCGGTGCAGAGTCTGGAAGCATGGTGTGCGGAAAATGATGATGCCCTGAAGATAAATTTACATCCGCGTGCATCACAAAGTATCAATACACTGCCCGCAGAAACCGCTAAAGTGCGATTGCTGATTGGCCCGGAAGGCGGGCTGTCGGCAGAGGAAATCGCGATGACCGCCGGTCATCAGTTTACCGACATATTATTAGGGCCGCGTGTATTACGCACAGAAACCACCGCGCTCACTGCAATCACCGCATTGCAGGTGCGTTTCGGCGATCTGGGTTAAGGAGAAAAAATGATCAAGCTCGGTATTGTGATGGATCCTATCGATTCCATCAAAATCAAAAAAGACACCAGTTTCGCGATGCTGCTCGAAGCACAGCGCCGTGGTTATGAAATCCATTATATGGAGATGAATGACCTTTATCTGCATCAGGGCGTTGCCCGTGCCCGTACCCGCACTCTGACGGTGAAAGAAGACCCGGCAGGCTGGTATCAGTTCGGCAGTGAGCAGGATATCGCGCTGGGTACACTGAATGTCATTCTGATGCGCAAAGATCCGCCGTTTGATACTGAATTCATTTACGCCACCTATATCCTGGAGCGTGCGGAAAGTGCCGGTTCCCTGATCGTCAACAAACCGCAGAGCCTGCGCGACTGTAACGAAAAACTGTTCACCGCCTGGTTTGCCGATCTGACCCCGGACACCCTGGTCACCCGCAGTGCACAGCGTCTGCGTGAGTTCCACAAAAAACACGGTGATGTGATTTTCAAACCGCTCGACGGCATGGGTGGTGCGTCTATTTTCCGTCTGAAACAGGATGACCCTAACGTCGGTGTGATTATCGAAACCCTGACAAATCACGGTCATACTTTCTGCATGGCGCAAAACTTCCTGCCTGCCATCAAAGACGGTGACAAACGTATCCTGGTGGTGGACGGCGAGCCGGTTCCTTACTGCCTGGCGCGCATTCCGGCCAAAGGCGAAACGCGCGGTAACCTCGCTGCCGGTGGTCACGGTGAAGTGCGTCCGCTGAGTGAGAGCGATTGGGCCATTGCCCGCAGCGTGGCACCGGTCCTCAAAGAAAAAGGTCTGATTTTTGTCGGCCTCGATGTAATCGGCGACCGCCTGACTGAAATCAACGTAACCAGCCCGACCTGTGCCCGCGAAATTGAAGCCGCACAACCGGATGTTTCTGTCACCGGCATGCTGATGGATGCCATTGAAAAACGTCTCGGCCGGTAACAGCCGGCGCTGTGTCTGTACATTCACACCCGCAGGCTGTTTTTTCCGGTCTGCGGGCAGACTGAAAAGAAGGTTATGAACTTACAACATCATATTCTCATTGCTATGCCCTCGCTGGATGATCCGTATTTTGCGCGTTCAGTTGTGTATCTGTGTGAACACAATGAAAACGGGGCGATGGGACTGGTGATCAACAAACCGATCGAACAGCTGTCTGTCGGTAAAATTCTGCAGAAGCTGAAAATCTCCCCGGACATCCGTGATGAAAATCAGTCGCTGGAAAAACCGGTTCTGGTCGGCGGTCCCGTTTCCGAAGAGAACGGCTTTGTTCTGCACTCCGGTGATAAAAAGTACGCTGCCAGTACCCGCCTGACCGATGACCTGTTTCTGACCACCTCAAAAGACGTGCTGGAAACGCTGGGAACCGCAGAGCAACCGGAGCACTACCTGATGACGCTCGGTTACTCAAGCTGGACGGCCGGTCAGCTGGAGCGGGAAATCATGGAAAACAGCTGGCTGGTGGCGGATGCCAGCGAGCGCCTGCTGTTCCGTACCCCGATGCCCGACCGCTGGCGCGAAGCTGCCGCCGGTATCGGCGTGAATATTTACACCATCGCACAACAGGCCGGACACGCATAATGAGCAGCAATACTGTGATTGCCTTTGATTTCGGCACCAAAAGCATTGGTGTGGCTGTCGGTCAGACCATCACCGGCACCGCCCGCCCGCTGGCGGCACTGAAAGCCCGTGAGGGAATTCCTGACTGGGAGCTGATCGCCGCTGTGTTCCGTGAATGGCAGCCGGATTATGTGGTTGTCGGCCTGCCGCTCAATATGGACGGCACGCCGCAGCTGGTCACAAATCAGGCGAAAAAATTCGCTAACCGCCTGCACGGGCGTTTCGGGATCCGCGCTGAACTCCATGACGAGCGCCTCAGCACAGTGGAAGCCCGCGCCAATCTGTTTGCAGACGGCGGCTACCGCGCTCTCGGCAAAGACAAAGTGGATTCCGCCTCTGCCGTGATTATCCTTGAAAGCTGGTTCGAACAGCTTTACGGCTGACTATCCCGCACCCGGCGCGCTGTACTGTTTACCATGCCGGTACCGCGCCCGCCTCCCCGGCTATCTCCCCTCTGCCGCGCCGCCATTGCAGGCACTGCTCCTCCGTCATCATCCCGGACTGTGCGCCTGACTGCTGGTGAGAGGCAATCTGATACGCTTTATTATCACGGATAAGGCTCGCCACCGCCGGGGTATTGATCAGCACATCAAACAGTGCACAGCGTCCGCCGCCCTGTTTAGCCACCAGATGCTGGCTCAGCACGGCCACCAGACTGCCTGCCATCTGGCTGCACACACGGTTTTTCTCCGCACCGCTGAACACATCTGTCAGCCGCTCAATCGCCGCAATCGCGCCTCTGGTGTGGAGCGTACTCAGCACCAGATGCCCGGTTTCCGCCGCCGTCAGGGCAAGCCGGATAGCCGCCTCATCCCGCAATTCCCCCAGCATAATCACATCCGGATCCTGTCTCAGCGCGGCTGTCAGCCCCTGCTGATAATCCTCACAATCACGGCCGATTTCCCGCTGGCGGATCAGCGACTGCCTGCTGCGGTGACGGAACTCCACCGGGTCCTCGAGGGTAATCACATGCCGCCGGAAATGCTGATTGATATAACTGAGCAGCGCCGCCAGCGTGCTTGATTTTCCGCTGCCGGTCGCCCCGGTGACCAGAATCAGGCCGCTTTGCGTTTTTGACAGCAGCCCGGCAAACACCGGCGGTGCCAGGATATCCTCCAGAGAAGGAACTGCGGGGCTTATCAGCCGCAGTGCGGCGTTCAGCAATCCCCCCGCCATAAAAATATTCACCCGCAAAGGTTGATCGCGGATAAACAACGCAAGATCCGCCTGCCCTTTTGTCATCAATCTGTGGTAATTTGCCTGGTCGAGGATCGTCTTTACCCAGCCGCGCAGTGCGTCATCGGTTACCGCCGCACAGTGTGTCTGCGAAAAAAGCTCTCCATCCACCCGTAACACCGGCACCTGACCAACACAAAGGTGCAGATCGGATGCATTATGCTTTACACTAAGGGCGATTAAATTATCCATATTCATTAGGTTATCTCCCGGATCATCATGAAACCAATAAAAGACAATCTGACAGAAATCAGAGAACGTATAACCGCTGCGGCGCAAAAATGCGGCCGCGATCCACACACAGTGACCTTACTTGCCGTCAGTAAAACCAAACCTGTGAGCGCGCTCGAAGAAGCGATAGCTGCCGGACAAACCCGCTTTGGTGAAAACTACGTCCAGGAAGGCGTTGAAAAAATTCAGTATTTCTCTGCGAATCAAAATCTGGAATGGCACTTTATCGGCCCGCTGCAGTCTAATAAAAGCCGTCTGGTTGCGGAGCATTTTGACTGGTGTCATACCATCGACCGGCTGAAAATCGCCCAGCGCCTGAGTGACCAGCGTCCGGCAGATAAAGCACCGCTGAATGTACTTATCCAGATCAATATCAGTGATGAGAACAGTAAATCCGGTATCACCCTTGCGGAATTACCGGCGCTGGCGGAGCAGGTTGCCGTACTGCCGAATGTCTGTCTGCGCGGACTGATGGCAATACCTGCACCGGAAACGGATCCTGAGCGCCAGTCTGCGGTTTTCCGTCAGATGGAAACGGCTTTCCGTGAACTGCAGGGGAAATACCCGCAGGCGGATACGTTATCGATGGGCATGACCGACGATATGGATGCTGCAATTACCTGCGGTTCGACCATGGTACGCATCGGCACTGCAATTTTCGGTGCGCGTAACTATTCTGTATCCTGATCATTCGGTATCATGACCTTCCGGTACCTTAGTGCGTTATCACAAACCGGTTAATTTGTTTTCTGTTAAGGATTTCACCGATGCAAACACTGAATTTTGTTGTCACCACGCTCCTGCATGCCTATGCCACGATTTTACTGCTGCGTGTCTGGATGCAATGGGCGCGCGCGGACTTTTATAATCCGTTTGCCCAGTTTGTCGTGAAAGCCACACAGCCGGTTGTCCGTCCGCTGCGCCGTATTATTCCGGCTATCGGCCCGATTGATACGGCTTCTGTGCTGGTGGCCTATGTTGCCGTACTGCTGAAACTGCTCTTTCCGTGGTTTCTGGCCGGTTTTCAGGGACAACTCGGCGGGCTGATGCTGTTAGTCGCTTTCTTTAATCTTCTTTATCTTGCAGGTATGACGGTATTCTGGGTGATCCTCGCCCGCGCGCTGCTGAGCTGGTTCAGCCAGGGCCGCAACCCGGTGGATTATGTACTGATGCAGCTGACCGAGCCGCTGATGTCGCCGTTCCGCCGTATCATTCCGCCGATGGGCGGTATTGATTTCTCTGCAATGATTGTCATTTTTATTCTGTATGCACTGGGCTATCTCTATAACGATATTGTTCAGTGGATATTTATGTAATCAGGCGCTGATATGACCCGCAAAATTGTTTTAGCTACCGGCAATGCCGGAAAAGTCCGCGAAATGGCCTCACTGCTGGCGGATGCCGGTATGGATGTGGTGGCACAGACGGAACTGGGAGTCGGCTCCGTTGAGGAAACCGGCCTGACCTTTGTTGAAAATGCCATTATCAAAGCGCGTCACGCAGCAAAAGTAACCGGTTTACCGGCTATTGCGGATGACTCCGGGATTTCCGTCGATTACCTCGGCGGTGCGCCGGGGATCTACTCCGCCCGCTATGCCGGAACTGACGGCAACGACGGCGCCAATATCGTAAAACTGCTGGCCGCCCTTGACGGCGTACCTGTGGCGCAGCGTCAGGCGCACTTCAACTGTGTACTGGTGTATATGCGTCACGAAAATGACCCGACACCGATCATCTGCCACGGCCGCTGGGCCGGTGTGATTGCAGAGCAGGCGCAGGGCGAAGGCGGTTTCGGTTATGATCCTGTCTTCTGGCTGCCTGAACTGAATAAAACTGCCGCGCAGCTGCGTCCGGAAGAGAAACAGGCTATGTCTCACCGCGGCAAAGCGCTGGCACTACTGTCGGAAGCCCTGCGTAATGGGTAAGCTTCCCCCGCTCAGTCTGTATATTCATATCCCGTGGTGTGTTCAGAAGTGCCCTTACTGTGATTTCAACTCTCACGCGCTGAAAGGTGAAGTGCCGCATGATGATTATGTGGCACATCTGCTGGCGGATCTGGATGCCGATCTGCCGCTGGTTGCCGGTCGCGAAATCCGCACTATCTTTATCGGCGGCGGCACCCCCAGCCTGCTGAGTGCGGAAGCGATGCAGACACTGATGGACGGCGTACGTGCCCGTATTCCTGTCGCGGCAGATGCGGAAGTGACCATGGAAGCCAACCCGGGCACTGTGGAAGCCGATCGTTTCAGCGGCTACCAGAAAGCCGGTATCAACCGCATTTCCATTGGAGTGCAGAGCTTCGGTGATGACAAACTGATCCGCCTCGGGCGTATTCACGATGCCGGAGAAGCCAAACGGGCTGCCCGGCTCGCGGCGACACTCGGACTGCGCAGTTTTAACCTCGACCTGATGCACGGGCTGCCGGAGCAGCATCTCGGCGAAGCGCTCAGTGACCTGCGCCAGGCGATTGAACTCGCCCCGCCGCATCTTTCCTGGTATCAGCTGACGATTGAACCGAACACCAGTTTCGGCTCCCGCCCGCCGGTGCTGCCGGATGACGACCTGCTGTGGGATATTTTCTCACAGGGCCATCAGTTACTGACACAGGCCGGTTATGTGCAGTATGAAACCTCCGCGTATGCAAAACCGGGATTTCAGTGTCAGCATAACCTCAACTACTGGCGTTTCGGGGATTACCTCGGGATCGGCTGTGGTGCGCACGGCAAAATTTCGTTTGCTGACGGACGCATTCTGCGGACAGTCAAAACCAAACATCCGCGCGGTTATATGGAAGGGCGCTATCTTGATCAGCAAAATGAGGTGGCAACGGAAGACCGGCCGTTTGAGTTCTTTATGAACCGGTTCCGCCTGCTGGAAGCGATGCCGCGCCGGGATTTCACCGATTATACCGGACTGCCGGAATCCGTGGTTCGTCCGCAGATTGAAGCGGCACTGAATGCCGGTGAGATTTCTGAAACCGCAACCCACTGGCAGATAACCGAACACGGCAAGTTATTCCTCAATACGTTGCTGGAACGGTTTTTATAAAACAAAAACCCGGCCGCTTTCACGTCCGGATGAGATTGCTGACAAAGCAGGATAAAACGTGGTTTTTCCTGCTTTGTGTTATCAGCCGAAAATCAATAAATTGATTTTCCTGGTTTATTTTTACAACCCCTGGCGGTCGTCGCCAACCCCTGCGGGTTTGTCAACGGCCTGACCCGGCCGTTTTCACGTCCGGGTTTTTATTATTTATCTGAATCAGCGGATTACAGCGCGCTTTCCACGGCCTGCACCTGACGGTTCAGACTGTCCAGCCCGCCGCCGGAGAGATACCAGAGATCCGGCTGTAACACGATAATCTTGTCATTTTTAAAGGCATTGGTCTTTTTCACACCATCGGTTTCAAAAGCCGCTTTATCCCACTGCCCTGCACCAATCGCCGCGCTGCGGTCAATCACCAGAATCACATCCGGATTCAGCTCTGCCACCATTTCCGGAGTCACCAGCGGGCGTTTATCTTTCTCTGCTTTCGGGTCAACCGGAATATCAACAGCAGCCGCTTTCACCACCTGATAGACAACCGGCTGTTTATTCGGGAATAATTTACCGTCATTATGCAGCATCACCAGCACTTTCTTACCGGATTTGGCGGCTTTTTCCTGAGCCTGAGCAACGGTTTTATTCAGTGCGGCCAGTTCTTCTGCGGTTTTCTTCTCAATATCATAAAGCTGACCGATCAGAGTAATATTCGCCTCTGCCGCAGCCAGATAATCATCACCGCCGGTACCGAGGTTCACTGTCGGCGCGATTTTGTTCAGTTCATCAAATGATTTGCCCTGACGGCCGGTGATCACAATCAGATCCGGCTTCAGTTCTGCAATTTTTGCCAGGTCCGGCGTTTTCATTCCGCCTGCATCAGCGACTTTGCTGTCCACCTGACCTTTCAGATATGACGGCAGATTGCCCAGCGGCAGCGCGACAACATTGTCAACCAGTCCCAGCTTATTCATGGTGTCGTACACACCAAAGTCAAACAGCACCACGCGGGATGGCTTTTGTGCCACTTTCGCAGAGCCCGACTGATGTTCGATGGTCAGCAGCGGGCTTTTATCCGCCACGGCGGCAATATGATTCGGGGTATATTTCGGCGCGGAGTCAGCCAGCGCGGAAGCGGAGGCAAAGCCTAAAAACGGAATTAACACTAACGGAATGATCTTTTTCATGTTCCTGCCTGATTAAATGCGTTTAACGTCGCAGTTCATTCTAGGCAGAAGCCGAAACATGTCAATCAAATAAGAATCATTATCATAACAATTACCATTTATTTGAACCTGATCGGTTAAAAAAGCAGTTACCGGCACAGAATGTACCGGTAACCTTATATTACTTAAGGGAATTTATCAGCTGAATACGCTGTTGTTCCATGGTAGTGACTTTGCCGCACACCTGTTTGCTGAACTGTTTAAAATCATCTTCCTGTTCACGCACGGCCTGCTGTAAGGATTTCTGTAACCCGTCCAGCCCGCTCAGTGCCGCACCGGCGGCGCTTTTGTCACCGGTCAGCCCGGCAAGCAGCTGTTTGCGGCCGATTTCATTGATAGCATCCTGAAGCATACCGCCGAGGCGCTGCTGGATCTGCGCCCGTCCGTCCTGCTCCACCTGCTTAATCGCCTGATGATGGAAGGCATAACCATCCGGACGGGTTTCAATGATCCGATCAACCTGTTTATTCAGATCCGCTTCCAGGGTTGTCAGATGGCCGCGCAGTTTGCTGTCCTGCCCCATCTCTTTGATCAGCACTTTATCCACAGCCTGACGGGATTTACCGATCCGGTTTACCGCCTGCTGTTTTATCCACGGCACATCCTGACGCACACCTGACTGGTAGCGTTTTGCATCCGCACTCTGTGCGGCGCTGAGTGTCAGGGATTTGCCGTCGCGGGTGATCTGCCCGTCAGGGGTGATCTTCATTTCCCCGCTTTTCCCGATCACCTGCACATAGGCCGGTGTGATAACCAAATCATCCTGCGGGGTGACACTGCACTGATACCCTTCCGCCGATGCCAGTGACGCGGCACCCAGACTCAGAACGGCAATCCATTTACGTAACATAAACACTCCTGATTCTCAGACAGCGGACGCTGAACCCGGCGGGTTCAGAAAATAGAGCGCCCGATTTTTGCGGATAACATTTCTAAGGCAGCGCAACCGGCCAAAGAGTTCCCTGAATCATCCAGTTCCGGAGACCAGACCACCACAGAAAACTCACCCGGCACCACACAGACGATCCCGCCGCCGACCCCGGATTTACCGGGCATGCCTATCCGGTAAGCAAATTCCCCGGAACCGTCATACATCCCGCAGGTCAGCATCAGGGCATTTATCTGCCGTGACTGCAACGGCGTGATCACAGGCTCCTGACCGCCCAGCGGCACACCGCCGTTGGCCAGATAAGCAAAACAGGTTGCCAGTTCAGCACAGTTCATTGAGAGTGCGCAATAGTGAAAATAGTTCTCCAGCACAGTCAGTACATTATTCTCAAAATTGCCGAAGGATTTCATCAGGAAAGCAATAGCCGCATTGCGGCTGCCGTGCTCCAGTTCAGAACGTGCCACCTGCAAATCATAAGTGATATCCTGACTGCCGGTCAGTTTGCGGACAAACTCCAGCATCCGCTGACGCGGCGCACTGAGGCGGGACTGCAGCATATCCGCGATAATAATCGCCCCGGCATTTATAAAGGGATTGCGCGGAATACCCTTTTCCATCTCCAGCAGCACCAGTGAGTTAAACGGCAGACCGGACGGCTCTTTGCCGACCCGCGACCAGATCTCCGATTCCTTATAACGCGTCATCGCAAGTGTCAGACTCAGCACTTTGGAAATGGACTGCACCGAAAAGCGCTGATACGCATCACCGGCGGCAAAAATCTCCCCGTCCACGGTACACACCGCGATCCCCAGCCAGTCAGGTGAGACTTCCGCCAGCGCCGGAATATAATCCGCCACTTTACCGGAGCCAATCAGCGGCCGGACACGGTGTAAGATATCGTCCAGCAGTTCATTACTAAAGTGTGTGGTCAAGGTTGTTACTCCA
Organism: Morganella sp. EGD-HP17; assembly: GCF_000512315.2. NCBI lineage: Bacteria > Pseudomonadati > Pseudomonadota > Gammaproteobacteria > Enterobacterales > Morganellaceae > Morganella > Morganella sp. EGD-HP17. The sequence continues at coordinate 71,499 of NZ_AZRH01000016.1, forward strand.
AAACACGGCACGCCACAACTCCGGAGGCCGGAGAGAGATAAGGGCACCTTTTCAGGTGCCCTTATTAATAATTAGCGTGGTAAGAAATTTATCTCAGTCCCACCAGATATCGAACAGTTCAGACATCTGAATGTTCTGCATCCCTTTGGCTTTCAGCCAGTCACCCACCAGCTTACGGTGCTCATCGGTACATTCACCGATTTTCTGTAAACAGACCATGGCTTCCCAGCTCAGGTAACCGCTGGCATCCAGCGCCAGGCCGTTCGGCTCGATCACTTCCTCAACCAGCTGGTCAACGGTGCGGTCGATAGTGTCGACATCAGTGCCTTCCGGGAAGTCCCATTTGAAGGAAAAACCGAGTTCGCGGAACTCATCGATACGCATTTTTTTCCGTAAACGACGACTACGTTGTGTTGCCATTATTTCATCCTCTCAAACATCAGATCCCAGACGCCATGGCCTAAGCGATGGCCGCGTTTTTCAAACTTCGTGACCGGCCGGGTTTCCGGGCGCGGTACATAATCCTGTGTTGCTGACAGATTGCGGTAACCCGGTGCCTGAGTCATGACCTCAAGCATGTGCTCCGCATACGGCTGCCAGTCTGTCGCCATATGGAAGATACCGCCCTGCGTCAGTTTTGTCCGCACTTTTTCCGCAAACGGCAGCTGAACAATGCGCCGTTTATTGTGACGGGCCTTATGCCACGGATCAGGGAAGAACAGCTGCACCATATGCAGGCTGTTATCCGGGATCATTTTATCCAGCACTTCGATGGCATCATGGCACATCACCCGCAGGTTCGTCACCCCGGCTTCCTGCGCATCCGCCAGACAGGCACCGACACCCGGAGCATGCACTTCAATCCCCAGATAGTTTTTATCCGGATTCTGTTTCGCCATCTCCACCAGAGAGGCGCCCATGCCGAAACCGATCTCCAGTGTGACCGGTGCATCACGCCCGAACAGTGCGGTAAAATCCAGCAGTTCCGGGGTAAAATCCACCCCTGCTGACGGCCACAGGTCTGTCAGGGCATCTTCCTGACGTTTGGTCAGCCGTCCCTGACGGCGCACAAAACTGCGGACACGGCGCAGGGCTCTGCCGTCTTCATTAAATTCCGGCGAAATTACATTGTTGATCATAAGGTTTGCTGTCAGTATCCCGGCAAAAATAAATCATAATGTGTCCGGCACAACGGGCTGCGCTGCGCTGACACACGCAAAGTGCGGCAAGTTTAGCAAGAGACAACCGACTTCGCACCGGTTAATCATCCTCTTTCGCACAATTTCAGGCAAAAGTTGGTTTACAGTCGCAAAACAGTGTGCTGGAATTCCCGTCAATTAAAACTATTCAATTATTATTTTATTCTCATGGAAGCACAGCAATTTTCGCAATCGGTTCTGACGTGGTATCACCGCTACGGCAGAAAAAACCTGCCCTGGCAGCAGGAGAAAACGCCTTACCATGTCTGGCTCTCTGAAGTGATGTTACAGCAGACCCAGGTGGCAACGGTTATTCCTTATTTTAACCGTTTTATTGAACGGTTTCCGGCGGTCACAGACCTGGCTGCCGCCCCACTTGATGAAGTGCTGCATTTATGGACCGGGCTCGGCTATTACGCCCGTGCCCGCAATCTGCATAAAGCCGCGCAGACTATCGCTTCTGAATTCGGCGGACAGTTCCCGGTCACGTTTGAGGATGTGGTTGCCCTGCCCGGTGTCGGGCGCTCAACCGCAGGCGCGATTCTGTCCCTCTCTCAGAATCAGCATTTCCCGATTCTGGACGGCAATGTCAAACGGGTGCTGGCGCGCTGTTACGCCGTCAGCGGCTGGCCCGGTAAAAAAGAGGTGGAAAACCGTCTCTGGGCGATCGCCGAAGATGTGACCCCGGCTGACGGTGTGCAGTATTTTAATCAGGCGATGATGGATCTGGGCGCGATGGTCTGCACACGCAGCAAACCCAAGTGCGAGCTGTGCCCGCTGCAGTCCGGCTGCATTGGGTATGCAGAGCACAACCCGGCGGCGTATCCCGGAAAAAAACCGAAACAATCAATTCCGGAAAAAACCGCTTACTTTCTTATCATTCAGCATGATAATGAGATCTGGCTGGAAAAGCGTCCGGCAAAAGGGATTTGGGGCGGATTATACAGTTTTCCGCAGTTTGCAACGGAAGACGCCATGCTCGACTGGCTGACACAACGCCGCATCAGCCACTCACCATTACAGCAGCTGATTGCCTTCCGCCACACATTCAGCCATTTTCATCTGGATATTGTGCCCGTTGCCGTAAACGTCACCGATCGCACAGCAGTCCATGACGACAGCGACGGGATTTGGTATAACAGCCAAAATCCGCCGGCGATCGGCCTGGCCGCCCCGGTGGAAACCTTGCTTAAGCAGATCGGGTAAAGAACCCCATTTTTGAGGATGTTACATGAGCAGAACAATTTTTTGCACTTTTCTTCAGCGTGAGGCTGACGGCCAGGATTTTCAGCTCTATCCGGGCGAATTAGGTAAACGTATTTTTAATGAGATTTCCAAAGAAGCCTGGCAGCAGTGGATGTCCAAACAGACCATGCTGATCAACGAGAAAAAACTCAGCACCATGAACCCGGATGATCGCAAACTGCTGGAACAGGAGATGGTCAAATTCCTGTTTGAAGGCCACGATATCCACATTGAAGGCTATACACCGCCTGAAAAATAACCCTGTCATCAGAGCCCTTTCCCGGCTCTGATGTTGTATCTGAACCCGGATCACACCGTATTTATACCCATGAAAAAACTTGCTGCACTGATCATTATTGCGCCGCTGCTGGCTTCCTGTACCGGTTCACAGGAACAGACGGATTACCGTCCTGAATATGTTAAGGATACCAACGGATTTGATATTCTGATGGGTCAGTTTGCCCATAACATTGAAAATATCTGGGGTATAAAAGAAGTTCTGATCGCCGGTCCGAAAGATTACGTCAAATACACCGATCAGTACTACACCCGTTCCCATATCAACTTTGATGCCGGTACCGTCACTATTGAGACGCTGGCGGGGGTTGAGCCGGAAGCGCATCTGCGTCAGGCGATTATCAATACCCTGCTGATGGGAGAGGATCCGGGCTCGGTTGACCTCTATTCTGATGCCAACGATGTCACCATCAGTAAAGAGCCGTTCCTGTTCGGCCAGGTGCTGGATCATACCGGACAGCCGATCCGCTGGGAGTGGCGCGCCACCAAATTCGCGGATTATCTGGTGACCAACCGTTTACAGCGCCGCCAGTCCGGCTCACAGATGATCACCTATATCACCCTGAAACTGGTGCCGAACCATCTGGATCAGCGTGCTCACAAATACCTGCCGCTGGTTCGTCAGGCATCCGCCAAATACGGCGTGGAAGAGTCTCTGATCCTTGCGATTATGCAGACGGAATCCAGCTTTAACCCGTATGCGGTCAGCCGCTCTGATGCGCTGGGACTGATGCAGATTATGCCGAACACCGCCGGACGTGATGTGTTTAAATCACAGGGCCGCTCCGGTGTACCGGGCCGCAGCTATCTGTTTGACCCGGCAAGCAACATCGATACCGGTACCGCATATCTGGCGATTCTGCAGAATACCTATCTCGGTGAGATCAGCAACCCGACATCACGGCGCTATGCGGTGATCACTGCCTACAACGGCGGTGCGGGCAGTGTGCTGCGTGTCTTCCACAGTGATAAGAAACAGGCCGCCCGCATTATCAGCGGTATGGAGCCGGGTAAAGTGTATGAAACCCTGACGACAAAACACCCGTCCGGAGAATCCCGCAATTACCTGCGCAAAGTAAACGACCTGCAAAAAGGTTACCGCCGTTAAACTTTCCGGCGGGCAGCATCCGCAGTTGTCCGCCGGTAATTTTACGTGTTATGCCGTAAAAACAGACGTTATTGATTAAAACTTCAGTAAATTGCAGAAAAAACCGGCACTTGATTAAATTTGAAGGAAATAAGATTGACGCCCCGAACGGAATCGGGTTTAATACGCCTCGTTGCCCGGATAGCTCAGTCGGTAGAGCAGGGGATTGAAAATCCCCGTGTCCTTGGTTCGATTCCGAGTCCGGGCACCACTATTCTTTCTTTATACTTACCTATGAGTCCTTATATTGTTTAAATTCAATAGGTTGGTGTAAAAAGTCTTTCTGATACGTTTTTATTTATCCCTTCGTATCCAGAGATTTTTGGGTCAGATTGTGGGTCATTCAGTTCGACAACTGGAGTGACCCTCACATGTTAACTGACAGCAAGATTCGCTCAGCAAAATCATATAAACTCACCGACTCGCAAGGCCTGTACCTGATGGTATCTGCCAGCGGTACTAAGCTATGGTATTTCCGCTATCGCCTCAACGGTAAAGAAAGTCGTCTGGCCTTCGGCCCTTACCCTCAGACTACGCTGGCGGAAGCCCGTGAAAAGCGCGATGCAGTGCGGAAGCTACTGGCGTCCGGTATCAACCCTTCTCAGCTTCGCAAGGCACATAACAATACCGTTGATGAATCCCGCACATTTCAGTATGCCGCGACAACATGGCACTCCAGCAGACTTAAGCTCTGGTCTGAAACCCACGCTGATAAAATTCTCACCTGCCTGAAACGCTACGTTTTTCCCACTATTGGCGCGATGGATATCACCCAAATTGAAACCCACCATCTGGCACAGTTGGTTAAGGTAATTGACGATAAAGGCGTGCATGACGTTGCCGGGAGGGTTCGCCAGCATCTGAAGAAAATCATGCGCCATGCCGTACAGCAGGGAGTGATCAAATACAATCCTGCTTACGATTTAGATGGTATCGTAACCCCCGTAGTGTTCCAACATCACCCCGCCTTACTCCTGAAACACCTGCCAGAATTGCTGGAAAAGATTAGTAATTACAAAGGCAGGAAACTAACCCGCCTAGCACTGGAGCTTAATCTTCATGTCTTCCTGCGCTCCAGTGAGCTACGCCTCGCTCGCTGGGATGAGTTTAACCTGAAAGCACATATCTGGACGGTGCCTGCAAAGCGTGAGACCGTAAAAGGCGTGAGATTCTCGGAGCGTGGTGCAAAAATGAAGGATGAACATCTGGTGCCATTATCACGACAGGTTGCTTCCCTGCTTGAGCAAATTAAGGAAATCACAGGGGAGTCAATGTTTGTCTTTGCAGGCGCGCATTCAATGGATAAGCCAATGAGTGAAAACACTATCAATAAAGCACTGCGCGTAATTGGCTACAACACCAAAACCGATGTCTGCGGCCATGGTTTCCGCACAATGGCCTGTAGTGCCCTGAATGAATCAGGGCTGTGGTCAAAAGATGCCATTGAACGGCAAATGAGCCATAAGGAACGCAATGGCGTAAGAGCTGCTTACGTGTATAAAGCGGAACATTTAGAAGCCCGCATAGAAATGATGCAATGGTGGTCTGATTATTTAGACGCCAGCCGTATAGAATATATTGCGCCATATATTTATGCCCGACAATATAAATCCATAGGTGCCGCTTGATAGTTACTTCAATAGTAAAAATAAATTTCCGGCCAGAGTAATATGATTCTATATTTTTCTCGGTAGGTCACTAGTATACTGACAGGTAAATACCCCCTTCAAATTCAATTTAATTAATAAAAAAACTCAAACTTCCAACATTAACCAATTAAATAAAAACCCGCTTTTTGGCACAGGCGGGTTTTACTATACCCTAAAAGTTAATACTTCCCTGAACCCCGATCTCTCTCGGGTTACCTAGCTGTGCTTTATTACCAAATGCATACGTTCGATATAAAGTATCACCAATATTTTTCGCATAGATACCAAGTTCATATTGCTTTGTAGGGTGCCATGATATTGATGCATCAACAACAGTATAATGCCCTTGTTCTAAATTATTTTGCTCATTAAAGTAAAATGGTCCATTAAATCTGACTGCAATCCGAGAAGACCACTTTTGCTCCTTGCCATATAAACCATCCCATGAAATTAATGAACTACAACTAGGAGTATAAGCAGGTCTTTTATTTTTATGTTCTCCACTGGTAAACTCTGATTGATTGAACATGCCACCCAGTGAAATACTATGATTAGGGGTAAGCTTTGATTTCCAAAGATATTCTATCCCTCGACTTCTTGAATCTCCCATATTAGATAATGCCTGATAACCAATAACACCTACATATCCTTGAACATCTTTACTATCTATTTGATATAAAGTAATTTCGGCCATATGGTTATCATTAACACTGTGCCATTTCCAACCTAATTCCATTTCCGTGGCAGTTTCCGATTTATAAGAAGTCAGAGCTAGTTTATCAGCCCCTTCTTTGTTAAAACCACCAGGTTTAAAACCGCGGCCAACTCCAAACCATATACGATTCTGCTCATTTGGAAGCCAGGCGATACTTGCTCGTGGAATAAAGGCATTAAAAACTGCATTATTATTATAATTAGACTCACCTTTTCCTTTTTCTAAAATAATCATTCGAGTTTTTGCTTTTTCGTGAGAAAAACGAGCCCCTGCACCTAACTCCCAATTGTCATTTATCCTGTATGCACCATCAAAATATCCAGAGTAATTATAAATATCATTATCAGATTTTTTTCCTCCCATTCCGACTTTCCCTACAGATAAATTATCATGTCTATAACCCATCTTTTGAAATGATATCCCTATAATTCCACTTAGATCCCCCCCCTCATAATTAGCTCTTGCTTCTGAATACAAAATATCCTGAGAATCATCTTGTAACGTCCCGTCCATAAACAATCTATCTATATCCATATTTTGATAAGAAAGTATCGTTTTAAACTTCCATTCATCATTAAAATCATAACCAGTATTCCAGGAAATGTTTTTTAATTTACGTTTAAGATTAGGTGTTTCATATAACCATTCAGTATCAATTTTTGAACGTGAAAGAGGTGAAAAAGGAACAAAATATTCCTCATGAGAATGGTAATTTTCTCCACCTACTTTTAAATTAGACTCAAATAATGTATCAGGGGAAATATAATTAGCAGACAACCATCCAGCTTTTATATCTCTGCTATCAACATTTTTTTTATCCCATGCTGGATTGTTCAAAGAACCATTATTTCTATCGAGACTAACATTCCCCTGAAAAGCCCAGCCGTTTTCCATGTAGCCAGTGCTTCCTCCTGTATTGATTCTTTCCCCTTGACCAAAATATTGCCCCCCTAACCATGCTTCAGCGTGACTACTGGGTTTTTTGGTAATAACACTGATAATCCCCCCCAATGTGCCACGCCCATAAATAACTCCTTGTGGGCCTTTAAGTAGCTCAACTTGCTCAACCCCTTGAAGAGATTGAGCATACGATTGAGAAAGCTGGGGAGCACCATCAACAAACAGTCCCAAACTCGGAGAAAAGAAATCGGCCGAAGATTGGCCCCGAAGAGTCATATTGTTATAAATACGCGAACTTCGGTTTGCAGATAACAACTCAGGAAAAACTGCGCTCAAATCATCAGTTTGATTAACTAAAGATTTTTTTAACTGTTCATCAGTTTGAACATTCACATTACCAATTACATCAAAACTACTTTGAATGCGCTTAGTTGCAGTAACAGTTATTGTATTATCATGCTGTTCTGTGGCAGCTACAGAGCTTACTGTTACCATTGTAGCCGCTACAAAAGATATAGATTTAAATAAAGTTCCTTTATTTTCCATATAAACCCCAAAATGTGCAATGGCACTTTACGCTAAAATGTTAATGCGAATTAATATCATTTGCATTGTTATTATTATTTGAGATTGATCACATTTTGAGCATTAAAATTATATATACTTATGAAAGTGTGCTGAGTGACAGAAAACATGAATATTAAGGTGGGTTAATAGAGTGCAAACCAATGACAAAAAACAAAAGGATCATTGCTGCTATAAATCAATCTGTTATGAGTTATCAGCCAACAGAAGGATCATTATGGCTATAGGTGGGGTTTATATCACCCAAACCCTTATATCAATGATTATCATGCAATCTGTACCAACCTTACTAAGAAGTGAAGGATTTTCTCTCTCTTTAATTGGATTGACTTCACTTTTTATGCTTCCTTGGACACTTAAATTTTTATGGTCTCCATTTATTGAACGCCTGAGATTACCTTTTGGAAAAAAATTTCGCCGTTCACGTAACTTGATTCTTATTGGTCAATCATTGGTTGCTCTTTTAGTTTTTTTACTTATTCTAATAAACCCTAACGATAATATAAGCAAACTGAATAATCTTTGGATTTTTGGAATATTTATCCTATGTGCATTCTTAACATCGACTATTGACATTGCATGTGATGGCATGGCGGTAGAACAGATTAAGGCAAGTAATAGAGGGTGGGGAAATATTGCTCAAGTTGGCGGAGGAGAAATAGGAGCATTATTAGGCACTAGTGGTTTTTTATTAATTTCCAGTTATTTTAGCTTAAATACTGCATTTGCTATATCAGCTCTAACCATCATATTACTTACAATTCCAACACTCTACTTTAAAGAATCAGATAGACTAACCACATCTGAAACTTACCATATACCAAAATTATCATATGCATTTAATCGAAAAGAGGTAAGAATTGGTATTTTATTAGTAGTTTTATTAGAAGGAGGTAACAGAATCACAGATATGATTACCGGACCTCTATTAATAGATATAAATATTACATTAAATAATATTGCACTATTAATAGGAAGCTTCAATTTTTGTGCAAGCCTATTTGGAACACTTTTAGGTGGTATATTAATAAAAGTATTTGGCATATGGAAATCAATTTTCATTACCTATGGTTTACAAGGTTTAATTTTTGCTTTCATATCCATGGCTATAGGAATAAAATATATCCCACATGAAATACTTTTTTTACTTATAGGGTTAAAATATATTCTTTTTTCTGCAGGACTAGTTTCTTTTTACACTGGTTTAATGAGCTTATCTTCATTGAAACAAGCTGGTATTGATTTCACTATTTTCCAATGTACAAATGCTTTTACAGCAATCATTGCTACTCTATTAGGTACTTGGACAGCGGAGAACTGGTCTTATCATTTTGTTTTTGCAATATCATCTATTTATACTTTTATCGCAGTACTAATTTCCATTAAATTAATAAAAAAACGCCTTAAACTAAATATTTCATCAAACAATTTTGAGCAATATGTATAATTAGTAGGAAATTGAATAAGGTAATTACAGAATGGATAGCTATGAAGATTATTATACTCAGTCTGCTGAAATGTATGATATTTTAAGCGAACCTCATTGGGAAACTCGTAAAGATACATTTATAAAATCCTTGAAGTTTATGGGAGTAAAAACAGGCAACTGGTTAAATATAGGTTCCGGCACTGGCCAAGAATTAAGTATAATTGCGCAAATGTTTCCAGACATACATATTTTTGCAATTGAACCGTCTGCATCTATGCGTATTGGCCTAATGACAAGAATTATGATGTTGCCTGAAATACAACACCAAGTAACTGTGATTGCTGATACATTTCAAAATACCATTCTACCAAAATCATTTTCTGCCGCTATTATATGTGGCTGTATAGGATATTTTAATCAGAATGATAGAAAAATATTATGGAATAAGCTTGCAAATGGGCTAGAAAAAAAAGGTGCTATTTTGGTAGATACAATGCCGTTTAATACGCCTTGTAACATTTCTAAGATACTACTAAATAGCAAAAAAATAGGGAACCATATCTATGAAATTTATTTAAGTGGCAAACCTATAGATCAAGAAGTTATTCGTTGGAATATGAATTTTAAAATCATAGAAGACGATAAAGTCATACGAAATTTTAATATAGAAAGAGATTGGTATACTTTTGGAATTGAACAAGTAATTAAGGAGGCATCAAGAGAAGGATTGGTCCATGAAAACATTAGCTCAAGTACTGTACCAATGACAATCCTCCGCCATAAATAACTCATAATTAAGGTATAGAAATGAAAATATTAAGTGATATTAATAACATAAAAGAATTATGCTCCAAGCAAATAAACATTGACAAAAATAAATTTTCAGATAAGGACAATCTGATAAAATTAGGTCTTGATTCAATTGGATTTATGCAATGTTTATATATTTTCCAAAAAAATGGTTATGCTATAACATTAAAAGATTTGTATTTAAATCCAACAATAAAAGGATGGTATAAAATATTAAAAAAATCAGATATAAATAAAAAAGAAAGAAAAGATAATATATATACACATAAAACAATAAAAAATGCTGGTGAGTTTTCACTTACACCTATACAACATGCCTATTTTGTCGGCCGTTTGAATAAACAAACTCTTGGTGGTGTTGCTTGCCAAATTTATCAAGAATTTGATGGCATCCCTAAATTTACTCCGGAAAGTCTAGAGAAAGCATTAGTATTATTATCAAAACGTCATCCCATGTTGAATATAGTATTTCACCAACAGGGTACACAATTTTGGTCTCCTAACCTAAATAGAAAATATGTTACATATCATGATTTTAGTAAATTACCAAAAGATGAGTATGAGAAAAAACTTTTACAATTACGGGAAAAATTAAGTCATCAGGTGCTGAATGTTGAAAGTGGTCAGTTAATTGATTTTCACATGATATCGCTACCTAACAACAGATATCGTTTATGTACTAATATTGATATGTTGATTGCGGATGGTACAAGTTATTCATTACTCTTTACTGAACTTTGTTTATTATTGAGCGGAGAAGTACTGCCTCAGTTAGATGAACACTATGACTTTTATAATTATTTACAAGATAAAAAACAGTATGAAAACAAAGAATCAGCATATCAATATTGGAAAAATAAAATCTCAAATCTACCAGACGCTCCTCTCCTGCCATTATATATGGATCCAGAAAAAATAAATAAAATAAAAACTAAACGCCTTAGCTGGACATTTAGCTCAAAAGAATGGAAAAATTTTAGTAATTTTGCTAAAGAAAATAATATTACACCTTCCATTGCATTAGCAACCTGTTTCTCATCTGTACTTGCAAGATGGACTGGCCAAAATAGCTTATTACTCAACTTTACATTATTTGATAGAAAGCCATTAGCCCCTGCAGTTAATAATATTATAGCTGATTTTACTAATGTCATTCTTTTAGAAATGAAAACAGACAATCGACCATTAATTTCATTATCTAAAGACAATCAAAATACATTTATTGAAGCTTGGCAACATTCTGATTATTCTGGTATTGATATCATTAGAGACCTTCGTAAAAATGGCACCCATCCTTATGGGTGTCCTGTTGTCTTTACTAGCCATATTAATCAACCACTTATTGATAAAAATATAGAATCTGTATTAGGTTCTATAGGATGGGGAATATCACAAACCCCACAAGTTTGGCTTGATCACATGGCAATTAACAAAAGTGGAAATATTGTTTTACAGTGGGATTATAACAATGACTTGTTCCGGAATGATGTTATAACAACAATATTTGATGTTTATATTTCTCGTATACGCCAACTTGCCAACGATCCTAATGCCTGGATTGAAACCCAACCTGATTTAATTCCTAAAAAACAATTAAAAAATAGAATATCAGTTATCAAAAAAGATAATTCACTATTACCACATACACTGCATAAGTCTATTTTCCATAATTATTCAAATTCATCAAAAATTGCTGTCATTGATATCGACTCTCAGGAATGGAGCTACAAAAAATTATTATCTAAAGCAACAATACTCAGTGATCAAATAATACAACAAGGTTATAAACCAGAAGACAGAATTGGTGTATGTATGCCAAAAGGAGTAGGGCAAATCATTAGCGTTCTGGCTATTTTATTAATGGGGGGAACTTATGTTCCGATTGATGTACTACAACCAGAAGAACGTATAAACCGCATTGCTAAAAATGCTCAGCTTTCATTACTCATCGTATCTGATAGCGATCCATCCTATTCAATCTATGCTACATTTTGTAACAGGATTGTTTGGCAAAAAGTTCAACCCTCCGAGAATAAACCACTACACAATATAGATATATCTCCTCATCAAGCAGCTTATGTTATTTATACTTCAGGTTCTACTGGAGAGCCTAAAGGTGTTGTTGTATCCCATGCCAGCGCAATGAATACCTGCCTTGATCTCAATCGGCGATATAACATTTCAGACAAAGATCGGGTACTTGCCATATCAGCACTACATTTTGATCTGTCTGTTTATGATATTTTCGGTGTTTTAAATGCCGGAGGGACTCTTGTATTAGTTAAAGAAGATGAGCGCCGTAATCCTGATGCATGGTTACGACTTATTAACCAACATAAAATAACACTTTGGAACAGCGTACCTGCACTGTTTGATATGTTACTAACCTATGCAGAAGGAATAGGGTCATCCATTCCACAATCGCTGCTATTAATCTATCTCTCTGGAGATTGGATTGGGCTTGATCTCCCGACACGTTACTATAATTTCTGCCCTGATGGACAAATAGTCGCCATGGGAGGTGCCACAGAAGCCGCTATTTGGTCTAACTATTTTAATGTCACAACATTAGACCCATCCTGGAGCTCGATACCTTATGGATATCCTTTATCCAACCAACGTTATCGTATTGTTAATGCTAGAGGAGAAGATTGCCCTGATTGGGTATCAGGAGAACTTTGGATTGGTGGTGCAGGCGTTGCGTTAGGCTACCTAAACGATCCCGAAAAAACAGCACAACAGTTTGTAAAACAAAATGGTGAAAATTGGTATAAAACAGGTGATATGGGAAGATATCTCCCTGGCGGTATACTTGAATTTTTAGGAAGACGTGACCGCCAAGTTAAGATTGGCGGATACCGTATAGAACCAGGGGAAATTGATGCCGCATTCAATAAGCTTCAGGGTGTGCAAAATGCGATTACACTATGCCTTGGTAATGGTAATAAAGAAAAAGCATTACACTCTTTTGTGATACTAAATTCGGGTAATTACCAGAATATTATCAGTTCAAATAGCGCCTTTTCTCCCCTCTACTATCTGCGCTCAACCCCAATAAATGTACAACAACAATCCCAAGAAACGGCAATCATAGCTGGATTTTTATATGATTATCTTACTGAACAAAATATTGATTTCGACAACCTCTTGTCAGAAAAAAAATCAGCAGATGACCATGGCATTATCGCTAGCTATCAGTCATTAATGGCTAATTGGCTAAATTTAATAGCACAATATCCACAAACTACACTCAATTCCCCCCCAACTAATAGTACCCAGCGAACGCTAATAGAAAATTTGCAGCGCCACAAAAACAATTTAACAGACATACTCAAAGGTAAAAAATCAGCTCTAACACTATTTGATGATCCCTATTGGTCACCAGAACAAGTCACTATGCGTATTGATGGAATGCACTACTCCTTAGAAAATTTACTACAACAAATAAGAGAACTTCATCATTCACTAAAAAGGCCAATAAAAATCATTCAATTAGGTGCTAGAAGCGGTATTTCAGCAAATTATATTCTGCAACGATTACCCAATAATATGGTTACCCTACTGCTAACTGATGAGTCTCTTTCAATGGTAACGCAAGCTAACCAAAATTTATCAGATTATCAAAATAGTTATGCTGAGCCTCTTACAGAAGTATTTCTTCATAAAAATCGATATAGTGCAGATATCATTTGGATGAACAATTATCTTCATCGATTAGACAGCCCACAAAAAGAGATACAAAAATTCGTTTCACTCTGTGCTCCGAGTGGAATGATTTTTATACAAGAAGTGTTACATGCCCCTGCACAATCACTGATAAGCATCTCTTTATTACAACAAAATGGTAGTGATCCTGCTGATGAATTATTAACAGCAAAAAAATGCAAAGATATCTTTAGCGCTTCTACTGCGACTTATAAAAGTGAAGGAGTTAACGGCGAAATATTGACACAGTTATACCAAGCACCAGAAAAAATTTATTTACCAGATAAAAATAAGCTAGAGCATGATTTGCGCCAATTTTTACCAGACTATATGATCCCAAAACATATTTATTTTCTAACTGAGTTCCCCTTAACCGCAAATGGCAAAATAGATAACCAATCATTAAAATTGTATTGTCAGGAATACCAAGAAGAATACCTAAATCAACAACCTATCAATGGTAAAGAACAGATCATCATAACAATATGGCAAAAGCTCCTTGGCACCAACAAGATACACCGTCACAGTCATTTCTTTCGTGAAGGGGGAGATAGCCTAGTTGCTATTCGATTGATCTCTGATTTAAACCATATTGGCTACCAAGTTGAACTGGAGCATATCTTTGCTTATCCGATCCTTTCTGATTTTGCACAAAATATAAAGCAGAGCGAAGTTTTCGAAAAACAGCCAGCAATTTCACATAACGAGGCGTATAGATACAATCCATTTCCACTCACTGATATTCAGCAAGCTTACTTAGTTGGACGGCAAAATAATTTTACACTTGGGGGTGTTGGTACACATTTTTTTGTCCATTTTATAGCGGAAAATTTAGATGTACCTAAATTAGAACGTACAATTAATCAGTTGATTTCTCGTCATGATATGTTACGTGGTGTCATTATTAATGGACAACAACAAGTACTTAAAAAAGTTCCTTATTATTCCGTTAAAACGCATTATATCCCTACAGAAAAAAGTGACGCTTTTCTAGTATTACGAGCTCAACTTGCTAACATTGTTTATGATCCAGAAAATTGGCCTTTATTTGCTATTCAAGTTATCAAGACCAAAGAACAACCAGATCATATTTTTATTAGCCTTGATAACTTATTCCTTGATGGAATGAGTATGCAGATATTTTTCAGTGAGCTAAAAACGCTATATATGGAGCCAAATCACCAATTTATCCCTCTAGATATTACTTTTCGAGATTATATTGATTGTGATGCCTATCCGATTAACACACAAAATGATTGGGAATATTGGTTAACGCGTTTACCACAATTACCACCAGCCCCACAATTGCCACTAATAAAAGATCCAGCACAGATTGTGCAACCTCGCTTCTCGCGTTTACAAACATCATTATCTACTTCTGTTTGGCAAGCACTACAACAAGTTGCTCAACAAAATAATGTTACGCCAGCAGCACTTTTGATTGCTGCTTATTGCGCCACATTATCCGCATGGAGTAAAAGCCCTGAGTTAACAATTAATTTGACATTATTTAATCGGCATCCTGTACATCCTCAAATAAATGAAGTACTTGGTGATTTTACCTCATTACAATTACTCGATTGGTATACCTGTGATCTTTGGTCAAACAGTATCTCAATGATGCAAAAACGTTTACATAAAGATATGCAACATCGTAGTGTTTCAGCCATTAAAGTAATGCGTGAAATGGCAATTCAACGACAGATGTCTCATATAGAGATACCTGTCGTTTTTACCTGTGCATTGGGCTATAAACATGATGAAGGTTTTCTTTCTCATCATTCATGGCTAAAACCTGTTTGGGGAATATCACAAACACCACAAACATGGCTAGATCATCAAGTATATGAGTCAGACGGTGAATTATATTTAAACTGGGATTTTGTCGAACAATTATTTGACTACACAACCATTTTTTCCATGTTCCAGCAATATGAACATATACTCACTAAACTGGCTACTGAACCACAATCTTGGCAATTGCCACTAAATAAACTTATACCAAGATGCAATAATCTCGTCATCACCCCAGTTTTCAATGCCAAAAATAATCAAAACACACATTATAAACAATCTACTGATACACAAAAAACAGGTCAGACAATACAAAAACTACAACAACTTGTTAAGCAAGTTATTGGAATAACATTAGCACCTGAAACAAATTTTTTCGAAGCAGGTGCCAGCTCTTTACAATTGGTTCAACTTCATGCAGCACTACAAAAAAATGGCTATAGCCATATTACAATTACTGATCTGTTCGCTAGTCCAAATCTAAATACATTAGCGCAATTGCTTTGGCAAAACACTTCACCAACATGTGAGCAATATTCCGACCGAGACAAACACAAAAACAAGAGAAAGAAACGGTTACAACTACGAACTCATAGTAGATAAAGGATATTA
Organism: Morganella sp. EGD-HP17; assembly: GCF_000512315.2. Taxonomy (NCBI): domain Bacteria; kingdom Pseudomonadati; phylum Pseudomonadota; class Gammaproteobacteria; order Enterobacterales; family Morganellaceae; genus Morganella; species Morganella sp. EGD-HP17. The sequence continues at coordinate 87,586 of NZ_AZRH01000016.1, forward strand.
ATCATGCTGAATTTTGAAACTTTCTATGGTAATAGTGAACCTATAGCTGTTATTGGTCTTTCTGGTCGCTTCCCTGATGCACAAAATATTGATCAATTTTGGCATAACATAATTAATAAACACGATAGCTCTCGTCTTTTTTCTGAAGAAGAACTAAAAGCCGCAGGTGTCGCTGAACAAACTTATCGTTCACCTGATTTTGTTAATCGTGGCGCGCCGTTAGATGAAGCGGAATATTTTGACGCTACTCTATTTAATTATTCACGCTCAGAAGCTGAACTTATCGATCCCCAGCAAAGAATTTTTTTACAAGGTGCTTGGCATGCTTTAGAGCATGCTGGATATGCCCCTTGCAATATAACCATCAAAACAGGCGTTTTTGCTTCAGCAAGAATGAGCAGCTATCCTGCCCAGCAAGATTTAGCATTGCACAATATTGGCCATGTCCGTGGCATGCAAAAATTATTAGGGAATGATAAAGACTATCTCGCAACACGTATTGCATATAAATTAAATTTAACTGGTCCAGCATTAACTATACAAACCGCTTGTTCTAGCTCCTTAGTTGCCGTACATATGGCTTGTGAAAGTTTACGCTCTGGTGAATGCAGTATGGCTATTGCTGGTGGAATTGGTATCACATTTCCACAAACCGGTGGTTATCTATATCAGAAAGGCATGATCTTCTCACCAGATGGTATTTGTCGTCCTTTTGATGCAGAGGCAAACGGTACTTTTGCTGGTAATGGATTTGGTATTGTAGTGTTACGTCGTCTTGAAGATGCCTTAGTGGATGGAAACACAATTATTGCTGTATTACGTGGTAGTGCCATTAATAATGATGGTCATCAAAAAGCGGGATTCACAGCTCCCTCCGTAGCAGGCCAAGTTTCAGTTATTAGAGAAGCAATACAACTGGCCGATATTAAAAATGAAGATATTGAACTTATTGAAGCACACGCAACAGCTACACCATTAGGTGATCCAATTGAGTTTAGTGCATTATGTCAGGTTTTCGCTGATCGCTCTCTTACTGCTTCTAAATGCGCTATTGGCTCAGTTAAAGGCAATATCGGACATCTGGATACAGCAGCAGGTATCACTGGCCTAATTAAAACGATATTAGCGGTAAATAAAGCACTTATTCCTCCATCTATGCATTTTAATCACCCAAATCCTCAATTACAAATAGAAAAAAGCCCGTTCTACATTCCTAAAAGCCCTAAAGCTTGGTCTAGCAGAATACGAACTGCTGGTGTTTCTTCATTTGGTATTGGTGGAACAAACTGTCATATCATTGTGCAATCATTGCCTGACTCATTAGTATCAATCAAACCTGAACAAGAGGTAGACAATAATTTTGAATACTCATTATTGCTTAGTGCCGCCACAAAAGAGAGTCTAAAAAAACTTGCTGGTGATTATGCACCATTAATAAAAATTACCCCAGCAAACATTCTGGCTCATAATGCATTACAGCAAAGACAACTCAACTTACCATGGCGCTTATCTATCCCCTTAACAAGTGAGAGTGATATTTCACTGTTAGCTTTCTCTCAAGGAAGTGCTGATTCTTTAATACAATATGGTCATACATCAACAAATAAGAAAATAGCGTGGCTATTTTCTGGTATGGGATCACAATATCCTGCTATGGGTAAAGTGATGTACCAACATTCAACAACATTTGCCGAAACTATCGATCGTTGTGAGCAAGCATGCCTGCAACACTTAACATTTCCGTTAAAAGAAGTCATGTTTAGCCTACATAGCGATAAACTTGTTAATGCCAGTTATATTCAAGCGGCTATTGTCGCCTATGAAATCGCAATGGCAGCACATTGGCGAGCAATCGGTATTTTACCTGAAATAATTGTAGGTCATTCTTGCGGAGAATATGCCGCAGCCGTTATCGCTGGTTTCTATACAATCGAACAAATGATGCCACTTGCTGTATATAGTGGACAATTAATGGAAAGTCATGTTAATGGTGAAATGATTGCTGTATTTGCAAAATATCAAGATATTCAAATCATTGCTAAACGATGTCATGTTGAATTAGCTGCAATTAATGGTCATAACAACTTATCATTCGCGGGGCAACCT
>NZ_AZRH01000017.1:0-86528 GCF_000512315.2 Morganella sp. EGD-HP17
AATCACCGCCGATAAAACGGCGCTTGCGGTAATAAAATTATATAATTCAGATAATTTTTCCATCATATCTCACAGCATACATCAAAATATCAGCAATAGAGTCTGACACAGGTAAAATATGTGTGTTTGATTACAGGTGATATCAGGCTGTTACCGGTTATTTCCGGCGGGAAATTCAGGATTTTTTCTGCGGCTCACAGACCATATGCCCCGGTGATTCCGGATTCAGATCACGGGTGCCGAAGCGGCGGACAGAATAATCAGAGCGGATACAGTGATAAACCCGGCCTGATGCGGCAGAGGATACCGTAAAATCAATATTCCGCTTACCGGTAACGGACGGCGGATTTTCTTTAATATTGCTGATGGTGAGATCTGATATATCCCCCACCTGAAAATCGCGGTTAATCGCAGCCTGTGCATGCATTTTCAGGGAATCCGGCGTATAGAGAAGTCCTGTACCCGGTATCATCCGAAATCCGCCGGTACTACGATCGCACAATTGTGATAATCCCGCATCGCGATAAGGAATATAGTGATAATAGTTCTCATTACGATCACGGACGGATTTATCATGCTGAATACACCGCAACTCAGTCTGGCTGAAATCAATAATACCGTGCCGGTTGCCGGGGCAAAATCCGGTTTTCTGCGCAAGCTGTTTGCCTTTTCCGGCCCGGGTGCACTGGTGGCGGTGGGATATATGGATCCCGGAAACTGGATCACCTCGATTCAGGGCGGGGCGCTGTACAGTTATCTGCTGCTGTCGGTGATTTTGCTGTCCAGCCTGATTGCGATGCTGTTACAGGCAATGTGCGCAAAACTCGGGATCGTCACCGGCCAGGATCTGGCGCAGGCTACCCGAGCACGGGTCGGGCCGAAGCTGGCGGCGCTGTTGTGGATCACCACTGAACTGGCGATTATGGCGACCGAGATTGCGGAGGTGATCGGCAGTGCGGTGGCACTGAACCTGCTGTTCGGCATTCCGCTGATGGCCGGTGTGCTGCTGACAGTGCTGGATGTATTTCTGCTGCTGGTGCTGATGAAACTCGGTTTCCGCAAAATTGAAGCCTTTGTGTTTGTCCTGATCTTAACGATTTTCCTGATTTTTGCCTACGAGGTGATGCTGTCGGACCCGGACATGAGTGCAGTATTGCGCGGCTTTATTCCGTCGGAGAAAATCTTCACCGCCACACTGGCCGGGCAGGATTCCGCCCTGCTGATCGGGCTGGGGATTGTCGGGGCAACGGTGATGCCGCATAACCTCTATCTTCACTCTTCTATTGTGCAGAGCCGTCAGTATGACCGCCGCAGTGAGGCCGGGCTGCGCGAGGCGATCCGCTTTGCAACAATTGATTCCAATATCCAGCTCGGGTTTTCATTTATTATCAACTGTCTGCTGCTGGTGCTCGGTGCAGCGCTGTTTTTCGGTAACGATCCGTCTGACCTCGGACGTTTCACCCAGCTGTATGACGCGCTGCAGAATCCGGGTATCGTCGGCGGTATCGCCAGTGCCACGCTCTCCACACTGTTCGCGGTGGCGCTGCTCGCCTCCGGGCAGAACGCCACAATCACCGGTACACTGACCGGGCAGATTGTGATGGAAGGCTTTATTCATCTGCGGCTGCCGATGTGGCTGCGCCGGGTGATCACCCGTGGTCTGGCCGTGATCCCGGTGATTATCTGTATTTACCTGTGGGGGGATCGCGAGGATGTGGTGGAAAGTCTGCTGATTTATACCCAGGTGTTTCTGAGTATCGCCCTGCCGTTCTCCATGATCCCGCTGCTGCTGCTGACCTCGAGCAAAAAAATCATGGGGGTGTTTGTGAACTCGCAGCTGACGATCATACTCGGGACTGTTTCCACTGTAGCACTGGTGATCCTCAATTTACAGTTGATCCGGGAAGTGGCCGGGATGCTGTTCCGTGCCTGAATAATCCGGGTACGGTGCCGTACCCGGAAAATCCGTGATCAGCACTTCGGGGCGCTGTCCATTTTATTCAGCCGTGTCATGATGGCCTCCAGCACGCCGCCGCCGATCGCGCGGGCTTTGTCAGAAACCGAACGGAAGTCCGCCAGTGCACCGCGCGGGTCAACGTCAGCGATTTTAAACCCTTCCGGCACACACAGCCCTTCATTGAGCAGGCCGCGTACCATGCCGTCCATCGGCGAGAGAATTTCTGTGTCACCAATACGGGCAATCACATCCCCCTCGTGTACCAGGTCGCCGATATTCACATGGCGCGTCATCATGCCGCTGTGCGGTGCGCGTAACACGCGTTCGGTGGTTTTGCCGTTGATATTGCCCGGAATACCGGTATTCGGTGCCGCGCTGCCGTGGGTGATCACCCGTCCGAGGTGATGACCGCGCTGAGTTTCAATCACCGCATCACAGTCCACACCGGCCTCAAAGCCCGGTCCGAGGGCAATGGTGCAGGGAGCCATCTTGCGGTGGGTACCGGCAACATTGCGTTTGGCGATAATGGCATCCACCACCACATCCGGGTGCAGCGCCGGTAACAGTTCGCCGTGTTCGTCCGCCAGCACCGGGATAGCGCCTTCTTTCAGGTAGCGGTTTACTTCATCAATATCATGAGCATAGCGGGCACAGACGCCTTCCACACAGCTTTCGCCGTCATAGAGCGCCTGGGCGAAAGAGACCGTACAGCGGATCACGGTCGGTTTGCAGACATCCAGCATCACCACTTCAAAACCGCTGTGATACAGACGTAATGCCACGCCGGTTGCCAGGTCACCCGCGCCGCGGATCACCACGCGTTTTGCTCTGCGGGCTTCTGCCGGGTTCTGTTTCATTGCCCCGCCCGGTGCATCATTCATAACCTGTAACAGCTCAGCCAGAATACTGACCGCGATTTCATGGGGCGTTTCCGCGCCGATATCATAGCCAACCGGCGCATGAAGCCGGGAGAGCTGTGCATCAGATACCCCGGATTCGCTTAATTGTTTAGTGAATGTCTGTACTTTGCGGCGGCTGCCGAGTAACCCGAGGTATTTTAACGGCTTGTCGATAAGGCAGTTGAGAGATTCCAGATCCTGACTGTTGGTGGCGATAATCACATAATCTTCCGGCTGCGGATCCAGCTGATTCACCGCATCGGTAAATGAAGGTACGTGCCACAGGCGGGTTGACGGCGGGAACAGATCCGGCTCAAGGCTGCCGGCATACACATCCGCCACATGAATATCGATATTCAGGAAAGCCGCCAGCTGTGCAATGGCACGGTTGACGTGACCACCGCCGAGCAGGATCAGACGCGGACGCACACCGTGTACCGCGATATACACCGACATCGCGCCGCCGCAGTCAGAGCCGACAGCATGCTGCCCGTTGCGGGCCATCCGGCCGTGGAACATGCGGGAACGCCCTTCGTGCAGCGCTTCCACCGCCTCTTCAATCACTTTGCGCTCCACCATACCACCGCCGATGGTACCGATAGTTTTTCCGTCCCCCAGCACCAGCATTTGTGCGCTGTGACGGGGAGTGCTGCCTGAACATTCAATAATTTCCGCCATGGCAAACGGGCAATTTTTCTCAACCAACTTCGCTGCTTCGGTAAAAATTTTCATAAACAGACCTCAATGGATATCCCTGCATTTATCATTGATATTATTGTCGCTGCAATATGTGTGTAATTGCGGGATCTTCCCTGACGGCACCGAACCATACTGCGTTCAGCGGTGTGCCGCGGAGCCAGTCTGCCAGTATATCCGGCGAAAAATTCTCATTTTGAGAAAAGCGGTTTATCAGCCAGATCCGTAATGCGTCCGGTGGTGCTGATTTCCACATCCCCTGCGGATGCCGGATCAGGCGGCTTATCGCCCCCAAATCCAGCGTATCACCGCTGTTTAAGCCGGTAACGGCAGAGAAATGTGACCACCGGTGAACATTGTCAGGCCCGACGGGAGCCCCCAGAAGCCGGCCATCCGTCACAGCAATAACACAATCACTGTAATCAGGTATGCAAGGTTCATGCTCAGCCGGCGCTTTTATGCCAAAACCGCGAGCTCCGTCAGCTTCGGCTAAAATAACATCAACGGCATTTTGTTCCGCCAGGGCGTTAATATCGGCGGAGGAAAAGCCGCGAACCTTGTTATTCAGCGGGTTCCAGCCGGTATAACAGGCAAATGAGCCTCTGTTTGTGACCGCATCAGGCAGGCGGACCGGGTGACAGGCGAGAATGACCGGGAACCCTTCGCGGGGCAGAAACATATGGGTGGTGGTGGTGATCATCACCTTTTTCCCTAATTGAGAAAAAGCCTGTGCCAGCCAGAACAGACAGCTGGTTTTGCCGCCTGCCCCGACAATACTGATCACCATTGCATGGCCGCCCGGATGTGTATCACATAACCGGCGCAGCGGTTCAGGTATAGTGGCGCAACTTCGGACAGGGATCTGTGTATTGAGGGCCGTTGTCATCGTCATTACCGAATCCTTTGAATATCAGTCACTTTCAATATTTATCAGCGGAGTTTATACCCATTATGCCGTCTCACCCGACCTCAGCCGATACCGCTTTATCTTATTTATCAGTCCGGGAGCCGCTTTGCCCGCAGGAAACGGACTGCATAATGACGGCGGCCGGGCTCTCCTCACGGATGGGTGAGTGGAAAATGATGCTGCCATGGGGCAGCGGCGGTGCCACTCTGCTGGATACCAGTCTGTCGAATGCACTGCGCTTTTGTCACCGGGTTCTGCTGGTGACCGGCTTTCGCGGCGCGGAACTGGCTGCGCGTTATCAGTCCGTAAAACGTATTCAGATTCTGCATAATCCGGACTATGAAACCGGGCTGCTCTCCTCGCAGCACCTGGCCGCACAGGCGGTGACCAGCGAATACTGTTTTCTTACCCACGGTGATGTACCGTTTCTCACCCCGGCTATCTGGCAGACCCTGTGGGCACAGCGCGGTGATGCCGCACTCCTTCCCTGTTACAAGCAAGTTCCGGGCCACCCCGTGCTGCTCTCCCGCGCATGTCTGCTCGCCGCACTATCACAACCGGCGGGCAATACCATGAAAAAACGGCTGCTGGCCGGTCCTCACACCTTCCTGAATATGCAGAGCGATGAGGTTATTACCGACATCGATACACCGGAGGCTTATCAGCAGCATTATCGCGGGTAATCCGGCTGTACACTATTACTTCCGTCTCATTAATAACATTAATTGTTAACGCGGTTTTCCCATTATCAATGTGATACATTTTTTCTTTTTTTGAGAATCTCATTCACATGTTAATCCCATGGTAATAAAGATCTTTTTTATTGATTCATATTCTCATTTAGCGCTGTGCGAGCTGTTTCACACTTTGACATTAAGATTAGATTTGTCTCACATTTTTTTATTTCTCTGAATACGAAATCCGCAGCCTTAAACAATCCTGGCGTAATTGTTGCAACTGTGAGTGCATACAGTTGCATGTCCGGCATCACCGGCATGCCCCCTCATATTGCAGCAAGGAGAGTTTTATGGGAGATATAATGCGTCCCGTCCCGTTCGGCGAACTTCTGAACCGGATCTTTGAAGAATATAAGGCGAGCCGTTCCATTTTTGGTATCAATGAACGGCAGTTTTACCGCAGAGAACATCAGAATCCTCTGATGTCTGTCTTCGGTGAAACCTGCGAGACGCCGATCGGCCCGGCGGCCGGTCCCCATACTCAGCTTGCTCAGAATATTGTGGTTTCCTGGCTGACCGGCGGCCGTTTTATCGAGGTGAAAACCGTTCAGATCCTCGATGAACTTGAGCTCGAAAAGCCGTGTATCGATGCTCAGGACGAATGTTTCAACACCGAATGGTCCACCGAATTTACCCTGCCGAAAGCCCACGACGAATACCTCAAAGCCTGGTTTGCCCTTCATTTATTAGAAGCGATTTTTGACCCGCGCACCAAAGGCGAGGCGAAATCCTTCATCTTTAATATGAGTGTCGGTTATAACCTGGAAGGGATTAAACAACCGCGCATGCAGCAGTATATCCACGCCATGATGGATTCCTCACAGCTGCCGGTCTTCGCGAAATACCGCGAGGAGATGAAAGCCTTTATTTCCCGTCCGGGCTTCCTGAAAGAGCTGGGTCTGGAAGATCGCAAAGCCGATCTGCTGGCCATGACTGACCGCGTGCCGGGGGATTTATCCAAAGGTGTGACCCTCTCCACCATGCACGGCTGCCCGCCGGATGAGATTGAGGCTATCTGCCGCTACATGCTGGAAGAAAAGCACATCAATACCTATGTGAAGCTGAACCCGACACTGCTCGGCTTCCCGCGTGTCCGTGAAATCCTCGACACCTGCGGCTTTGATTACATCGGGCTGAGTGAGGAATCGTTCTCTCATGACCTGAAACTGGATCGCGCCCTGGAAATGTTACAGCGCCTGATGGATCTGGCGAAGGAAGTGGATCGCGGTTTCGGGGTCAAGCTGACCAACACCCTCGGCACCATCAATAACAAAGGGCGTCTGCCGGGCGGCGAGATGTATATGTCAGGCCGAGCCCTGTTCCCGCTCTCCATCAACGTTGCCGCGCTGCTCTCCCGTCATTTTGACGGCAAACTGCCGATTTCTTACTCCGGCGGTGCCAGTAAGTTCAATATCCGCGATATTTTTGAATCCGGTATCCGCCCTATCACCATGGCGACTGACCTGCTGAAACCGGGTGGTTATATGCGCCAGACCGAGTGCCTGCGTGAGCTGGATAAGTCCGATGCGTGGGGCATGACGCAGATTGATGTGGGTAAACTGAATGCGCTGGCAGAACGTGCCGTCAGCATGGAATATACCCAGAAACACTGGAAATCAGACCAGGAAATCGACGCCGGTGGCCCGCTGCCGCTGACCGACTGTTATGTCGCACCGTGTGTGACTGCCTGTGCCATCAAACAGGACATTCCTGAATATATCCGCCTGCTGGGCGAAGGCCGCTATGCGGATGCACTGGAACTGATTTACCAGCGTAACGCCCTGCCTGCCATCACCGGTCATATCTGTGATCACCAGTGCCAGTACAACTGTACCCGCCTGGATTACGAAAGTGCGCTGAATATCCGCGAACTGAAAAAAGTGGCGGTGGAAAAAGGCTGGAAAGAGTACAAAGCCCGCTGGCACAAACCGGCCGGTTCCGGTGATAAAAACCCGGTCGCGGTGATTGGTGCCGGTCCTGCCGGTCTGGCTGCCGGGTATTTCCTCGCCCGTGCCGGTCATCCGGTGACGGTATTTGAGAAAGAAGCCAATGCCGGTGGTGTGGTGGCGAATATCATCCCGCACTTCCGTATCCCGCGTGAAACTATTGAGCACGATATTCAGTTCGTCGCCGACCACGGCGTGAAATTTGAGTACGGCTGTGACCCACGTCTGACCGTCGATAAACTGCTGGAGCAGGGTTTCACCTATGTGCTGGTCGCGATAGGGACAGACAAAAACAGCGGCGTGAAACTCGCCGGTGACAACCGCAACGTCTATAAATCCCTGCCGTTCCTGCATGATTACAACAACAATGCGCCGCTGAAAATGGGCAAACATGTTGCCGTTATCGGTGCCGGTAACACCGCGATGGACTGCGCCCGCGCCGCCAAACGGATTGCCGGTGTGGAAGATGTGACGGTTATTTACCGCCGTTCTCAGGCAGAAATGCCAGCCTGGCCGGAAGAGTATGAAGAAGCGGTTGAAGATGATGTGAAATTCATGTTCCTGCACAATCCGGAGCAGTTCAATGCTGACGGCACCCTGCTGGTCCGCACCATGAAACTGGGTGAGCCGGATGAGTCAGGCCGCCGCCGTCCGGTGGCGACAGAAGAGACTGTCTCCCTGAAAATCGACAGCGTGATCACCGCTATCGGCGAACAGCAGGACTGCGAAGTGCTGTCACAAATCGGCGTGCCGATGGGTGAAGACGGCTGGCCGGCGGTGTACCGCAACAGCGGTGAAACCACCCGCGCCAATGTGTTCCTGATTGGTGATGTGCAGAGCGGCCCGTCCTCTATCGTGGCGGCTATCGGTGATGCGGGTCGTGCGACGGATGCCATTCTGGAGCGCGAAAATATCCTCTCTCACTACAGCGACAAATACTGGCTCAATGTGGATCCGCAGGATATCACTGACCGCAAAGGCGCTATCGCCGTGCAGATGGTGGACAGCAACGACCGCGAGGCGTTCGTGAAACAGGAAGCTCAGCGCTGCCTGGAATGTAATTACATCTGTGCGAAATGTGTCGATGTGTGCCCGAACCGCGCCAACATTTCAGTGGCGATTCCGGGCTTCCGTAACCGTTATCAGACCCTGCACCTGGATGCGATGTGTAACGAATGCGGCAACTGTGCCCAGTTCTGCCCGTGGCAGGGCAAGCCGTACAAAGACAAAGTCACTATCTTCAGCCTGCCGGAAGACTTCGAAAACAGCACCAACCCGGGCTTCCTGGCTGACGGCAGCACCTTTACTGTCCGCCTGGACGGCAAAGTCAGCAAATTACAGCTGGGTGCTGACGGGGAATTCAGTCAGGTTCCTCAGGAGCTGGAAGAGATGTGCCGCATCATGAGCCATGTCCATAAACACTATCGTTATCTGTTAGGCCGGGTGGAGAAATAATTATGCTGATTCTGAAAAATGCCACCATCACTGAGTTCGAACCGGCGGGGATCCGCGAAGGGGTCGATATCGCCATAGAGGGTGACAAAATTGCGGCTGTGGGTAACGGGCTTCATTCCCGTTACCCGGGCGCGGAAGTCAAAGAAATGAACGGCAAACTGGTGATGCCGGGGATCGTCTGTTCCCATAACCATTTCTATTCCGGCCTGTCACGCGGCATTATGGCGAATATCGCGCCGAGCCCTGATTTCATCTCCACCCTGAAAAACCTGTGGTGGCGGCTCGACCGCGCGCTGGATGAGGAATCCCTTTATTACAGCGGCCTTATCTGCTCTCTCGAAGCGATTAAGAGCGGCTGTACCTCGGTGATTGACCACCATGCCTCACCAAACTATATCGCCGGTTCCCTGAAAACCCTGCGCGACGGCTTCCTGAAAGCCGGTCTGCGCGGCATGACCTGCTACGAAACCACCGACCGCAACGGCGGCCTGAAAGAGCTGGAAGCCGGGGTGGAAGAGAATATCGCCTTTGCGGAGCTTATCGACAGCGAACGCAAAAGCGGTAAATCCCGCTATCTGGTGGAAGCGCACATCGGGGCACACGCGCCGTTCACCGTGGCGGATGAAGGTCTGAAAATGCTGCGCGAGGCGATTAAGAAAACCGGACGCGGCCTGCATATCCATGCGGCGGAAGACAGTTATGACGTCTCTTTCAGCCATGACAAATACGGCAAGGACCTGCTGATCCGCCTGGGTGAGTTTGATCTGATTGATGAAAAAACCCTGATCGCCCACGGCCTGTATCTTTCTTCCGCAGATATTGAGCTGCTGAATAAAAAAGATGGCTTCCTGGTCCACAACGCCCGCTCCAATATGAACAACCATGTCGGCTACAACCACCGCCTGGGTGACTACAACAACGTGGTACTCGGCACAGACGGTATCGGCTCCGATATGTTAGAAGAAATGAAGTTTGCCTTCTTCAAACACCGCGATGCAGGCGGCGCTATGTGGCCGGACAGCTTCACCCGCTTCCTGTGGAATGGTAACCGCTTACTGGCACGCAACTTCGGCAAACAATTCGGCCGCGTGGAAACCGGGTATCAGGCTGACCTGACCATTTGTGATTACACACCACCAACACCGTTTGTCGGGGATAACCTGCCGGGCCATCTGGCCTTCGGTTTAGGATCCAACAGTGTGAACAGCGTGATGGTGGATGGTGTGATGGTGTATGAAAACCGTCAGTTCCCGTTCGATATCGAACCGCTCTTTGCAGAAGCACGCAAAGCCGCGAAAAAGATGTGGGCCCGGATGGACGCACTGTAATAAAAAACCATGGCCTGCGGCACTGCCGCAGGCCGGAAGAGCAATGTAGGGGTAACCCATGATCGAACAATTTTTCCGCCCTGCCACCTTAACGCAGGCAACTGAGCTGAAACAACGCTTTCAGGAAAACGCTGTCTGGTTTGCAGGCGGCAGTAAACTGAATGCGGTACCGACCAAAACTGACCGCACTGTCGCTATCTCACTGTCACTGCTGCCGCTGAAGTCCATCGAGTGGCAGGACGGTATTCTGCGCATCGGCGCGGTTGTCACGCTGGAAACGCTGCGTGAAAGCCCGCTGATCCCGCGTGCGCTGTATGACGCGCTCGGTTTTGTCTATTCACGCCATATCCGTAACCAGGCCACCATCGGCGGGGAGATCGCCGCCTGTCAGCGCGAACATGCGCTGCTGCCGGTGCTGCTGGTACTGGATGCTCAGGTTCAGCTGGCCAGCAATGATGTGATCCCGCTGGAAAGCTATCTCGCCGCACCGGATGACCGCCTGATCACCCATCTGATTTTACAGGATCCGTTCCGCCGCTGTGCCACCCGTACTGTCCGCGAAACCGCTGACGGCTGGGCTGTGGTCACTGCCGCTGTCGCACTGACCGGTAATAATGAGCAGCGGATCGCCGTTGACGGTGTCGGTTGCGGTATCAGCCGTCTGCCGCAGGTTGAGGCGAAAAATCTCAGCGGGGAAGCGCTGGAGAAAGCCGTCAGTCAGGCCGTGAATCCGAAAGCGGATTTACTGGGCAGCGAAGAATATAAACGCTATATCACCGGAATTTTAGTTTCAGACCTGCTGACAGACTGCCGGCAAATGGGGGAGGAATAAGAAATGAACGTCCATTTTATACTTAACGGCACCCCGCATTCACCCGATTGCATTCCGGGCGAAAACGTCCGTAACATTCTGTTCAGCCTGGGTATGCACTCTGTGCGTAACAGTGATGACGGCTATGGCTTCGCAGGCTCTGACGCCATTTTGTTCAACGGCCGTATTGTCAACGCCTCACTGCTGATCGCCGCCCAGCTGGAAGGCGCAGTGATTGAAACCGCCGAATCTCTCGGCAAATGGAATGAACTGAGTGATGTTCAGCAGGCGATGGTGGATGTGGGTGTGATCCAGTCCGGTTATAACGACCCGGCGGCTGCCCTGATCCTGACTGATCTTATCAAACGTATTCCGGAGCCGGATCGCGACCAGATTGATGATGCCCTTTCCGGACTGTTCAGCCGTGACGCCGGTTATCAGCAATTCTATGAAGTCATTGATCTGCTGGTAAAACGCCGCAAAGATCCGCACTACAAAGCTGACAATGCACCGGCCTTCCGTGATGACCTGACCGTTGTCGGGAAAGTCACGCCGAAAACCGATGCTGCCGTAATGGTGCAGGCAAAACCGTGCTATGTGGAAGACCGCATTCCTGCCAATACCTGTGTCATTAAAATGCTGCGCAGCCCGCACGCTCACGCGCTGATCACCCGCCTGGATGTCAGTAAAGCGGAAGCCCTGCCGGGCGTGGTGCATGTTATCACCCACAAAAACTGTCCGGATGTGTATTACACCCCCGGCGGACAGAGTGCGCCGGAGCCGTCTCCGCTTGACCGCCGCATGTTCGGTAAAAAACTCCGTCACGTCGGTGACCGCGTGGCCGCTGTGGTGGCAGAAAACGAAGCTATCGCACTGAAAGCATTATCGTTAATCGAAGTCGAATATGACGTGCTGAAACCGGTTCTGTCTATCGATGAAGCCAAAGCTGACGGCGCACCGCTGGTGCATGATGAGCCGGTGATTTATGTTAACGGCGCGCCGGCTGACCTGGCAGAGCAGAATAAAAACGCGGCAGATCGCGGCGAGCATTTACAGATTAACTTCCCGATCGGCGCAAAACCGTGCAAAAACATTGCTGCGGGTGTTCACGGCCATATCGGGGATCTGGATAAAGGCTTTGCCGAAGCGGATACCGTTATCGAGCGCACCTATGAATCCCGCCAGGTTCAGCAGTGCCCGACCGAACCGCATATCTGCTACACCTACATGAACGGCGACCGTCTGGTGATCCACGCCTCCACTCAGGTACCGTGGCACTTACGCCGCCAGGTGGCGCGTATTCTCGGCCTGAAACAAAACAAAGTGCATGTGATTAAAGAGCGTGTCGGCGGCGGCTTTGGTTCCAAGCAGGATATCCTGCTGGAAGAAGTCTGCGCGTGGGCAACGTATGTCACCGGCCGTCCGGTCTCATTCCGCTACACCCGTGAAGAAGAATTTATCGCGAACACCAGCCGCCATGTGGCAAAAGTGAAGATCAAACTGGGCGCGAAAAAAGACGGGAAAATCACCGCCATCAATATGGAATTCCTGGCGAACACCGGCCCTTACGGTAACCACTCACTGACGGTACCGAGTAACGGTCCGGCACTGTCACTGCCGCTCTATCCGTGTGATAACGTCGATTTTCAGGTGACCACTTACTACTCCAACATCTGCCCGACCGGTGCATATCAGGGTTACGGGGCACCGAAAGGTAACTTCGCCCTGACCATGATCCTGGCCGAACTGGCGAAAGAACTGAATATCGACCTGCTGGATCTGATTGAAACCAACCGCGTGCATGAAGGTCAGGAACTGAAGATCCTCGGTGCTATCGGGGAAGGTAAAATGCCGACCTCGGTACCGACTGCCGCCAGCTGCGCCCTCGGCCCGATCCTGAAAAAAGGCCGCGAACTTATCAACTGGGATTCCCCGCGCAAACAGGACGGCGACTGGAAAACCGGACGCGGCGTGGCCATCATCATGCAGAAATCAGGGATCCCGGATATCGACCAGGCAAACTGTATGGTCAAACTGGAATCTGACGGCACCTTTATCGTCCACTCCGGTGGTGCGGATATCGGTACCGGCCTCGATACCGTGGTCAAAAAACTGACCGCCGAAGTGCTGTGCTGCTGCCCGGATGATGTCCATGTTATCTCAGGGGATACTGACCACGCGCTGTTCGACAAAGGAGCTTATGCCTCCTCCGGCACCTGCTTCTCCGGTAATGCGGCGAAAATGGCGGCAGAGAATCTGCGTAAAAAAATCCTGTTCCACGGTGCCGCGCAAATCGGCGAGCCGGTGGAGGATGTCACCCTGGCGGCACCGGGTGTGGTGCGCGGTAAGAAAGGCGAAATCACATTCGCGGATCTGGCGCATGCAGCCGAAGGCGGTACCGGGTTTGGTGTGCTGGTGGCAAACGCCAGTTATATCACACCGGACTTTGCCTTCCCGTACGGGGCAAACTTTGCCGAAGTGGCCGTGAACACCCGTACCGGTGAAATCCGCCTGGATAAATTCTACGCACTGCTCGACTGCGGTACGCCGGTGAACCCGGATCTGGCCTTAGGTCAGATTTACGGTGCCTCCATGCGTGCCATCGGCCACAGTATGTCAGAAGAGATCCGCTACGACGCCAAAGGTGTACCGCTGACCCGCGACCTGAAAACCTACGGCGCACCGAAGATCGGCGATATTCCGCGTGATTTCCGCGCGTTCCTGGTGCCGAGTGATGACCAGGTCGGCCCGTATGGTGCGAAATCCATCTCGGAAATCGCGGTTAACGGTGCAGCACCGGCTATCGCCACCGCAATTCATGATGCCTGCGGTGTCTGGCTGCGTGAATGGCACTTCACGCCGGAAAAAATTCTGCGCGGCCTGAGCAAAATATAATTAAATCAACCCTGCCCTCGCCGGTTCCGGTGAGGGCTTTTTGTAAGCAGAGGAGTCAGCTATGTCGTCTGAACATACCGTCAAAGCGGTACGCGGGAAGTTCCTGGATATCACCCGCGTAGTGACCTCGATGGACGATCTGCCCGATGCAGTCCGCCTGATTGATGACGGCCTGATGCTAATCCGGCACGGAAAAATAGAGTGGTTCGGACAGTGGGAAGACGGGAAGCATCTGATCCCGGAAACCGTCCGTGTCCGTGATTACACCGGGAAACTGGTGGTGCCGGGCTTTATTGATACCCACGTTCACTATCCGCAGAGCGAGATGATCGGTGCTCACGGCGAGCAGTTACTCGAATGGCTCAACCGCCATGTGTTCCCGACCGAAAAGCTGTATCAGGATATTGATTACGCCCGTGAAATGTCAGCGTTTTTTATCAAACAACTGCTGCGTAACGGCACCACGACCGCACTGGTCTTCAGTACTGTTCACCCGGAATCGGTCAATGCCCTGTTTGATGCGGCAAGCCAGCTCAATATGCGCCTCATCACCGGTAAAGTGATGATGGACAGAAACGCGCCGGACTACCTCACCGACACACCGGAAAGCAGCTACGAAGAGTGTAAGGCACTGATCGAACGCTGGCATAAGAAAGGGCGTCTGCTCTATGCCATCACCCCGCGTTTTGCACCGACCTCCAGCCCGGAACAACTGGCGGTGTGTCAGCGGCTGCGCGAAGAGTATCCGGACACCTGGGTTCACACTCACCTTGATGAAAACAAAGCAGAAATTGAGTGGGTAAAAGAGCTCTATCCGGACAGTAAAAACTACCTGGATGTCTATCACCACTACGGACTGACCGGCGAACGCAGCGTATTTGCGCACTGTATCCACCTTGAGGAAGAAGAGTGGGACTGCCTGCACGATACCGGCTCGGCGGTGGCATTTTGTCCGACATCAAACCTTTATCTCGGCAGCGGCCTGTTTAATCTGAAAAAGGCGCTGGCGAAAAAAGTGAAAGTCGGGATTGGTACGGATGTCGGTGCCGGAACGACCTTCAATATGCTGCAGACACTGAGTGAAGCTTACAAAGTGATGCAGTTGCAGAAAACCTGTTTAACCGCCTTTGAAGCGTTTTATCTCGCCACTCTCGGCGGCGCGCATTCATTAGGACTGGATAACTGTATCGGTAACTTTGCCGCCGGCAAAGAAGCGGATTTTGTGGTACTTGAACCGACCGCGACCCCGCTCCAGCAGTTGCGTTATGACAACTCACGCACGCTGGCGGAGAAACTGTTTGTGATGATTGCGCTTGGTGATGACCGCACGATTTACCGGACTTACATCGATGGACGCCTGGTCTATGAACGGACCTGACGCACACCAATGCAGTGATTAAAACACATTTTCATTTCATTCTCGGGGTCTGCAATTATGTCTGATAATACAACACCGGATAACTCCGGGGCGGCAGCAAAAGGCGCACTGGACGCGTACTTTAAAATCTCCGCCCGCGGCAGCAGCGTCAAACGGGAGATTCTGGCGGGAGTCACCACCTTCCTCGCCATGGTCTATTCTGTCATCGTCGTCCCTTCCATGCTCGGCAAAGCCGGGTTCCCGCCGGGTGCCATCTTTGTCGCCACCTGTCTGGTCGCCAGTATCGGCTCCATCATGATGGGATTGTGGGCAAACCTGCCGATGGCTATCGGCTGTGCTATATCACTCACCGCCTTTACCGCATTCAGCCTGGTGCTCGGGCAGCAAATCAGTATTCCGGTTGCGCTCGGTGCGGTCTTTCTGATGGGTGTGATTTTTACCCTGATTTCCGTTACCGGGGTGCGAAACTGGATCCTGCGCAACCTGCCGATGGGGATAGCCCACGGCACCGGGATTGGTATCGGCCTGTTCCTGCTGCTGATTGCCGCCAACGGTGTCGGTCTGGTTATCAAGAACCCGCTGGAAGGTCTGCCGGTGGCAATGGGGGCATTTACCTCCTTCCCGGTCGCCATGTCACTGATCGGACTGGCGGTGATTGTCAGTCTGGAAAAAATGCACGTCCCGGGCGGGATCCTGCTGGTGATTATCGGGATTTCAGTTATCGGCCTGATTGTTGACCCGAACGTCACCTATCAGGGGCTGATCGCCATGCCGTCACTGAGTGGTGCGGACGGTAAATCTCTGATCTTCAGTATGGATATTATGGGTGCCCTGCAAACAGCGGTTCTGCCGAGTGTGCTGGCGCTGGTGATGACAGCGGTGTTTGATGCCACCGGCACCATCCGTGCCGTCGCCGGACAAGCCAACCTGCTGGACAAAGACAATCAGATTATCAACGGCGGCAAAGCGCTGACCGTGGACTCCGTCAGCTCCATTATCTCCGGTGCGGTGGGTGCTTCTCCGGCAGCGGTATATATTGAATCCGCTGCGGGGACAGCCGCAGGCGGTAAAACCGGGCTGACTGCCGTAACCGTCGGCGTGCTGTTCCTGCTGATCCTGTTCTTCTCACCACTCTCTTACCTGATCCCGGGGTATGCAACCGCACCAGCACTGATGTATGTCGGCCTGCTGATGCTGAGTAATGTGGCAAAACTGGATTTCGACGACTCTGTCGATGCCATGTCCGGGCTGGTGTGTGCGGTCTTTATCGTACTGACCTGTAATATCGTCACCGGTATTATGCTGGGTTATGTCACCCTGGTCATCGGCCGCCTGGTGGCAAAAGAGTGGCGTAAACTCAACACCGGCACAGTGATTATTGCGGTGGTGTTAGTCGCCTTCTATGCGGGCGGCTGGGCTATCTGATCAATAAACAAACGTGGTTTTATTCCTTACGGGGCACGCTGTGTGCCCCGTTCTGTTATCCGCCGCCCGGCGGTACACTGGTTTGTTATTCATACATCAGCCTTCCCTGTATATCCGCAATACCGATTGTGACAATACATCCTGCATTGAAATGAAGAAAATCGGACTCTATCCCGTCAGAAAAAATAACCCCGTTTTCCGGCATCTGTGATTCAAGCTGTAATGTCATCGTATTATCGACCGCCCCGAAAACCAGTGAGGTTCCGGATGTCCGCCCCGGGAAAGGCTCCCGCACACTGAACTGCAGCCGCTTTTCATCCCAGGCGATCCCGGCGCGCAGCGGATGTGAACTGCCGCCGGTCACGCCCAGCGCACCGGCCAGAACAGACTGTAACCAGCCCGTCGAACCGAGCCCTGTTGAGACAATCACCCCGGAGGAAGACTGCGCCTCCGCCTGCCCGCCGTGACTGAGAATATAGCGGGCCGATGTGTGACTTTTCGGCCCGATAAACAGATCATTGACCGCCAGCATTTTCTGTCCGTCATTGGTGACCGCCTGTGCAAAACTCAGGACTTTCGACGGCATATCCAGGTTCAGTGTCCGCATCACCACCGATGCCAGCTGCGGCAGTTCAAAAGGCAGCAGTATACCGTCCCAGCGTTCCGGATCCGGGTTAACCGCAATCACCGGCTGGCCGTTCAGGTATTTCAGGGTATTCGCCACCAGCCCGTCGCGACCGATAATCACCACAATATCGCGGTCAGAAAACTGATACCCCGGCAGCAGCGTGCGATCCGGAATCTGTACCTGTCCCGCCTGCAGCAAAATACGTTTCGCCTCTGTCAGCTGCGCCTGGTAGCGATCATGCTCCGCGAGATAATCACTCACGGAGATGCCGTTATGCTCCAGATAAAACTTCGCCTGCGGCCAGGTATTGAAACGGGCGATCAGCTCCTGTAACCGGGTTTTCTGTGTGACCAGGACAAACCGTACCTCATCCCGGCGGCTCATGCTTTGCTCACTTTTTTCATCATCTGACTGAACATATCCGGCGCGATATTCAGCTCACCTATTTTTCCGGCATTCTGTGCCAGTGACTCAAAGGCCATCGCCATCAGCTGCTCCGGCGCCATCCGGCTCAGTGCCAGGGCTTTGAGATTCTCCACCGGCAGCTCACGGTACGCTTTCATTTTGGTTTCAATGGCATACGCATCCGCATCGGACTGAACGCGCTGATTATCGGCACTGAGAGAAACCAGTGTCTGACGCTGCTGCTCCTCACCAATCTCTGCCACCAGCCGCTCCTGCGCCATTGCCGCCTGTTCACGCAACAGTGCGCGTTCGTTTTCCAGCCGGGATTCCTCTATCTGCTGCTCTTTTTTCTGCACAGAGAGATCGGTCTCCAGCTCAGCTTCTTTGATCGTGCGCTCCTGTTCAACGGAGGATTTACGCCGCGCATAAATCGCATCATCCGCCTCTTTCAGCAGGGATTCCCGGGCTTCCGCCTCAAGTGCGCGGGCCGTTTCAGGTGTCGGGGTAATCGCGGTGACAGAGAAATCCAGAATGGTGATCCCCAGAGCCTCAAGCGCCGCCTGCTGTGACAGACGTGACTGCACCAATGCCACCAGCGACTGGCTGAGCAATAATGCACGGCGCAGCGGCGTGGACTGGATCTCCGCCTGGATAATGGTTTGTGCCGCGCGGACAATCCGGTCATTCAGTTTCATCGGGTCGTCGGTCGCGTAGGTTTTTCCGTCCCGGTTGAGTACAAAGTTAAGCACTCCGGCCGTTTTTTCCGGCGCACTGACCTGAAAGGAGAGTTGCCCCTGAACGCGGAGGCTCTGGAAATCCGCTGTCTGGAAATTGAAAATAAACGGGGTTTCCTGCGCACTTAAGGGTAGTGCGGCGATCGATGTGGTCGCACTGTTGTACCAGAAGCTCAGCCCTTGTCCCTGACTTTTGACATGACCGTTCACGGAACGGATAACAAATGTGGACGGGTCTGCTTTAAAGAATTTTAAATTAAACATAGTATCACCTCATTAGTGTTGTTATGACAATAACAAATAGTGACTTATTGACACTATTAATGTCAAGCTGAATTAGTGTCTGAATGACATTTAATTTGCAATCCGGATTTCTCTCCTTACAATAGAATGACTTATCCCGATTTCAGGATGTGACGCAAATGGATGAACAAACTTACCTCGCCGGTTATCAGCGCCGTGATTTTTTGTCGCCCCTGGTGACTGTTGATGCTGTGCTTTTCACTTATCACAATGAAACCCTGCATGTGCTGCTGGCCGAACGTGCGGAACATCCGGAGAAAGGCAAATGGGGATTGCCCGGTGGTTTTGTGGATGAGGCACAGGATAAGACTCTGGAAGATACCGTACTGCGGAAACTGCGGGAAAAAACCGGTGTCACACCGCCGTACATTGAGCAGTTATGTACGGTCGGCAATGGTCAGCGGGACAAACGCGGCTGGTCAGTCACCGTCTGCTATACGGCACTGATTGCCATGCAGGCGTGTGAAAAGCAAATTAACACAGTGAATTCAGTCAGATGGATACCGCTGGATGAAGCAGAGAATATGATATTGGCGTTTGATCACCAGTTACTTATCCGTCAGGCCAGAGCGCGGCTGCGCCAGAAATCCCTCTATTCCGTCGTGCCGGGATTCGCCCTGCCGGAAACCTTTACCCTGCCGGAATTACAGCACGTTCATGAAATTCTGATTGGTCAGCCGATTCAGAAAAAATCATTCCGCCGCCGTCTCGAACAGGCCGATCTGCTGATTGATACCGGTGAAAAACGGGCTGAACGCGGTCGCCCGGCGGCACTGTACCGCCTGAAACCGGCGTCGGCTGATTACCGTTTTATCCGTAATCTGGAAACAGACGAAGAATAAAACCGTGTTCCGCCTGTATTACTTCCTGACGGCTTCTGCTATCGTCAGCAACACATCCGGGCTTTTGACGTTGGGATAAACGCCGCTGAACGGAATAACAATGTAACGTCCGTTTTTGACAGCTTCCAGGTGAGACAGCGCCGGATGATTTGCCAGCCAGGCTTTTTTCTTTTCTGCCGGTGACCAGACCGCATCGGCGAGAATAATATAGTCCGGCTGTTTATCCAGCAGTGTTTCCGGAGAGACGTGAATACCTGCCATCGGCATGTCGATAAACACATTTTCGCCCCCGGCCAGGGTGATAACTTCGGTCATAAACCCTTTCTTTCCCTGTGACATCAGGGTGTCACTCTGGCTGTCGAGGTAAAAAATCACCGGTTTCCGGGGCAGCGGCGGCAGGGATTTTACCTGCGCCAGCGTGGCATCGATACGGGCAACGGCGGCATCCGCCTCTTTTTCCCGCCCGAGGACCCGCCCCAGGCGCTGCAAATCAATTTTAATACTGTCAAATCCGCTGTATGCCTGACGTTCGCAGGAAAATGCCATCAGATAGCTGCCGATACCGGCACGTTGCAGATCATCCTGCCCGCCCATCGAAGCCATAAAGGCAGAGGAAAACCCGGCTACGACAAAATCTGCCCCGGAGGCGATCAGTTTTTCTGTCGCGGGGTATTTGGCCGAAAAAACCGGAATACCGTGATAGCGCCCTGATTTCAGTGCCTCCGCTGAATCATCAATATAACTCACGCCCAGCATCTGCGGCCCGGCATCCAGCGCCAGTACCATATCAGCGGCATGCTGATTCATGGCAATGATATGCTGCGGCGGCGCGGTTTTATCCCACAGCGGATCGCATTTATTTCCTGCCGCAGCCCCTGCAGACAGCAGCAACAGGATCACACTGACAGCATACCGGGTAATCTTCATTTTATTTATGATCCGCCAGCAACGACGGTACCACTCTTCCCTGCTCTATCTGTTCAGAAACAAACAGATGGATCTCTTCCGGCGTGGTCAGCCGGTACCATAAATTATCCGGATAGACCGTTACCAGCGGTCCCTGGTTGCAGGGATACTGACAGTGAGAGCGGGTCAGCAGCACGCCGTTTTCATTTTCAAACAGGTTCCGCACCACAAGCTGATGGCGCAGCTGCATCAGCAGGGATTTGGCTCCCCGGCAGACACAGCGCGGCCCCATACAGAAGAAAAGGTGATAGCGGTATGGCGGTGTTTTTTCCCAGTTCGGGTTGGATTCAGCTTTCGGCTCACGACTGTTTGACTGCTTTTCCAGTTCCGTCATCACGTCACCGGCCTGTTTGGCATCTGCCGCAGAATCCCCCCCGGTAAGTACACACAAACTCCGGAACACCCGTAACTGCGGGTAATACTCTGCTATCTCCAGCTCCAGCGCCGACGTCAGAGACATCAGTTTTTCACCGGATTGCGCCGGGTCTGTCAGCACCATCAGCAGGACACAGCGGGTCTCCGGTGTGACCGTTTCCTTCAGCTGATGCAATACCGCCCCGCTGCCCACACAGCAGGCGGTATCACCGGGAAAGCCCTTCTCACTGAGTGACAGCCAGAAATCCGCAGATAAGCACGCCTCATTCTGCAACGTGTTCAGATACAGTGTGACATTCTTTCCCATAGCTCAGTGTCCTCAGAAACGGTAGGTGTAACGCAGTTCAGCGGTTAACGGACGACCGAGGTTGTCCACTTTTTCCAGGCCGTTGCTGGTCAGACCCGCCGGGTAATCGCGGTCAAACAGGTTTTCCACCAGCAGCGTGAGCTTATGCTGCTGCGCATGATCCACATACAGATACGCGCTGGCATCAAACACGGTGTAATGGCCGTAGGTATCACCGCCGGATTTCAGTTCACCCACATAGCGGGCAGCCAGTTCTGCACCCCACTGTTTTGCCGGGGCGTCATAACCGATGCGGCCGCGGGTAAAGAGTTCCGGGATATCGTTGAGTGTCGCGCCGTTTTTGGTATCCAGCCAGTTACGGGTGATATCCCCGGAGACATACCAGGACTCATCAAAGTTCAGTTTGGTCGCCAGTACCACACCTTTGGTACGGATTTCACCATCACCGTTAACCCATTTATCGTATTTACCGACTTTCACTGTCGTGATCAGATCATTGATTTCACGGGCGTAGGCCGTTGCACCGAACTGCCATGCACCGCCGTTTTCCCACTTCGTCAGGTAGTCAAAACCGGCTTCGATGTTTTTACTGGTTTCCGCTTTCAGGTTGGCATCACCGATGGTTTGCTTACTTTCATCTTTGACATATAACTGCTCAGCGTTCGGCAGTTTAAATGCTGTTCCCACCTGGCCGCGTAAATTGAGCTTTTCATTCACCTCATATTTGGTGCTTGCCATCCAGACGGTTGCATCCTGGCCGCCTTCAAAGCGTTCATAACGCACGCCGAGACTTGGTTTCAGCTCCGGTAAGACAGGGATATCCGGCCGCACCTGTAAATACAGGGCATTGGCTTTCGCGGTATCCGTTTCGATCTTCATGACCTCATCTTTACCTTTGTACCACTGGTTATCTGTCCCGACGACAAACTCATTATCCCCGAACAGGTAAGATTTGATCTGTGCCTGAACGCCGTAGTCCCGGAATCCCCAGTAAGAATCATCATTCTGAATATCCACGGAGCCGTCCGCCAGATAGCGGCTGCGGTCATAACGGGTATTCCAGTCATTAAGATGTGCACGGATTGAGTAGCTGGTATCCTGCGTCAGGAAATGCTCAAAGGAAACTGTGGCCAGATGATGGTCACGTTTGTTCATTGCCTGACGGTGATGGTTCGGGGACACCATATCCAGATCGGCCTGTGTGTACTGGTAGAATCCCTGCAATTGTGCGGTATCCGCAATAGTCTGGGTAACCTGGACACCAACAGATGTCACGTCATAGCCACGCTTTTTCTGACCGATCGTGCCGTTGTAATCACTGTCGCGATATGGCTGATAACCGTCAGATTTACTGCGGGTTACCCACGCCATCAGACCGGTTTTGCCGATATCGTTATCAAACGCTTTCTCGACGTAACCCTCTCCGTAACGGCCTTTATCCGTATCCGCGCCGACACTGAATTCACCGGACAGTACCTCTGAGGTCGGTTTTTTGGTGACAATATTAATCACACCGCTGATCGCCTGAGTACCGAAAGAGAGACTCTGCGCCCCCTGTAACACTTCGATGCGGTCAATCGCAATCAGCGGCAGAGTATCGAGATAGATCCCGCCGAACAGGCGGTTGTTCAGACGGACGCCATCAATCAGAATTAAGGTGTCATCCGGGCGGCCGCCCATAAAGGAATATTTACCGTAGCCGTAAGCCCCTTGTCCCAGAGAGACATATAATCCCGGCACATATTGCTGTAATACCTGGTTTAAATCGGATGACGGCCCGGAACGCTGAATTTCCTCACGGGTAATAACCTGTAATTTATTCCCGTAGTCGGCCAGTTCATTAACGGTGGTGGATTCAATGGTGGAAGATCGGACAATAATCGTGTCGTCATTATTTCCCAGTGTTCCGGCCTGCGCACAGAACGATAACAGCACCATGGCGGATAACGGTGCCAATGCAAACTTAACTGATTTCATACCTTTCTCTTTTATTATTTTGTTGTGATACATGCCGTGAAGACAGAGTCGCTCTGACTCAGAAGCAGACAATATACTGAATGAATTCAATGGGTAAATATGAGAACAGTTCTTTTTCCCGCTTTGTGAATACGGACAGATTCAGCCCCTTTTTTCTTTAAATTCCTGTAGGCAGCTGTGTCTTTTTTGTTTCATTTGTTAATTATCATTAATGACAACTATCACCTTAAACTCATTCATTGTTATGTTATAACATAACAATAAATGCATGAAAACCGATCCGAGAATAAAAAACCGCAGCCCCTTATAAGAGAGACTGCGGTCTGAAAATAATTTAATTAATATTTTTCGAAGAATGACTGAATTTTCTGCGGATCAGTGGTCTGTGTCAGAGCCAGTTGCAGCAATACTCTGGCTTTTTGCGGGTTCAGTCTGCCGGAAGCCACAAAACCGTATACATCATCATCCACTTCCGCGTTACGTGTTGTATAGCCCGTTGGCACCCGGCTGGCGCGGACAACCACCACGCCCTCTTTGGCTGCGGCGGCTAATGCATCAAAAACGCCTTTATACATATTGCCGTTACCCACGCCGGCACTGACAATCCCGGCATTTCCCTCTTCCCGCAGGGCTTTTACCGGCGCATCTGAAGCATTGGCATAATTATAAACAATACCGACTTTCGGCAGTTCGCTGAGTTTACTGATATCAAACACCGCACCGGCCTGCCGTGGCAGCGCTGCCTGATAATAGGTCACTTTGCCGTTATGGATAAATCCGGTATCCCCGGCATTCACCGCTTCAAACGCCTGAACTTCCGTGGTATTCATTTTGACCACATCCCGCCCGCTAATCACCTTGTCATTCATCACCATCAGAACGCCGCGATCGGCCGCCGACTTATCCGTTGCCAAAACTACTGCATTATAGAGATTCAGCGGGCCGTCCGCGCCCAGTGCCGTGGACGGACGCATTGCCCCCACCAGCACAACCGGCTTATGGCACGATACTGTCAGGTCAAGAAAATACGCGGTCTCCTCCAGCGTATCGGTGCCGTGAGTGATGATAAATCCGTCCGTTTTATCACAGGTCCGGTTGATTTCTTTTGCCAGCGTCAGCCACACCTTGTCATTCATATCCTGTGAGCCGATATTCACAATCTGCTCACCACTGAGATCTGCCAGTGCTTTGACTTCCGGTACGGCATCAATCAGCGCATTGACGCCTACTTTTCCGGCCTGATAACCGGACGAAACCGACGATTCCCCGCCCCCGGCAATAGTGCCGCCGGTGGCCAGAACTGTCACAGAAGGAAGTGCAAACGCAGGGGTCATAAAGAGAGATATCAACGCGGACAGCAGAATCTTGTTGCGGTTTTTCATACCTGAATACTCCGTTGCTCAGTAGAATTATAAATAGCCAATTAATAAATATAGAACTAATTAGATATTTAAATTCTCCTTACAGAGAATATTCACAGCAAGATGCTGAAAATGAGATCAGAAGCGGTATTTTAAAACGGTGACTCAGAAGAAGCCATTCTGACCTGCCGGAAAGAAAACACGATGCAGGTCAGAAAGCGGAAGCAGAACAACAATCACATCAGACGGCGGCTCAGTGTCTCCGACGGTTTCTCATTAAACAGGCGCTGATAGTCAGTGGCGAACTGCCCCAGGTGCCAGAACCCCCACTGCATTGCTGCGTCTTTGACGGTAGTCTGTTTTGAATACGGGCTGACCAGCTCACGACGCACAGCATTCAGCCGGATGGTTTTCAGATAAGCATTCGGGCCAATACCCAGTACCTGCTGGAAGGCATTCTGCAGCGTGCGGCGGCTGACATACAGCTCATTACACAATTCCAGCACGGTCACCGGTTCGGTGGCATTTTCAAACAGGTATTCACGGGCTTTAGAGACCAGTTTCAGGTAGTTCACACGGTTGGTGTAGTGCTCATCGGCCACGGTGCTGGCATCTTCCAGCAAGCCGAGGAATGCCGTCAGCAGGTTATGACTCAGGACACGGCTGACGGTACGGTTGCGTTCCTGCTCAATTTTGGAGTGCCAGAGGGCATGGCGGATATACTGCCAGATCGCCTCTTTTTTGAAGGGGTTCACACCCACAGCCGGATTTTCGCTGAGCAGATTCATCAGCCGCTCCGGGTTTTGCAGCACCACAGAGTGCTTTTTCAGGATATCGTGAGAAATCACCAGCCCCTGAATGTGATAATCATCCGGCGTACTCAGTTCAAATTCTTTTCCGCCCGGACGCACAGCGATTTTCTGCCGGCACAGCATCTGATTGCCGATATAGCCGGTATTCTGCTGCTCCCCCGGAATGCCGAACCAGAAGGCATTCGGCCAGACCATACAGGACTGGCGCAGAGACAGATTAGTGTATTCGTGGAATACCTGAAGCCCGTCAAACAGGGTTTCGGTCAGTTCCCCTTCAAACCGGCCCGGAGTCAGCTGATCATAAAGCTGCTGCCAGGCGGTAATAGCACACGCCTGATCATAGGCATCATGCGTATAACGCTGTGTAAAATTCTGCTCGATCACGATAGGGCTGAGATCGCGGTCATGCGGCACTTCATCATTAAGGTGATGTAAATCTGGTGTGATTTTTTTCATCATTATTTTTTCCCCAAAATGAACGGCCGCCATAAATGTTAACCAGCGACCAATTGCTGCCAGAAATCGGGATGAGGATTCGGTACGACCATGCTGTAAACCAGCGCACCTTTATCTGCGGCGACCTGTGATGCGGCTTTTTTGGCGGTTTCGACGTCTGCAACATCGCCGCTCATCACAAAGTAACATTTACCCCCGATACCATACGCCATATGAAGTCGTATTAACGTGACGCCGGCTGCTTTAACAGCAAAATCCGCCGCCTCAATGCAGGTTGCGACACTAAAGGTTTCCACTACCCCGACGGCTTCGCGGGCATTCACATCCGTCACACCACCGATAGCCGGGAGCACATCCGGGTGGATATTACTGAGCAGAAACTCATCCACTACCTGAGCACCGCCTTTTTCCACACCGCAGCGCATTGCCTGCTGTGCGGCGGCAACATCACCGCCGACCATCACCACATATTTGCCGGGACACACGGTTTTGCCCATCAGCAGGGTGACTTCCGCACTTTTGAGCATAAAATCGGTGACTTCCATCCCTTTGGCGATACTGGACAGTTCCACCATCGCAATTGCACTGTGCATAGTTATTCCTTCTCTATCGTGACAGCCGAGCTGTCAATATGGCGAACCACACCGCTGATACTGGCGTGAACCGGCGCACCCAGTGCTTTTTCCGGGACAGCGGCGATCAGCATGCCCGCCGTGACGTTATCCCCTTCACTGACAACCGGTACCGCCGGGGCACCGATATGCTGACGTAACGGGATAATCACCTGCTGCGGCGCGTAGATCTCATCAGTCATCGGCGCTTTGTGCATGTATTCCGTCAGTTCCAGACGGCGGACAAGGCGTTTGACCGGCAGCATGCGGTGCTGAGCCATCGGATCTTCCGGGCGCAGTTCACCTTCGTAGCGGATCCCTTCTTCGCGCAGCTTCACTTTCAGCATCTGATTCAGGCGCATCGGTGAGATCTCCACCGGGCAGGACCAGGCTTCACAAATCGCACATTCCGAGCAGGTCAGTGCCGCAACAACGGCTGACGGTGCGGAGATCTGCTCATACCCCACCGCGCGGACAATCAGGTGCGGCGGCAGTTCGTGGCCGATCATATGACGCGGGCAGAGCTCGGTACACATGCCGCACTGTTCACATACGGTACGCGCCTGGTTGATCACCGTGCGCTCCGAACGGGTCCGGCGCTGAATTAAAATATGGTCATCCGGCAGGACTAATAAGCCGCCGGTGGTTTTGGTCACAGCATCATCAAGGGATGTCTGTAATTTGCCCATCATCGGCCCGCCGTTGATATACGCCGGGTTGCTGATGGTGGATCCGCCTGCCAGTGCCAGCACTTCACGCAGTGTGGTGCCGACCGGAACGGAAACGGTAACAGGATGATGAACCGCGCCGTTCACCGTCAGGACACGGTGTATCACGGCCTGTTCCTGTTCAACGGCATACGCGACATTGATCAGCGTCTGCACATTACTGACCACCACGCCGACAGACAGCGGCAGTGCCGCAGGCGGGACCCGGCGGCCGGTCGCCAGCCAGATGGTGATCACTTCATCACCGGCCGGATAAACATCCGGCAGGATATGCAGACGGACAGAATCCGGCACGCGGGCATTCAGGATATCAATGGCCGCCTGGTGCTTGCCTTTGATGGCAATAATGCCCTCTTTCGCGCCGGTGGCCCGCATCGCATACAGCAAACCGCGGATCATCGCATCCGCCTCAAGGACAGCCAGCTGCTGATCCACCTGCAAAAGCGGCTCACATTCAGCCGCATTCACCAGATAGATTTCCGCCTGTGCCGCCAGTTTGACGTGGGTCGGGAACCCCGCCCCGCCCGCACCGACAACCCCTGCATCCTGCACACGCTGACGAATGATTTCGGGCCCGCACTCATGCAGACCCGGCATCAGATTACTCATCGCGGTTTCCCTCCTGTTTTACCCGGTAGCGGCTGCCGCGTTTGCGCAGTTTGCCCTGTTTAAACAGGTCTTCCAGCACATCACGGCTGTCCTCTATCAGGCAACTGAAATGCATGGCCGCTTCTCCGGCGGTCACGCCGTGGCGGTGTTTGGCTCCAGCGGCAAAGATCATCATAGCATCCGCATCCGGTGCAGCGGCAGAAACAGCTGCCGCCGGAGCCGGTTCAGATACCGGAACCGGTGCCGGAGACTGCGGTTTTACCTTCACCGGTACACCGCTGAAACCGGTGACCAGCCACTCGGTATCACCATCCGGACGGCCGATGACCTTGTGGCCGATCACTTTACCGGTACGGTTTGCGGCTGCAATGCCCGCATCCACCGCCGCACGGCACGCCGCCAGATCGCCCTCAACAACAAGCGTCACCATCCCCGGGATCACCATTTCATAGTTAAGGATGCGGACATTTGCCGACTTCAGCATCGCATCCGCCGCATCAATGCCGGACACCAGGCCGTATACCTCAAGTAATCCCAGTGAATCGATCATGACCTTTCTCCTGTGTTAATGACTGAACTGACGACTGACTGCACTGCTCAGGCGCGCTGAATAGGGTTGCGCGCGATATCCAGAACGGCTTCGGTAAAGGCATCACATGCTGCTTTACATG
The DNA here is from genome assembly GCF_000512315.2 of Morganella sp. EGD-HP17. Classification (NCBI taxonomy): domain Bacteria; kingdom Pseudomonadati; phylum Pseudomonadota; class Gammaproteobacteria; order Enterobacterales; family Morganellaceae; genus Morganella; species Morganella sp. EGD-HP17. The sequence goes on from NZ_AZRH01000017.1 coordinate 28,220, forward strand.
CTGCCTGGCTGCCGGTCAGGAAGGCTGCTGAGTAGTTGGTTTCTGACGGAGGCGGCACATAAGTGGCCAGCTGCACATCAGCGGCTTTCAGTGCGGCATCAATCCCGAAGGTCGCTTCCAGCGGCGGTGCCACCAGATAGGCAATCGGGTCACCGTGTTTAACTTTGTCACCATCAGACAGGTAAGAGCCGGTACGGGAGACCAGATGCGCCAGGAATGCGGTATCTTCTTTGTCATTCGCCCACTGGAATGCCGCGCCGGATTCGATATTGGCGACCATGGCATCCAGACCCGCGCGGACTTCCGCCGGGTTCGGGCCACCGAGGATAATCATCACTTCACCGGAGGTCGGTGATGGTGAGTTTGACGCCCCTGCATACAGGGAACGTCCGTAAACCACTTCCACCAGAGCTTGTTTGGTGGCTTCGTCAGCGGCAATGTAAGCAACATCGTCGGAGTCTGCGGTGATAAGGCCGAGGCTGCGGATGTGTTTCGGTAATTTCAGTTCACGGCAGAAATCTTCGTGTGCATTAGCGATAAGACGCATCGCTGTCACGCTCGGCCGGATAAGATCTAATGCAGGCATATTCAGTTCCCCGTTAACGGTTCATGTTGATACCGGACGCTTTCTGCTCCAGCATGCGTTTGGCTAAATCGACGATAACAGCGGCGGCTTCCACCGGCGGTGTCCCTGCGCGGTGAATGTTCGAGATACAGGTACGGTCTGCTTCCACTGTACCCGCCACTGTCGGTGAGTACACCGCGTAGCAGGAGAGGCTTTCAGACTGACCCAGCCCCGGACGTTCGCCCACCAGCAGGATAACCACTTTCGCGCCGAGCACTTCACCGGCCTGGTCTTCAATTTTCACGCGGCCGTAACGGACAAAGAACGGCGTGCCCACTTTCAGACCGGACTGCTCCAGACCTTTCATCAGCGGCGGCAGAATTTCGTCGTAGTTTGCGGTGATAGCATCGGTGGACAGACCATCAGAGATAATGACCTGCACATCCGGCGCCTGCACACACTTGGTTTTCAGCAGTTCGATGGATTCTTTATTCAGAATACGGCCCATATCCGGACGGGTCAGATACTGGTTTTTGTCTGTGATTTCAGACTGTAACTCCAGCAGGTTCTGTTTTTTCACCCATTCCGCCGGGACTTCTTTCAGTACGGTATCTTTGGAGCGCGAGTGGTCAGCCAGGAAGCGCAGCAGGCTCTGGGTGCGCGGACGCACACCGGCACGGCCGGAGCAGACACGGGAACCGGTGCTGTTACGCAGTTCCTGTAACACTTCTGCACGGTGCGGGTTCTGCACGCCGATCCACTGTTTTGCTTCCGGTGAACCGAGATCCCACTCAACGGACTCAACAGACGTATTACCCTGATTCAGCACAGCCTGCGTTGCCGCAGCAACCGCCTGTACGTTTTCGCCCGTGTGTCCCATCTGAGCCATCACGCTGCGTACGATGTCATTAATTTGTTTTTGATCCATGGTGATTTACCCCGAAAATCAGAAGAACAGTGACGGATCGCCGGCACGATTGGTAAGACGCCCGTTTTCCATCAGACCCATTTTTTCCAGCCAGGCTTCGAATTCCGGCGCAGGGCGCAGGCCGAGTAACTGACGGATAGTTGCGATGTCATGGAACGCAGTGGTCTGGTAGTTGAGCATGATGTCATCACCCAGCGGCATACCGATGATGAAGTTACAGCCCGCAGAGGCCAGCAGGATCATCAGGTTTTCGTTGAGGTTCTGATCCGCATCCGCATGGTTGGTGTAACAGCAGTCACAGCCCATGGAGATACCGCTCAGTTTGCCCATGAAGTGATCTTCAAGACCGGCGCGGATAATCTGGCGGTCGTTATAGAGATATTCAGGTCCGATAAAACCGACAACGGTGTTCACCATGAACGGATCATAGTGACGCGCCAGGCCGTAGTTACGGGCTTCCATAGTCACCTGGTCAGCACCGTAGTGAGCGCCCGCTGACAGTGCAGAGCCCTGTCCTGTTTCAAAGTACAGGCAGTTAGGACCGGCGATACGGTTGTACTGCGCACCGACGTGGCGGGCTTCGTCCAGCATTTCCAGCTCAACACCGAACTCACGCAGACCTTTTTCACTGCCGCAGATGCTCTGGAAAATCAGGCCGCCCGGCGCACCGCGTTTGATGGCTTCCATCTGTGTGGTGACGTGCGCCAGTACACAACCCTGAGTCGGGATATCGTATTTATCGATGATGCCGTAGACAGCATCCAGCACGCGGCTGAGGTTATCCACATCGTCCGTTACCGGGTTAACACCGATAACCGCATCACCGCAGCCGTAAGAGAGACCTTCATAAATCTGTGCCACGATACTCTGCACTTCGTCACGGGTATCGTTCGGCTGTAAGCGGCCGCTGAAGTGGCCCGGCAGACCCATGGTGTTATTCGCACGTTTCACGACAGGAATTTTCTTCGCGCCGTAAATCAGGTCTGCGTTGGAGCAGATTTTTGCCACACCGGCGATGACTTCTGAGGTCAGGCCTTTGCGCAGCAGATTGATATTATCGAGAGAGGTGGTGTCGCTCAGGACATGCTCACGCAGCTCACCGATAGTCCAGTTTTTGACCCGGTTGTATTCGGTTTCATTGATATCGTCCTGGATCAGACGGGTTACGCAGTCTTCTTCATACGGAACGACAGGGTTGTTGCGGACATCCGCAATCGTCAGTTCAGACAGCACTTGTTTTGCTGCCACACGTTCCTGGGCGTTACTGGCCGCGACACCCGCCAGGATGTCCCCGGAGCGGAGTTCGTTAGCTTTCGCGAGAACGTCTTTCACGTCCCGGAACTGGTAGGTCTGACCAAACAGCGTGGTTTTCAATTTCATATTACGTTCCCTCAGGAAGGAAATGCGAGTGATTTAACAGTAACAGGGACGACAGAGCCGCTGAATAACGGCGTGCCGATGTCGATATAGTCGCCTGTGTGCGTGATAACTTCGTCGATAACAGCCAGTTCGCGGCCGTTCATCAGCGGACGCAGCAGCATGCCCAGTGCCTTACCGAAATCCTGTCCCGCGATCACCAGCAGCGGCATGGTGTTCGGGTATGTTTTGGTAAAGCGTTCCAGAGCATCGATACAGCTTTGTACCGAGGCGTAGTTAGTCGGCAGTGATTCCGGTAAGGCCAGCGCGTACAGATCCTGCTGCGGATTAAGATCCATCTGCGTCAGGGCGCGGCTCCAGGTATTCACCAGATCTTCATCATCCGCGCGGCCCAGCGCCGGATGTACCACCGGAATATTGCGGACCGGCAGCGTGATGCTGTCCAGCCAGATGGTGCTGCCGGACAGGGACAGCGTATGCGCACCGGCGCCGATCACCGTGGCACGGACAGTCTGTGCCGGAGTCTGCATCGGTAAAGCACTGAAATCCGCATTGCGGTGTATCGCCTGTGCCAGCAGCGGCCCGATATCACCGAAACGGAAATCATTACCGCTTTCCGGATTGCTGTAACACTCCCCGACACCGCCGGACAGTGTGACCGCATAAAAAGAACTTTCCGCAGGCAGGCCGTCCGTCATCAGCAGCTCACGCCCGAGCGGGGTGAGGTTGCCGCTGATCACTTCATACAGCAGCTCACTCATGCGGTCGGCAATGGTATTCAGCTGTGCCGGTGTCAGGGACATCGGATCGGTCTGCTCACCAAAGCAGTCACGGGCGATCAGGCGGCCCGGCGCATGCACATAAGTAACGCGTCCGCTGCTGTCTGTTTCGAACAGACGGCCGCCGACGTTCAGACAAGCGGAACTGATCACATGACCGGCTTCGAACAGCACGTAGTTTGCTGTGCCGCCGCCGATATCGATGTTCAGTACCCGCGCCATCTTCTGCTCAGAAAGTGTCTGGGCACCGGATCCGAAACCGGCAATCACCGATTCCAGGTGCGGACCGGCGGTGGCGACCACGAAATCCCCGAGTTTCTGGGATAACGCCACCACAGCCGGACGCGCATTGCGGGTTTTAGCGGTTTCACCGGTAATGATGATGGCACCGGAGTCAATCGTCGCCGGGTCCATCCCGGCGGCGGCGTACTGATCCAGCACCAGCGCCAGCAGCTCTTCCTCACGCAGGTGGCCGTCTTTATCCACCGGCGTGAACAGAACCGGGCTCTGCCAGATAATTTTGCGATCCACAAACTCATAACGCGGCACCTGTGACACCGCCGCGCGGTTTACCAGAGCGAGACGGGAGAAAATCACCTGTGTAGTGGTGGTGCCCACGTCAATACCGACACTTAAGAGTTCGAGGGTTTTCATGCTTATTTCTCCTCCGCGACGCTTTCAGCAGCAGCTTCAGCGGCCGCAGCGGCATCTTCCTGCTCAATATTTTTCGGCATCATCATGATGGCAACGAAAATCGCAGTGATACCGCCGATAATTTTCCCTGCAATCATCGGGAAGATCATCGGTGCCATGTTGGCGGCCACAAAGCCCAGGTGGTCACCCAGTGCGAAGGCAGCGGACACGGAGAACGCACAGTTGATGATTTTGCCGCGGGTATCCATTTTCTTCATCATGCCGAACATCGGGATGTTGTTCGCGAGAGTCGCGATCATACCGCCTGCGGCCATGTTGTTGATTTTCAGCAGGCTGCCGATCTTCATAAAGGATTTTTCAAACCAGCGGGTCAGCAGCAGCACCATCGGGTACGCCCCTAACAGCACCGCAGAGATAGAACCGATAACTTCAATGGCACGCATCACTTTGCCCGGCACATCACCTTCCGCCATGAAAATCGGATCCAGGCCAGGAATCAGGTTCCAGCCCACAGTGAACTGCGCCACAGCGGCAGCCAGGCCGATAGTGATGATGGCAACAAGGATTTTGGCGAAGATCTGGAAGCCGTTGATCATTTTCTCAGGAATGAATTTCAGGCCGAGACACACCAGCGCCGCCACGATGATCACCGGGATCATATTGACCAGCAGCATGGTCATGCTGAAATCCACGACCTGACCGTCAATTTCCACACCGGAGAATTTCGCCACCAGACCACCGGCAATACAACCGACCGGAATAGTCACGATACCGGCCAGCACACCGAGTGCCAGAAAACGGCGATCTTTCTTCTCGATAATGCCCAGCGCAACAGGAATGGAGAACACCATGGTCGCACCCATCATGGATGCCAGCAGTACGCCGGAATATAACCACGCAGCCACATCACCGCCGGACAGCTCTTTCGCGAGGAAGAAGCCGCCCATATCGATGGCCAGAATACTGCCCGCAAACACTGACGGGTTCGCACCCAGCATTTCATAGACAGGAATAATCACCGGCCCGAGCAGCATGGCGATCACCGGTGCCAGCGCGGTCATACCGACCATTGCCAGACCCAGTGCACCCATTGCCATAAAGCCTTCTTCAAACTGTTCACCGGAACCGGCAATGCCTTTCCCGACTTTACCCAGGCCGATCTTACCGAGGATTGCCTCTGAGCCACCGAACTGGCTGAAGATACGATCCACGGCTGCTATCAGCATAAAACTCATCATGATGTACATGATGATTTCATTAATGCCCATACCCTTCTCCTTCCGTGCCTGTCGCGCAGGCTGTTCTTATTGATTGACTCAGGCTGACTCGTAAATCGCCGTTATCTGAGCCGCTGTGACCGCGCGCGGATTGGTTTTGATGCAGATATCCTGCAATGCCGCTTTGGCAAAACCATCGAAATCCTCACGTTTTCCGCCCAGGGATGGCAGCGTCTGCGCGAGTTCCACGTCACTGATCAGTTGTTCCACGGCCTCAATGGCCTCCATGTCGGTCATCGGCCGCTGAGTCAGCGCATGACCAATTTCGCTGTACGCCTGTTTGCAGACCAGGCGGTTAAAACGCATTACCTGCGGCAGCATGACGGCGTTCGCCTTGCCGTGCGGAATGTTGTATGCCGCGCCAATCTGATGCGCCATCGCATGGCACAGCCCCAGACCGGCATTGGAGAACGCCATCCCGGCCATATAAGAAGCCAGCATCATGTCCTCACGGGCTTTGATGTCATGCCCCTGACCGACAGCGATCGGCAGCGCGTGGCTGATCATGGAGATCGCCCGCAGTGCCAGCGCCTGTGTCAGCGGCGTGACGTTGCTCGCCACATACGCTTCAATCGCATGTGTTAAGGCATCGATACCGGTCATTGCTGTCACATGCGGCGGAACACCGAGTGTCAGACAGGCATCAATAATGGCGAGATCAGGCAGTAACTGGCTGTGTGCCAGCACCAGTTTGATATGATTTTCCGCAGTAATAATCACGGAAACATTGGTCGCTTCAGAGCCGGTACCGGCAGTGGTCGGGATAGCGATAAACGGCAGACGCGGATTGAGCGCCGCACCCGGCATCATATCCGCCAGCGGCAGATCCGGATTGGCAGCCAGCACCGCCACGGCTTTCGCCGCATCCAGCACCGACCCGCCGCCGAGGGCGATAATGCCGTCGCACTGCACGCTCAGCAGATGCTCAACGGTACGGAACACATCTTTATCCATCGGCTCGCCCGGCGGGCACGGCCAGATTTCATATGCAATGCCGCTGCGGCTCAGATTGCGCTCCAGCACATCGGTCAGACCGGCCTGTAACAACATGCCGTCCACCATAATAAAAACGTGCTTAATTCCGCGCTCCGCGAGCACATCCCCGCTGCGGCCGACGGCGCCCGGGCCGATTAACGTGGTCGGCGGGACAGAAAACTCACGCACCTGACGGGCATTCACCAAATCAAGCGCCTGATAGATAGCGGACTGAACCTCAGCCGCGGGTAAACGATTATCCGGCATGACGGTTTTCTCCCTGAGACACACCGCAGACGGCAATCGCCAGCGGCGTCATAAAAATAGAATGCTGTGGCAGTACCACGGTAAGATGCGGGAAACGCGCCTGAAACAGCGGCTGCACACCGGGCTGCATACAGGAGCCGCCCGCCAGCCACAGTTCAGTCACATCCTCACCGCGAATATGATCGTCGACGATATCCGTCATTTTTTCGTATACCGGACGAATAACCGGCCAGATGCTTTCACCGCGCTCACGCTTCATCTGCTCGGCATCTTCCAGTTCAATGCGCTGGTTGCCCGCCAGGGTCAGGGAAATATGATGACCGCCGGTGGCTTCGTCGCCGGAGCGGGTCACTTCGCCCTTCTGCACAATCGCGATCCCGGTGGTACCGCCGCCGATATCCACAACAGCGGCTTTATCCAGCCCCATCATGTCAGCGACCGCAGACGGCTCATCCAGCACTCTGGCGACCACCAGACCGGCAGATTCCAGCACATTCACGGAGATACGCGGATCTGTTCCCGGCGGGAATGACGTTGTCGCCACCTCAAACCGGAAACCGAACTGTTTTTCCAGCGCATCCAGATGTTTATTAACGATTTTTACCGCACCGAAGAAATCCCAGACCACACCGTCGCGCACCACATCTGCCCAGTCCAGGCACACCGCGACCGGCTGACCTTCCGCATTCACCACCATGGACACCACATCACAGGTACCGAGATCGATCCCCAGCCACAACGGCGCATCTTTGTGATCACCCGCCTGCGGCTGATTACAGATTTCCGCCGCCCGCTGTAAGCGCGATGCCAGCCATTCCTGATTGCGTTGAACCATCGGTTCCTCCGGTTTAAAACATAACGTCAGGGTTAACGTGAATAACTCACACTAACCGGGAAAAAAGCGGTGAAGCCCGCAGGCCCCACCGCAGCGGCTTACACGATGCGGAATGAATCCACCATGGTGCAGCGGCGCAGACGAACGAACGTCCGCGCACAGGTCACACCTTCACCGGTCGGTGTGGTGATCGTCATGGTTGTCCAGCCTTCGCCGCCCAGTCCCAGACCGGCAATACACGGTCCGTTTTTCACGAAAATACTGGTATCGATGGCATTCGCCATGCGGTTCAGGTTGCTGATGTTATTGGAGTGCATCGCTGCGGTATGATGGCAGCCGCCTTCCAGTTTCACCGCCAGGTCAATCGCCTGATCCACATCTTTCACGCGGATGATCGGCAGAACCGGCATCATCAGTTCAGTGACGGCAAACGGATGTTTGCAGTCGGTTTCCGCGATCAGCAGACGGGTATCTGCCGGCACAGTCATACCGATAGCCGCAGCAATTTTCGCTGCATCACGGCCTACCCAGTCGCGGCTGACAGTGCCGTGGCCGGTTTCATCAACATTCTTCAGCAGAACCGGGATCAGCTTCTCGCTCTGTTCGCGGGTCAGTAATACCGCGTGATTACGCTGCATTTCGGTGATCAGTTTGTCTGCAATGCAGTCAACCGCGATCAGCACTTTTTCATCCGCACAAATGATGTTGTTATCGAATGATGCACCGTGAACAATGGCTTTCGCCGCACGTTCGATATCGGCAGTTTCATCCACCACGACCGGCGGGTTACCGGCACCGGCAGCGATCAGACGTTTGTTGGTGTGTTTGCGGGCGGATTCCACCACCGCATCACCCCCGGTCACGACCAGCAGGCCGATCCCCGGATATTTGAATAAACGTTGTGCGGTTTCGATATCCGGTTTGGCGACAGTCACCAGCAGGTTGTTCGGGCCGCCTGCGGCAACAATGGCTTCGTTCAGAATCGTGATGGTGCGCTGTGAGACTTTTTTCGCTGCCGGATGCGGCGCGAAAATCACACTGTTACCCCCGGCGATCATACTGATGGCATTGTTGATTGCCGTCGCCGCCGGGTTAGTGGATGGTGTGACAGAGGCGATAACACCCCATGCCGCATTTTCGATTAAGGTTAAACCGTGGTCGCCGGTTAACACTTCAGGACGCAGACACTCAACACCCGGGGTGCCGTTTGCCTGTGCTAAGTTCTTCGCGAGTTTATCTTCCACGCGGCCCATGCCGGTCTCTTCAACAGCCAGAACCGCCAGTTCGCGGGCATGTTCTGTTGCCGCACGGCGGATTGCGCCGATGCAGAGATTACGCATTTCAACAGTTTTTAATGATTTCTGTGCTTCTTTGGCGGCAAGAACGGCATCATCCAGGGATTCAAACACCCCGAAACCGTTATTCTGTGAGGCTGCCGCCTGCTGTGGTGCCGCTGATGCAGCCGCCGGTTGTGTGCCCGCACTCATGCTGGCCAGAACCGCTTTTACCACATTCTCAATTTCTTTCTGATCCATATTCACCCACGCCTCTTTCTGTGACTCGTTGCGGCGATTTATTTATGAAAAATCACCTGACTTTCCATAACGGCCTCATCCACAATGCCGATGATGCTGAGATCGACCGGTGACGCTTCTTTGCTCTGAGCACGCCGCGCCGAACTTCCGCTGACGATCAGCACCCATTCACCATTACCCGCACCGATACTGTCGGTTGCGACGGCCACCTCACCGTTAGGACGCCCCTGGCGGTCAATCATTTCCACCAGCAGTAACTTGTCGGATTCCAGTCCGGGATGACGCACGGTGCACACGATTTGTCCGATAACGACAGCCAGTTTCATGTTCACCTCTCTTTATATTTCAGCAGCCTGAATACAGCCGGCTACGGATTTCAGGTAAAAAAATCCCCTGCCGTCTGAGTGACAGCAAAAAAACCGGGGAGATTAAAATCGCGTGGCGTCAGAAGCACGCCACGCTAACAACGATTAATCGATTGATTTATCGCCGGACATTTTGATAGGAAACACTTCTTCCAGATCGCCATGCGGACGAGGAATAACGTGTACAGAGACCAGTTCACCGATACGCTGAGCTGCTGCCGCACCTGCGTCAGTCGCTGCTTTACATGCTGCAACATCACCGCGCACCATGGCTGTTACCAGACCACCGCCGATTTGTTTAACACCGACTAATTTAACGCGTGCTGCTTTGACCATCGCATCGGATGCTTCGATTAATGCAACCAGACCCTTAGTTTCGATCAGTCCTAATGCTTCCATGATATTTTCCTCTCATTGAGATCCCATCAGGGACCGGTTTAAATAACGCTTTCTGCTTCAGTGCGGCGGACAGGTTGTCCGGCCTGAGCTAACTGTGTTTGTGCTACCAGCACCAGTTCAATAATGTCGCGGGCATTACAGCCGCGTGACAAATCATGCACCGGTGCATTTAATCCCTGAATCAGCGGGCCGAGTGCCCGGTAACCGCCGAGACGCTGGGCAATCTTGTAACCGATATTGCCTGCTTCCAGTGACGGAAAGACCATGACATTTGCCCGCCCCTTTAACTCACTGTTCGGGGCTTTTTGCGCAGCGACACTGGGCACAAATGCCGCGTCGAACTGCAGTTCACCATCCGCCTGTAACTGCGGGGCGCGTGCATGAATGATTTCCACTGCCTGCTGCACCATCGCCACATTAGGATGTTTCGCGCTGCCTGCTGTTGAAAAAGACAACATCGCCACACGCGCGGTTTCACCGGTGATTGCCGTGAAGGTTTCCGCACTGCTCAGCGCAATATCCGCCAGCTGTGCAGAAGTGGGTTGAGGTACGACACTGCAATCAGCGAAACCCAGCACATTGCCTTCCGTTCCCGGCGGCAACATGATGAAAATAGATGATAATGTTTTCACGCCCGGCTTCAGGCCGATCACTTTCAGCCCGGCCCGCAGAACAGCGGCGGTTGACGAGATATTCCCCGCCACACATAAATCCGCTTTTCCGGCGGCAACCATGGCGGCACCGAACCACAGCGGCTGGCGCATGGCCTCATCCGCATCTTCCGGGGCTTTTTCGCCGAGGCGCGCGGTGATGGTATCCGCAAACTCTGCACGCCACTCATCCGCACTGTCCGGATCAATGGTGCTCAGGCCGTCCATAATGACACCGGTACGCAGCGAGAAATCACGCAGCGCAAACGGGTTTGCCAGCAGAACGGGCTCCGCCAGACCATTTTGTTTCAGATAACGGGCGGCGTGGATCACGCGCTCATCCAGCGCATCCGGCAGAACCACCCGCGGCGGGTTCAGTTTTGCCTGCTGACGGCATCGTTCAATGAGCATGTGTTCCCCCTTGCATCAGAGCCTGTTTCAGAGCCTGTGTGGTCATTACGCCGCCTTCGCGCACCACCATCACCATCAGGACATACACCGCACTGGAGAGGCGGTTAAGCGCCTGCATAATGTCAGGGCGGATGACCTGAAAATAACAATCGATATAAATACGTGCCGCACTGACTTCCGTTTCACGGACTTTGGTCCGCAGCAGGTTCAGCGCCGCCGCATCACGGCCGTGACTCACATCCGGAACGATATGGTCATGACCCAGGTATTTCAGCGGATTATGAGACAGCTTGTGCAGCTCATCCGCGTTCAGATCCGCAATGCTCTGCTCACCGAGCGGTTCATTGAGCGCATCGGCACGCATAATATTGCCGAGCACAGAGCGGATATCCGCCAGCCAGCCTTTCAGCGGCGTCTGTGCAAATTCAGTCTGTAACCAGACGGCTTCGGCGATGGTGGCATCCAGCGCGGCGCGGAAGGCCAGGCGCGGATCATTTTTCGCCACCATGGTGTGGCCGTTAAGGTGTGTCAGCGTGTCCGGCTTTTTCGCCACCGGCTGATGGCATAATTCGCAGGCCGCGACATCCGCTTTATCCTTGCTGGTTAAGCCGTGTACCGCCTTCAGGTCAGGGACAGCCGTTTCGGTTTTACCGGACTCATCCGGGGTTTCCACAAACAGACGACCTTGTTTATCCTGAAATTTCACCTGTAAACGGCGGCTTTCGATCAGCTCACGGGCGGATGGTGTCATCCGGCTGTCAGCAGGCAGATGAATTTCACTGCCTTCGCTCAGCGTAAAGTTATCCCGCAACCAGTCTTCAGTGATAAAGGTCATGGCGATACCCCTCAGCAATCCTGCCAGTTAGCCGGCCAGGCCACATACAGGAAGCGGACAGTCGAAGGTGTGCCGAACTCAATCGCGGAGCCTTTCGGGATAAACATCACATCCCCGGCTTTCGCGATCATGGTTTCGCCCTGATGGCGCACATGCAGCTCGCCTTCCAGAACCAGATCCACTTCGTCGTAATTCAGTGTCCACGGGAAGAATGCGTTTTCCCACTGCATAAACCCGGCAGCCATGCTGCTGTTGTCCTGCGCGGTGATCAGATCCGCAATCCCGACACGGTGCGGACCCGCACCATCGAAATTACCGAACTTAACCGAGCTGCTGTCGACCACTTTAATGCCGCCTTTGCCGGTGACACTGCGGTAGCTCTGGGTATTCGGGGTATCAGTGTTCTCTTCCGCCGGTTTGAATGCCGCCACTTTCGCTTTAATCTGCGCGATACGCTCCTGCACCACTTTATCGACCAGTTGTGCAATCAGGGTTTCGGTGACATTGCCGTCAGGCAGCTGCGCGATAATGCACTCGCGGATTTTCTGACGCTCTGCGGATGAAATATTGGGTTCTGTTCCGGCGGTTGCGGCCAGCGGTGCGGCGGCCGGTGCGCTGTTCTGTGCGGCATCCACCTCACAAATCACAAAGCCCAATTGTTCAGCCACAACATGGGCTTCCGGCGTGACAATGCTCTCTTTCAGCACCACATCCAGACGGGTTTTGCCCGCTGCGTGTGCTTCCCGGATGTCATTGGCCGTTATTAGTTTCTTCATCGGATATTCCTCTTATTGGCTGTCGGCTGTGGCCAAAAACTGTTTCACTTTCAGGACGTCATCAGGATCAAGGCTGTTGATGGCAAGTAACGGTTCCTCAAACCCCCGCGTGGAGAGCAGCTCGCGCACGGCGGGCACATCCGCATCCGGTGCATCGGCTTTGCTGATAACCGCAAAGCGGCGCATACGGGGATAGATATCGAGTAATCCGGCAGGGATCCGGCACTCCGGGTTATTTGCCGCGTGGACATAAACCAGCACATCACAATCTGCCAGCGTATTAATCAGCGCGTGGTAGAGACGGGGATGGCTGAAATATTCACCCGGAGTATCAACACTGCCTTCATCATTGAACTCAATCGCCTGTGTTTTACGCGCAAGATCAAAATCTCCCTGCAACGCATTGAATAATGTCGTTTTTCCTGCACCCACATCACCCACAAACACAATTCGTTTCATTCAGACGGCATCCTTAACTGCACCCGCTCAGCTGCGGGTGATATCACAAACGGCATAATTGAGGAGCTGGCTTAACCCGCGTACAGTCTGGATCAATGCTTCTTCCACTGCGCCGACAGAGCCGTAAATCACGAGAGCACCGGTGAAACGGTCAAGAAAGCCGATATCCACACCAGCGGCCTTTGTGGCAAGATCACCCGCAATCATTGCGGTTTCGCCGGGTGTCAGCGTCATAATGCCGATGGCTTCAGCACCGGGAACCCCGATTTTTTTCGCCAGATCACTGCCCGGATGCGCAATCAGATGCGCCAGCGTGACCTGTTTGCCGGGAACAAATTCCTGGATGATACGTTCCTTTTCCATCGTGCTTACCTCGTCACTCTCCTCATAAGAATTGATTCAATCCTAGTCACACTCTTAAAAAGGGGATAACAAAAATCGGCAATCACGATTAAATGTTGAAACAGATCACTAATTGGCAGAATTGTTAATTTGGTAACAAACAGCGATCACCCGGGGAAAAGGCACGGAAATTGAATCTGTTATTTGTCACAGGATTGTTTCAGATGCGGTAATAAGCAAAATACGTAGTACTGAAATGCGTAAAATACAGCAATTGCCTTACCCGCGATATTCCGGTAAGGCAATAAGAGAGAAAGCGGGTTCGCGGTGTGATTATTTCTGTGTGTCACGAATAAAGTTTTTATCCGGCGACTGCTTGAGCAGACTGATAAACAGGTCCTCTTCTTCCGGGATGATATCCTTGATAAGACATCCTATCCCTATTGTGTAACTGTTTGTATTTGATAATATATTATTCATCGATCCTCGGTCATGGGTATAGATAACCCGGTCCGGGTCCTCAATCACAATCGCCTCTTCCATAAAAAACATTTCACTGAGAAAATCACTGTTATTCTGTACGTACATCACGGCCGGGTAATTTGCCAGCTCGCGGATATTAATCTTTTTTATACTGTACCAGCGGGTGTGTCCGGCAAATAAAATCAAATAGCCTTTTTTATCAGGATATAGATTTTTCTTATGATACGAACGGGGAAATAAAATAGTTATAAGAACCAGTGAGATAAATATTCATTTTCTGTTATTTTCCCGTCTGATAAAAAATAAAGCAGACAGCCTGCTATTTTTATCAATCCGGAATGAGAAACCGGTCACAACGGGGATTTTCGCCGGATCACCGGCAGAGTGTGAAGTATCCCGCAAATTGACATTTATTTATCACTTCCTCACTTGTACGTACAATAGCACTCACGTAACGTATAAACCAATCTGGTTTAAACCAAAAAAAGGTCATCCGATGAAAACAACACAAACTGCAGCTGATCTTGCCAGAGAGAAACTCGATGCCATGCTGACCGCCGGCGTTATCGCGCCCGGAGACAAGCTGCCCGCAGAACGTCCGCTGACAGAACAACTCGGTGTCAACCGGATGTCACTGCGCCAGGCACTGCTCAGCCTGGAAAATGACGGAAAGATCTTCCGCAAAAACCGCAGCGGGTGGTTCGCAGCCCTGCCGGTCTTCAATTACAACCCGAAATCCCCGGCAAGTTTTAATCAGGCGGCAAAAGCACAGGGACGGGTACCGTCATGGGAATACACAGACAAACTGACGGTCACTGATGCCCCTGCGGAGATTACCGGTAAATTCGGTCTTGCGGCCGGTGATGCGGTGTATCTCATTACCGGATGGGGGGCACTGGACGGGCATAAAGTGTTCTGGCACCAGACCTATATTAACCCGGCTGCCGGTCCGGACTTTACCGCAAAACTGGATAACCACTCTTTCGCGGCAATCTGGGAAGAAAAATACAATATCACCACCACGACTGCCGGACTGGCATTCAAACCGGCCCGGATGCCGGAAACCGCCAGTAAGGCTATCGGCTGTACAGCGAATTCCCCCGGCATCCGGGTGGAAAAATACCGCTGTGATGCGGAACATAATATCGTTCAAATCGACATTGAGTACTGGCGGTTTGAATCTGTTTATTTTTTTGTTGAGCTTTAGACACAGGAATCTGAATCATGAATACTGATGATGCCCGCCGGATTATTGAACGTGCAGATAAATTACCGTTATATCTGCATGCCTACGCCTATCATCTGAATATGCGTTTTGAAAAAATATTGCCGGGTGACTTACTGGATATCGCAAACGAACATCATTTGCCGGGCGTCAAAATACATGTGCTGGATGGTGAAACACAATCTCTTTCAACCATGACAGACGAACAGCTTGAGGCTTTTGCAGAGAAGGCAAAACGCTATCATCTGGATATTAATATTGAAACCAGCGCCTCCGATAATAAAACCCTGGATGATGCGGTCAGAATCGCACTGAAAACCGGGGCAAGCTCTGTCCGTTTTTATCCGCGCTATGAAGGTGCGCTGTCTGACGTGCTCCGCCGTATTTCCGCAGATATCGGTTATTTAAAAACACACTATCAGCACTCCGGTCTGACATTTGTTCTGGAACAGCATGAAGATTTAAAAAGCCACGAGCTGGTTAAGCTGATAAAAGAAGCTGATTTCCCGGAACTGACGCTGTTATTTGACTTCGGCAATATGATCAATGCCTGTGAATTACCAATGGAAGCCCTGGCAGTCATGCAGGATCATATTACTCAGGTGCATATCAAGGATGCGGTGATTCTGGAAGAAGGTGATGGTTTCGGCCATACCGCCTGCCGTTCCGGGGAAGGTAATCTGCCGTTTAAAGAGATGCTGCGGGCATTAATATGTCTGGGTGAAGAGAAACCACAGGTTATTTCCTACGGGCTGGAAGAAGAAGTGGATTATTACGCACCGGCCTTCCGTTTTAAAAATGAAGGGAATGATCCGTGGATCCCGTGGCGTCAGCTGAGTGAAACACCGTTACCTGAAAATGAAATTGAAGAACGTCTCGCCCGTGAAAAAGAAGATGCCGTCAATCAGCTGATTTATGTCCGTAACGTCATTGATGAAATAAAGACAGAGGCACTCGCCGTTATTCATAAATAAAAAAATATCAGCACTACACACCATTAATTTAAAAACAACACTCAATACTGGCTGAAAATTATTTTTCAGTCGGGAGGCACACTATGCTTGATAAAAAAAGATGGGCTATATTCAGCCTGTTAGTTCTGTGTGGCGGTACTATCTATAAATTACCGTCACTGAAAGACGCCTTTTATGTTCCGATGCAGGAATATTTCCATCTGACAAATGGTCAGATTGGTAATGCCATGTCAGTAAACTCAATTGTGACGACCATTGGTTTCTTTTTATCTATTTATTTTTCTGACAAATTACCGCGCCGTCTGACAATTTCATTCTCATTAATTGCAACCGGCCTGCTGGGTGTGTATTTATCCACAATGCCGGGCTACTGGGGCATTTTATTTGTCTGGGCATTATTTGGTGTCACCTGCGATATGCTTAACTGGCCGGTATTATTAAAATCTGTCAGCCTGCTGGGCAACAGCTCACAGCATGGCCGGATATTCGGCTTCTTTGAAACCGGCCGCGGTGTGGTCGATACCGTGGTGGCCTTCTCCGCTCTTGCGGTCTTTGCCTGGTTCGGCAGTGGTTATCTCGGTTTTAAAATGGGGATCTTATTTTATTCCGGCGTGGCTATTCTGGTCGGTGGTATTATCTTCCTGTTCCTGAAAGATGATAAACACGCTGTCACCGAACCGGTGAATGAATCCGGTGAAAATAAAGAGAAAAAACCCGGCGTCAGCGCGGTATTAAAAGACGGCACTGCCTGTCGCACTGGCCGGTATTTACGGTATTCTGAATCAGTATTGCCTGAAAATGGTCGGCGGCCCTATCGGCGGATTAATCGCGGATAAGATTTTAAAATCACCGACCAAATACCTGTTTTATACCTTTATTATCAGTGTGATTGTCCTGGTCACCTTTATTTTCCTGCCGCACGAAAGTATGCCGGTGTATTTGGGTATGGTCTGCACACTGGGCTTCGGTACTATTGTTTTCACTCAGCGCGCGATTTTCTTTGCGCCGATTGGTGAAGCCAATATCAAAGAGTCCAGTACCGGGGCTGCAATGGCACTGGGCAGCTTTATCGGTTATGCCCCGGCCATGTTCTGCTTCAGCCTCTACGGCCATATTCTCGACAGCTATCCGGGCATGACCGGTTACAAAATCGTGTTCGGCCTGATGGCATTGTTTGCCTGCTGCGGCGCTTTCGCTTCCGGTATTCTGATTATCAGTATTAAAAACCGCAAAGCTCGCGCTGATATGATGGCATCTTCCCGCTAATCATACCGTACGGATAACATCCCCCTGATATACGGTGGTGTTATCCGTTTCTGTTTTCCGGATGACTATTTCAGATATTTACCTTTAGTTAAATATATTTCTTTTAATCCGGAAATTGTGTCATATGTCGTGAAATATATATTTGCCATTAAATGAGTAAAAATAACCGGTTGAAAAACCAATACATCACTACCCCTTAAGGAGTATTGACAAAAATTATTTAAAGCAATGAATTACATAAGCTGAATTGATTAAGCTGCATTTGATATACATCAATGAGAAAAACCGGGATCGCCGTATTTTTAGCCTTAATCCACACAAAATCTGAGGCTGAAATGAGCAACGTCAAGTTAGCAATCATCGGTAACGGTATGGTCGGCCACCGCTTTGCCGAAGAGCTTACCGATAAAGCGGACGCCGGACAGTTCGATATCACCGTATTCTGCGAAGAGCCGCGTGTCGCTTATGACCGCGTGCATCTCTCCTCCTATTTTTCTCATCATACGGCGGAAGAATTATCCCTGGTTAAACCCGGTTTCTATGAAAAACACAATATTTCGGTATTAATCAATGAGCGGGTGATTACCGTTAACCGTCAGGAAAAGGTGCTGCATACCAATACCGGCCGCACTGTGCATTATGACAAACTGGTGATTGCGACCGGCTCTTATCCGTGGATCCCGCCGATCAAAGGCAGTGATACCCGCGACTGTTTTGTTTACCGGACGATTGAAGATCTCAATGCCATTGAAGCCTGCGCCCGCCGCAGCCGCAAAGGTGTGGTGATCGGCGGTGGTCTGCTGGGGCTGGAAGCCGCCGGGGCCCTGAAAAACCTGGGTATTGAAACCCATGTTATTGAATTTTCGCCAGTCCTGATGGCGGAACAGCTCGATGCGCTCGGCGGTGAACAGCTGAAGCAGAAAATTGAACGGATGGGTGTAACGGTACATACCGGCAAAAACACCACGGAAATTACCGCATCCGGCAGCGGAGAGAGCCGCAAAGTGCTGCATTTTGCCGATGGTTCATCGCTGGAGACCGATTTTGTCGTCTTTTCCACCGGGATCCGCCCGCGTGACCGGCTTGCCCGTCAGTGCGGACTGGCCGTGGCGGAGCGCGGCGGTCTGGTGATTAATGACCAGTGTCAGACATCTGACCCGGATGTGTATGCTATCGGGGAATGCGCGTCATGGCACGGCAGAACTTACGGACTGGTGGCACCGGGCTACAAAATGGCACAGGTGGCGGCTGATCATCTGCTGGGGAAGGAGAATCAGTTTACCGGTGCGGATATGAGCGCAAAACTGAAACTGCTGGGTGTGGATGTCGGTGGTATCGGCAATACACATGCGACAGACGACGGCTGCCACAGTTATATTTATCTCGATGAAGCCAATGAGGTTTATAAGCGGCTGATTGTCAGCGACGATAATAAATATCTGCTGGGTGCGGTGCTGGTCGGGGATACCGAAGATTACGGTAATCTGCTGCAACTGGCACTGAACCGTATCGAACTGCCGGAAAATCCGGATGTTCTGATCCTCCCGGCACACGCCGGCAGCAAACCGGCGATCGGCGTGGAATCCCTGCCGGACAGTGCACAAATCTGTTCCTGTTTTGATGTCACCAAAGGAGACATTATTCAGGCCATTCATAACGGTTGCCAGACGGTTGCGGATATCAAAGCGGAAACCAAAGCCGGTACCGGCTGCGGCGGATGTGTTCCGCTGATCACTCAGGTGCTGAATACAGAACTGACTAATCTGGGTATTGAGGTGAATCATCACCTCTGCGAGCATTTTGCCTATTCACGCCAGGAGCTGTATCACCTGATCCGCGTGGAAAAAATCACTACCTTTGATGAGCTGCTGGGCCGCTACGGCGAAGGTTACGGCTGTGAAGTATGTAAACCGACCATCGGCTCCCTGCTCGCGTCCTGCCGGAATGACTATATTCTGCGCGACGACCTGGTACCGTTACAGGATACCAACGATAATTTCCTCGCTAATATGCAGAAGGACGGCACCTACTCGGTGATCCCGCGTTCACCGGGCGGCGAAATTACCCCGGAAGGTCTGCTGGCTATCGGTACAGTTGCACAGGAATACAATCTGTATACCAAAATTACCGGCTCACAGCGCATTGCCATGTTCGGGGCGCAAAAGCAGGATTTACCGGCTATCTGGGAAAAACTGATCGCCGCCGGATTTGAAACCGGGCACGCCTATGCCAAAGCACTGCGGATGGCGAAAACCTGTGTCGGCACGGCATGGTGCCGGTTCGGGGTCGGTGACAGCACCGCGCTGGGCGTTGAGCTGGAACACCGTTATAAAGGTATCCGCACCCCGCATAAAATGAAATTCGGCATCTCGGGCTGCACCCGCGAGTGCTCGGAGGCGCAGGGGAAAGATATCGGGATTATCGCCACCGACAAGGGCTGGAACCTGTATGTCTGCGGAAACGGCGGCATGAAACCGCGCCACGGCGATCTGCTGATGGCTGACCTTGATAAAGAGACCCTGATACGCTACATCGACCGCTTTATGATGTTTTACATCCGCACCGCCGACAAACTCAGCCGGACATCCACCTGGCTGGAAAGCCTGGAGGGCGGGATTGATTACCTGCGGGATGTGATTGTCAGCGATAAACTGGGGCTCAATGCACAGCTGGAGCAGGAACTGGCGCAGCTGCGCGAAAAAGTGACCTGCGAGTGGCAGGAAACGGTGAACAACCCGCATGCCCGCAAACGCTTCAGTCACTTTGTTAACAGCCCGCTGCCGGATCCGAATGTGCAAATGGTAAGTGAGCGCTCACAACATCGTCCGGCCCGCCCGGAAGAGCGGATTGCTGTCACTCTGATCGGGGAGGAATAATCATGAGTCAATGGATTACGGTTTGTCAGGTCAGTGATATCACCCCGGGAACCGGTGTGTGTGCGCTGGTAAAGGGTGAACAGGTGGCGCTGTTCCGTCCTTATCCGGACGAGCGCATTTTTGCCCTGAGTAATATCGATCCTTTTGCGCAGGCCAGTGTGCTGTCGCGCGGATTAATTGCAGAGCATGACGGCTCGCTGTGGATTGTCAGTCCGCTGAAAAAACAGCGTTTCCGGCTGACGGACGGGTTGTGTGCGGAAGACGCCGCATATTCCGTCGCCGCCTTTGCCGTTAAGGTGACGGATGGCACTGTGAGTGTTTCCGCCGTGCCGCAGTAACCCCATACAAAAAAAAGCGCAAAATGACTGAGGGCATTTTGCGCTTAATACTTAGTACATAACACATAAAACTGATTTTTTATTGTTGCGCGGTATCTGTATCCCTTGTACCGCGCCTGTCTTGTTTATTCTGAACGACCGGTCAGGCTGACGTTGTGGCCTGTGCTACCGGAGGTTCAATAACTGCCTTTGGTTTTCCGCGGCAGCCTTCACCGTAGTGCTCACCTTCCCAGCGGCCGACGATAGCGGCACCGATGGCGTTACTCATTACGTTAGTGGCAGAGCGGCCCATGTCGAGGAACGGATCCACACCCATCAGCAGAATCAGACCCGCTTCCGGAATGTTGAACTGGTTCAGTGTCGCCGCGATAACCACCAGAGACGCACGCGGTACACCGGCCATCCCTTTCGATGTCAGCATCAGAATCAGCAGCATGGTAACCTGCTCACCCATAGACAGGGTGATGTTACATGCCTGAGCGATAAAGATAACCGCGAATGAACAGTAAGCCATTGAACCGACGAGGTTAAAGGAGTAACCGATTGGCAGTACGAAGCTGGCGATCTTGTTGGAAACACCGAACTCTTCCAGTTTTTCCAGAGTACCCGGGAATGCAGCTTCAGAACTTGATGTGGTGAATGCCAGCAGTGCAGGTTCAGTGATACCTTTGGTCAGACGGAAGATACAGCGGCCGACAACCACCGCAGCCAGACCAATCAGAATCACCCACAGCATCGCCAGTGTGAAATAGAACTCACCCATAAAGATACCGGCGCTGACCAGAACACCCAGACCACGCTCTGCAATCATACCTGAGATAGCGGCAAACACTGTCAGTGGTGCGAACAGCATGACGTAACCGGTTAATTTCAGCATCAGGCTGACGAGGGATTCCAGCACATTCACAATCGGCAGGCCTTTCTCACCGATAGCGGAGAGGCTGATACCCATAAAGATTGAGAATACAACGATCTGCAGAATTTCGTTACGCGCCATTGCATCAACGATACTGGTCGGAATCGCATGAGCAATAAAGGTTTTGAAGGAGAAAGGAACAGGTTCCACAATACCCTGAACCGCACCGGCAGTATCCGCAACGAAGTTAATACCTGCGCCCGGCTGGAACAGGTTAACAATAACCAGACCTAACAGGATTGAGATAAAGGATGCGCAGATAAATAAGAACAGTGTTTTGGAGAAAACACGACCTAACGTTTTCGCATCACCCATTTTCGCGATACCAACAACCAGTGTTGATATAATCAATGGGGCGATAATCATTTTAATCAGACGTAAGAAGATATCGGTAATAATGGAGATATCTTTTGCATAGACCTTATTAAATTCAGCAGATGCCATTTCATTAAAGCTGAAGCCGACAATCACACCGACAATAAGACCAATGACTATCCAAGTGGTTAAACTCTTCGATTTCATAATAATTCCATTCTGTGTTGGGTCGCATTTATTCTCAACTTACTTAATATCCTCTGAAATTTTATTTCAGTTATTTTTACCCAGCCTTCCGTGGCTTTAAATATTAAATAATTTTATACATCACACTGAGAAAAATGACGATTTCTGTTTCTGAAATCGATGTGGAGCGCGGGGGAACCCCGTACGCCACACCGAGTTGTCGTACTAATGAGATATTGAATGACTGATATTGTTAAATATCAAATTCCATTTTTAATAAAGGCGCATGTTGCTGGGCACCATAAACATCGGTATCTCCGACAGCACCAGAAACAATATGTCTCGGCATTACAATTTTCACAGCATTCGCCGGGTCAAACCAGACAATATTATCGATAAAGTCAGGTTTCACACAATACAGACCAGCGACTAAGTCTTTATTAAATTGTTTTGAATTTTTTACCGCGGTATAAGTTTCTTTATCCTTGAATAAAATATCCATCACAATTTCATACGGACCGGAGTTTTTAGAACGCACAACTTTGGCTAATTCTAAAATTGACTTTTTCATTTCGCCACTCCTTCAGGTGTTACATTCTCCATACGGAATGTGAATTTAATATCCGGGGTGTATTCCATCAGATGATAGATGGAGAACTCATACACTTTACCGGCACGGATATCCGACGGAGAGAACGGGAAGGCTAAGTTGCCCGCGGTGGCGATACGGCCATCATACCCGTAGTGCAGCATAGTGGAACGTGCCAGGGAACAGATACTGTCTGCCTGCTCCTGGGTAGGAGCAACAACATCCAGTAAAATACCCAGCTCATAACTCTTGGTCACAGTTTCAGGTTCTGCGTCACCCATCACACCGTTTTTACCGTACAGATGGAAATTCATTTTCACGGTATCAGGGTCGATGCTGAGGTTTTTCTCAACACTTTTACGCACTTCCACCAGAATCTTATCCATACCGGCGATCATGATAGGGTCATGCGTACCGGCGATAGTGATGGTGCGGTAACCGACCGGACGTGCAGCTTCCAGTTTAACGGTATACGGTGTTGATACATGGCGTGAACCGGTTACACGAACCTGCCCGTTACCCAGATCTTCAAACTTACACTCTTTCAGATCCAGCACACCGCCCGGTCCCGGTAATACGTACGGGTTGGATTTCTCATACAGGGTGTGAGCCGCTGCTGAGGTGTCCGTAAACTTACGGATCGGGTTGAATGCTTTCAGGGTGAAACCGGTTTCGTCGATAATACCCATTGCACAGTCAGAGCCGGAACCCGGGGTGGCTGCGATTGCCGCACACTCCAGAATCTTACCGCAGTGCAGTGCCAGACCTTCGTCAAACCCTTTCATAATCGGCAGAGCCGCGAAGCAGCAAGGGTCATAAGAACGGCCGGCCAGAACAACCTGAGCACCGGCTGCCAGTGCTTCCTGGAACGGCTCGACACCCATCTGAGCAACGATATAGGTACTTTCGTCGATCACTTCATGCGTCAGTTCAGGCACGAACGCCAGCGGCGTAATTTTGCCTGCATCCAGCGCTTCGTGAACGGTTTTCTTCTCAACATCCGCAGGGATCAGGGCCATCTTGAATGACAGACCTTCTTCCTTTGCCAGTTCCAGAATGATTTCTCGGCACCATTCCAGATGAGGCTGTGCACCTGAACCACCGGCAGTACCGATGACAACCGGAATATTGTTTTTCACACCGGCTTTCAGCATATAACGCAGGTCGCGTTTTACCCCGGCACGGTCGGTAAAGGCTTTACCGGAACCGAGGTAGTGAGGACCCGGGTCAGAAGACCCGGCGTCGACGGCGATAAGATCCGGCGATTCTTCCATCGCCTTCATAAAACTCTCTTCCGGAAATCCGTACCCCAGGATGGCAGTAGGGGACAGGATTTTAAATGTCCTGGACATAATGCTTCCTTATGCTTTTGCTTTCAGTACAGCCAGTGTGCGGTTCATTTCGTTATGAACAATGTTCATACCTTCATCGAAGCCCATACCCGGCTTGATCAGCATACGCATCGGACGTGTCGCAATCGCGATATGCACACAGGTACGCGCACTGACGTCGGTTTCGTTACAGGTACCGCCCTGGTATGCTTCCATACCGTGTTTCTGGCAGTACAGCACCGCGTCAGCGATGTTGTGAACAGAACCCAGGTCAGGGGTTTTGATCTGAACCATGTCACAGCAGCCGGCATCCGTGAAGTCGATGATGTCCTGACAGGTGTTACACCATTCGTCAGCAACGATTTTGACTTTGGAACCCAGTTTTTTCAGGTGATCCATAATGCCTTTCATCAGGCGGATCTGGTCTGGTTTGTTACCTGCGTCAACCGGACCTTCGATGTACAGTTCCAGATCACCGGCCTGCTCCTGCAGACTTGCGATGTACTCTGCGCAACGAATCGGATCTTTGTCGAAAATTAAACCGATGGTGCCGTAAACGTCGATGTGCAGAGACGGTTTGTAAGTGTCTTCTGTACGTAATTCAACGATACGTTTGGCCAGCCACTCAACATAAGCGCGCAGTTTTTCACCCTGACGGCCCAGTTTTTCATCCACGTTGTTGATGAGGCCGTGCGGCAGAACGTCAACGTGTTTGAGGATCATTTTGTCCACAGCGTTGTAGCGGTCATCACCACTCTGACCGAACAGAGGGATTGGCTCAGCCACAACCGGCAGATGCCACTCGTCGCACACAACTTCAGCTTTCAGACGGTTGCTTGCCAGTGCTGTAGCGTCCAGCAGAGCCTGGGACAGACCATAACGGATAGCGGTATGCAGTTGTTTGCCTTCCACTTTCAGTTCATCGAAGAACTTAGCGTTGTTGCGGAACTCACTGACATCACGGCCTTCCAGCAGCGGTTTGATGTGTTTTTCCAGGAACGGAATGAAGTTTTCCGCCAGGAATAACGGGTCACGACCACCCGCACCGGAGTATTGAACCGCGGCACAGTCACCCATTGCCACAGAACCGTTTTCCAGGATTAACTGGACTGACACACACTCACCCGCCTGACGCACTGCGGTAAAGCCCGGAGTGACCGGCTTACCGGTGTAGACGAAACCGTCGTGACCTGCGCCGTCTTTGATAGCCTGCTGGTCGTCAAAATAGAAGGATGAGTTACCCGCCGTGAACAATGCCTGTTTAATTTTCATTATGGTCTTCCTACTAATTTACTGTGAGATACTGCGTTAATATCATCAATAATCATCTGGAATGAAGCTTCACGACCCTCTTCGCGGGCACGCTCAGCAACGAAATCATGGTGCATGGACAGAACGTCATCCGGCAGCGGAACCGCGCCTGCGTCGAACACACGGATTGCACCGTTGTTGTCGCGGATAGGCATCATCTTGCCGGAGTTACACATCGCAGGAGCGAACGGAATATCCAGAACACCGGCTTCGAATGCGCGGACAGTACCGACTGCAATGTCGCCGTTACCCAGTTCAAGGACTTTCTTCATCACTGCGCGGACTTCGCGTTTAATCAGTTCCACTTCCAGATCCACGTCTTTGCACGGCGGGAATTTCTGGTCGCGGACCATGTTCAGCATCTGGTTGGAGGCACGCAGACCCTGGCAGTTCGCTTCCGCAGTCGGGATACCGAATGCTTCATGCGGAGACTTGGTGATTACTTTGGTTGCACCGGACATACCGGCAACCGCCGCACCCCAGGAGATAACTGCCGCCGCACGGGATTCATCTTCAGGGAAACCGCCCATCCACTGGTGGAATACGGTACTCAGCTCATAATCTTCGTAGCCGTAAGCGCGGAAATATTCATGAGACAGTTCACGCAGGGAGCGGATTGCCGCGATATCCTGCACTAAGTTACCGACCTGGCCGTAACCGACGGTGATGGATTTAACGCCCTGCTCCAGCGCCACCAGACCTTCGATGATTGCCACAGTGTGGGAAATGAATGGCGGGATCAGCGTACCGGTTAACGGACCGAATGGTTCGCGGTTGATACGGATACCGTTTTCTTCATATAAACCGATTACGCGGTCGCAGTACTGCCAGTCACGGATGGATTTTTCCAGGGTGACGCGTTTTGCGTAAGGGATGTTATAGGAGATACCGCCGCCTTCGTAACTGGTGAAACCACTCGCCATGGAGATTTCACACAGCAGACGTGCATCCGGGGTTCCGTGACGGATCTGCAGTGGTTTATCCAGGGATTCAGTGATGTGACGGCAGGCTGCAACACCGTGGTTAACCACCGGCAGGCCGTTCAGTTTAGAGGTACCGGCTTCAACAGATTTCTGGATACCGACTGCCGCTTCTTCATAACGGTTCAGACGGGTATACGCATCGATAGTGGTCGGCAGCAGGTCACACTCTTTCTGCAGTTTTTTCAGCAGCTCGATGTGCTCTTCGATTAAGGCAACACCTGCACGCGGCTGGCTTAATGTGATGCCGTCGCGGTCAGCTTCGAATAATTTTTTGGCAAAGTTTTTATCTTCAGAGATAGTCGCCTGATATTTGACACCATCTTCAAAGTTTTCCACGTCTTTCCCTGTCACCCAGGTCTTTAATACGTCTTTGCGCTCGGCCATGAAGTCGTCGATTGCAATTTTTTTATTCTTCAGTTCCATTTAATGGCTCCAATAATCTTGCTATCTGGTCAAAATCTGCACGCCGGTCTGAGCTGCTGCTTTCGGATACCGGCAGGCGACGTTGGCTAACAGAGGAAATAACCCTTGTGAATCCCGGTAGTACTCAAATTCGTCCGGCAGCAGAATCTGACGGCCTTTGTTATCGAATTTGCGGTACCGCATATACTGTTTAATGTCAAAATCAGCTGTCCGCGACAACCAGCCGCCGGTACCGATGATTTTGCTGACCCGTGATAAATCACGGCCAATCTGTAAATCCACCGTACCTGCACAGGTGGTCACCTGCTGTTTTGTGCCCGCATGGCGTTCAGTTCCCAGTGCGACACAAATACCGGCTAACAGATGGTCATAAACACGTTCTTCGTCCGTCTGAGGCAGATAATCAGGGTGCTCATTGACATAACGGGTGTAGCGGTAAAAGGCATCCAGCTGCTCCGGATGATTCACAAACTGCGCTTCGGCTAATTCGCGGCCTGCCTCACCGGCGATCACCGCCGATACACGCATGCCAAGGTCACCTTCCACAGTCCGTTTCACTTTCGGCTCCGGAATCCCGTGTAAAATGGTATCCGGCAGTAAGCTGTTGTTGCAGGACGAATAAATATCCGTCGTTGCGCCACCCATATCCATCAGCACAAACTCTTCCCAGCCGGGAACGTTGTCACGGATTTGCTGTACTAACTCAAAGACAGAGAATGGTGTCGGACGCGGCTCTTCGCCGGTCTGTTCAACAATGACGTCCAGTCCCTTGCCCTTCACAATCTTTTTCAGAAAAATGTCACAGATAGCTTTACGCGCATCAAACGGGTTCGGACTATCCAGACTCGGTAAAATGTTGTTAACGACAGTCAGTTCTTTATGGCCGAGGATCTCAGCAATATCGTCCTGAATATCACGGTTACCCGCATAAATGATGGAACAGTTCAGATCGGATTCCGCCAGCATTTTTGCGTTTTGTAATCCGTATCCGACATCGCCGCCATCCGTCCCGCCGGTGAACAGGAAAATATCCGGGGGTGTCTGTTCGAGTTTGCGGATATCAGTCCGGTTGAGCTTGTACGCAAAGTGCTGAGACACTTTTGCGCCCGCTGAGTGAGCAGTGACTTTTGCTGACTCAAGGGTAATTGTCGGAACCAGACCCAGTGCCGCTACCGCTAACCCGCCTTTGGCGGAAGAGGAATAGTTAATGTTAACTTTCCCGGCTTCCAGTAAAGGACGCGCAT
Organism: Morganella sp. EGD-HP17; assembly: GCF_000512315.2. Lineage (NCBI taxonomy): Bacteria > Pseudomonadati > Pseudomonadota > Gammaproteobacteria > Enterobacterales > Morganellaceae > Morganella > Morganella sp. EGD-HP17. The sequence goes on from NZ_AZRH01000017.1 coordinate 56,109, forward strand.
CGGACACATTGAGGATTTTATTCAGTACAGTGAAAAATCCGTCTGCCAGATGGTCAATCGTCGTGGGGGTCAGGGCATAATTCTTTAATTCAATATGATCATCACTTCCCACGTCGAACACGGCACCTTTTGTCCAGGTTGAACCGATATCTATCGAGACGTTGATCATTACGCGGTCATTCCTTCTTTGCGGGCCGGGCTTTTTTCAATGTCTTTTTTCATGACATCGCAGACGTATTCCAGGTCAGTGCTCGGGAAGAACACGCGGTTAAAGCCCATGTCGCTGAATTTTTTCTCGATTTCAGCCGGTTCCTGTTTACCGATAACCAGGTTACCGCCGACATACAGCAGAATTTCGCCCAGACCACGTTCGATGCAGCGCTCACGCATACCTAAACAGTCCACTTCGCCGTGACCGTAAATAGAGGAAACAACGATTGCCTGCGCGCCGGTTTCAATAGCGGCGTCGATATATTCGTCCTGGCTGACCATGACACCCAGGTTAATCACATTAAAATTGTGCTGGGAAAACACGCGATCTAAAACTTTGTTACCGACGGCATGGCAATCGGCACCAATTACACCAATAACAATGGTAGGCTTCTGCATGATATACCTCTAAATAAACTGAATGTTCGGAATTAAAGTTAAAACAAAATCTGTTAAATCCGTTTGGTATTAATTAAGAAAGTATCTAAGTACAAATCAGGTGTTCATCCCTATTTAATTCCTTAACTTTCCACTGATGATAATGTGCAATTCAGGGGATTTAAAAACAATTGATATAAAGTAAGGATATCTTGCAAAAACGGAATGGTTTTCGGTGGGGTATAAAACACGATGCAGATCACACTTAAATTCCATTTAAAATCATATAGATACCATCAAAAACAACAAACAAAAACTTTAATTAACAATTATTTAAACCTAATGACAAATAAATCAATCCTGATTTTGTGATCATTGTTATATTATTAAATTCACCATAAATAGCAATTAATTTTTAATGTTTAAACTATATTTTATAGTATATTCAACATGAATATATTTTGATAAAAAATGACGAAATAGTGTGACGAACATCTTATTAAAGTATGCAACGGAATGCCACAGAGAAATAAAAAAATAAATGATACAAAAAAGTAAATGACTTATTATTAATATGATAATGATGCTGTCTTGTTTTTGTTATTCCAATGACTGAAATAAGCCATTCAGCTCACATAATTACCCCGGAACCGCTATTACGGTGCCGGGGTTTTATTTTTTCAGCGGATTCCGTGCTCTTCGGTAAACTGAGCCAGCAGGTAATTAAGGTAGTCAGTCAGCAGTTCCTCATCTTCCAGCGGCAGGAGTTGTTCCAGGGCGGTGTCGGTAAAGAACTTCTGCCAGAACAGCCGTTTGGCATCGCGGGAAGCATTGGTGGCTTTAACCTGCTCGCGCAGCCGTGCGGCGGCACGCAGCTTCACCGGGGCATCCGCCGGAATCGCCTGCATAACACGGTGTTTCAGAAACTGTGTATAGACCGGGTTTCCGCCGCAGGTCAGCGCAATCTGAACCGGCGGGACATCAATGGTGGCCGGGGAGATAAATGAGGCGCTTTCCGGCGCGTCAGTCACGTTACAGAAGCAGTGACGGGCATTGGCCTGTTCCAGCACCTGCTGATTTACCTCCGGTGAGTCTGTCGCGGCAAAGGCCAGCCAACAGCCCTGCGGCCACAGTGCAGCATCAAAGTCCGCTTCTGTCAGCGTAAGATGCGGATTTCCCGCCAGAGCGGTGAGATCTCCGTGGAACCAGCGGGCAATGACGGTGACATGCGCCCCGGCCTGTAACAGTGTCCGGCATTTATGGGCGGCAACTTCCCCGCCCCCCACGACCAGACAGGTCTTTCCCTGTAAATCACAAAACAGCGGATAACGCAGCATAGTGTCTCCTTTGCGGACAGCGTCAGAATCAGTTGTCTGAATCATATCCTGCCCGTTACCGGGACGCAGCAAAGCGGCGCGTACTTTGTGGGGCAGCGCGTTAAATAGAGGGGGAATGCTCAGCACCTGAGTCTGTTGTTAATAAAGAAGGCGGAATGCTCAGCACCGGGACCGGGCTGATAACCGGCAAAACGAAAAGTCGCTGTAAACACTTCCCTGTGCGCTCAGGCGCGTCATCCATGACGCGCATGCTTTTCGTCTCTCTGCCGGTTATCTGCCTTTTACTTTTGCTGCGGATGGAATGATGCGAACTTTGGTTCGGTGGCCTGTTGTTAACAAAGGGGGGTGAAACGCTCAGCACCGGGGCCGGGCTGATAACCGGCAAAACGAAAAGCCGCTGTAAACACCTCCCTGTGCGCTCAGGCGCGTCATCCATGACGCGCATGCTTTTCGTCTCTCTGCCGGTTATCTGCCTTTTACTTTGGCATGATGAAAACCGTGGATATTCAATATCATCCCACAGAAGTCAGGACGTTAAATAAAAAGAGACTCAGGAGTCATCCGCTAAATTATTCAATTTGCAGCAAGGCGGCAAACGAAAGAAACCGGGGAGCATACATCAGTATGTGACCCGGTTTATTGAGTGCAGCCAACGCAGCTGCGGATTGAAGAATGACGCGGATAGGAATACTCAAAATCATTCGGTCTGTGGCAAGGCGGCAAAGTGAAGATGACCGGGGAGCATACACCAGTATGTGACCCGGTCAGCTGAATGAAGCCAACACAGCCACAGGCTGAAGGATGATGAGTATTTAGCGGACGCCGCCCGGCGCCATGCTCACCTCATGCACCTGAGGGTAGAATCTGTCCAGCTGATGCCGCTGGATCCAGTCATAAATAAAATCTTTATCGTGCAGGGTGTCATCATAGATAAGCCCGGCCACGCTGCCGCTGTGGGCGACATTCAGACCGTAAATCTTTCCTTTATCTGCAAGGGCATGCAGCTCGCTGAAACCGGGTTTGGGCAGCAGATCCTGGCTGGCGATCGCACTCAGAGTGGCTGCTTCGCCCAGTCGCTGCGGATCCTGTTGTTCACAGGCGGCGGTAAGCAGTTTCCAGGCCTGAGCCAGCAGAGGTTCCCGCGCCAGCAATGCGGCCCGGCGGTCGCGCTTGTGGAAATCTTCCGTCAGTACCACATCCGGACTTTCCAGCAGCAGCAGTTTCAGATCCGGCGCCCAGCCGAGTGATATTTGTGTCTCAGCCGTCTGGTGGTCAAACAGTGTCAGGGAGGAAAAGAGCGTGCTGTCTGTCGGTTCAACCGCCACACAGAGTTCTGCGAGAGTTTCCGGTGATAATTCATGGCCGTAAAAACGTGCGGTCGCCTGGGCGGTGGCGGCAATATCCGCTGTGCTGCTAGCCAGCCCTTTACCGACGGGGATGGTGGATTCATATTCGATCCGCAGCATACCGGTGGCTTCCGGCACGATATCCAGATGTTTCAGTACGCGTTCCAGCATCTGGCGCATGCGGGGCCGTTCCAGCCCCAGCGGAACACCTTCTTCCACCGAGACATAGCTGTACCAGTTGATGGGGCAGGAAACCAGTTTTTCTCCCCCGAGGATCCATCCCTGCAACAATTCTCCGCAGGATGCCGGACAATGTGCCTCAGCCATGTTGAAATACCTGTTTTAATGCGCCGATAAGATGACGGTTCTCCGCCTGACTGCGGACCGCGATCCGGTAATAAGAGCCATCCAGCCCCGGGTAGTTCTGACAGCGGCGGATCAGCAGCTTATATTTCAGCAGAGCGGACTGGAGTTCCACGCCGTTCAGGCAGCGGATAAAGATATAGTTTGCCGATGGCTGCCGGATTTTCAGCAGCGGAAACTGCCGCAGTTCATTGCACAGGTATTCCCGCTGGGCGGCAATAAAATCCTGTGTTTTGCGGATATAGTCTTCATCATCCAGCAGTGCTTCACCCACCAGCGCAGCCAGACCATTGATAGTCCACGGCTCACGCCAGGCTTTCAGATTACTGATAATGTGGCTGTCGCCGCACAGCAGATAACCGAGGCGCAGACCGGGAATGGCGAAGAATTTTGTCAGCGAACGCAGCAGATAAAGGTAGCGGGTTTCCGGCAGGCGCGCTGTCAGCGGTGATCCTTCCGGCAGAAAATCAATAAACGCTTCATCGACAATCAGATGAATATGGCGGGATTCGCACAGGGACACCAGTTTGTGCAGCAGTGCGGTATCCGGCATCAGACCGGTCGGGTTATTCGGTGTGGCGATAAACACACAGTCCGGGCGGCGGGCTTCAATATCCGCCAGCAGGGATTCATCCGGCTGGAAATCATTCTCTTCCGTCAGCGGGTGTTCGATGATATCGCAGCCCTGCTGTTCCAGTGCTCTGCGGTATTCGGCAAATCCGGGGGTTAACAGTAATGCGCTGTGGGGGTTGAGATGGCGCACCAGCGCGTAAATCAGTTCCGTCTCTCCGTTACCGGCAATGACCTGCCCCAGTTCACAACCCGCACCTTTGGCCAGTGCGGCATGCAGATAGCGGTATTCAATATCCGGGTAGCGTTCAATAACTGACAGGTTATCGCGGATGATGGCTTTAACCCTCTCGGGCGGCCCCAGCGGGTTAATATTGGCACTGAAATCGAAGATAGATGCGGGTGAGATGCCGAGGAGCTCAGCCACCTCTACCACATTACCACCGTGTTCGCTCATAGCCTCCTCCAAATGTAAGGGCTGCACACAGAATCACCTGCATACAGCCGGATGCTTATTATTTTAAGGATAATACTATGACGCAGCTTCTAATGGGGCTTCCTGCGTAATATCAATTTGTGTGGCCGCAAATGCCAGAATTTGGTGCAGATTCACCACATTACCAACGACAATCAGTGCCGGCGGATGTAATTTATGACGCGCAGCCTCTTCCGGTAAGGTGGCGAGGGTGACAGTAACCACCTGCTGGCGCTGCTGGCTGGCATACATGACCACGGCAGCCGGGGTATCCGGTGATTTTCCGCCGTCGATCAGCAACTGACTGATTTCGGCCAGGCGGGTCATCCCCATCAGAATCACCAGTGTGCCGTTAAGGGCAGCGAGTGCATTCCAGTTCTGCGGCTCATTCCCCTGACACATATGGCCGGTGACCACATGGAAGCTTGATGCGTGATCGCGGTGAGTCACCGGGATCCCCGCATACGCCAGCCCGCCGATAGAGGAACTGATGCCCGGGATAACCTCAAAATCGAGGCCGTTTTCGGCCAGAGATTCCGCTTCTTCGCCGCCGCGGCCGAACACATACGGATCCCCGCCTTTCAGGCGCACAACATTTTTGCCTTCTGCGGCATATTTCACCAGGATGGCATTGATTTCTTCCTGCGGCACCGGATGGTGATTCGGTGTTTTACCGACATTGATGATTTTGCAGTCCGCCGGTGCACAGGCGATCAGCTCAGGATTGACAAGACGGTCATGCACCAGCACTTCGGCATGACGTATACAGTGAAGTCCCTTTACGGTAATTAATGATGCATCTCCGGGTCCGGCTCCGACCAGCCATACTTTACCTTTGCTCATTTTATTGCCTTATCAATCAGATTAATCAACATGAAAAAATCACATCATTTTATTCGTTATGCACGACACCTGGTGGTGATAAAAAATACTATTTATTAATGATGTTTTGTAGTTGGACAGCAGTATTAATTACCCGTGAACTTTATTCTTTGATCTATTCACGATAAATGCGTAATAAAGACAATTCTGTTTAATATTTTGTATTATTAAATAATCACAGGAAAAAATATATGACTAATATCCCAATAATACGTTCACGTAACGGAAGAGTTCATGAAAAAAAATCAAGTAGATCATGAACTTTCAAGCAACTGAAATAAATGGGTTTTTACATTCACCTCATAAAAACAGGTTATTATAATCAACAAATCAGCCGCCATTTCTGAAATTATCATTAACAAATAATAAAAACAAGATCATTTAATTAACATATTTGCATATGTTTATAAAAATAAAATAGTTGCATTTTATTCATCTTGATCACAAATCAAGTATTTATGTGAAGAAACTCACAAACTGTAATAAGCAGATATATAAAAGCAGCATTTTATGTTTTATTAAACCCGAATATAAATAGCCGTAAAAAAATCACTATATCAAAAATCGGCAATGTTAATTAAATGATCATTACATTTTCGTGTCGCTGTTCAGCAATATTCCGTGTTGCTTATGATCATGAAAATAAAAAGACAGTTCACCGGGTTAATTTATTTAACCTTTTTTTGCTTTCCTGGTATCAGGACGTTTTTTTGGCAACAACACCGTGTCAAAGGTAGCGTATGAATAAGGCACAAAAACAGGTCTTCGTAATCGCGGGCACCAGCAGCGGCTGCGGAAAAACCACCATCACCCTCGGGATCATGCGGGCACTCAGTGCACGCGGATTGCGTGTCCAGCCCTGCAAAGTCGGCCCTGATTACCTCGACAGCAGCTGGCATACCGCCGTCACCGGCGTACCTTCCCGTAACCTGGATGCCTTTATGCTGCCGGAGTCCGTTCTGACCCCGCAATTCCGTCATTATATGCAGGACAAAGACGCCGGTGTGATTGAGGGTGTGATGGGCCTGTATGACGGCTTCGGTACCGATCCTCACTATTGCAGCACCGCCGCGATGGCAAAACAGCTGAACTGCCCGGTGATTATGCTGGTCGACGGCAAAGCGGTTTCCACCTCAATTGCCGCCACGGTGATGGGATTTCAGCATTTTGATCCGTCACTGAATATCGCCGGGGTACTGATTAACCGCGTTAACAGTGACAGCCATTTTCAGCTCCTGAAACACGCCATTGAACATTACTGCCATGTGCCGGTGATCGGCTACGTGCCGGTGATGAACGATATTGAACTTCCTTCCCGTCATCTGGGGCTGATCCCGCCGCAGGAGCAGGCACAGCAGACTGAGCGCTGGCAGCGTCTGGCTGATCAGATAGAAAAAACCGTTGATGTGGATAAGCTGCTTTCCCTGACACGCTGGCAGGCACCGGCAGACGGCACACCGCTGCCGCTGGCCACACCGGGTACCGGACGCGGGCTGACTGTCGCTGTGGCGGATGATGCCGCTTTTAACTTCTATTATCCTGATAATCTCGATTTACTGCGTCAGAGCGGCGCGGAGATTGTCACATTCAGCCCGCTCAATGACAGCGTCCTGCCGGATCCGTGCCATATGATTTACATAGGCGGCGGTTATCCGGAAGTCTATGCTGAAAAACTTTCATCTAACACCGTGATGCGGGACGCACTGCTGGCAGCGCATCAGCGCGGTATTCCTGTTTATGCGGAGTGCGGCGGGCTGATGTATCTCGGTGAAACCCTGACAGACAGCACCGGCAACACCTTCCCGATGACCGGCATCATTGCCGGGCACAGCACCATGGGTAACCGACTGAAGCGCTTTGGTTACTGTGAAGGTACCGCACTGACAGACACCACTCTGGTTCGTGCCGGTGAACGCCTGCGCGGCCACGAGTTTCATTATTCTGATTTTGAGACTGATCTGCCGTCTGCTTTTGAGTTTATCAAAGAGCGCGACGGCGAAATCCTCAAACGCTGGCGCGGCGGTTATCAGGTCGGAAATACCTTTGCCGGATATCTGCATGTGCATTTTGCCCAGCGTCCGGGGTTATTGGATCACTGGTTTGCCCTGGCACGGAGTGTGTTATGACGTTGCTCAGTTGGCTGGCCGCTTTCCTGCTCGACTGGCGCCTCGGTGACCCGGAGCACTGGCCGCACCCGATCCGCTGGATTGGCAACGCCATCCGTAAAACCGAAGGTGTGATCCGCCGCCGCTGTCAGAGCGGTGCGGCACTGCGCCGTGGCGGAGCCGTGTTGTGGATTGTGATCGTCGGCGGCACCTGGGCGGTGAGTTACGGCGTGCTGGCGCTGGCGTTTTATCTGGAAACCAGTCTCGGCTGGCTCGTCACCATCTGGATGACCTACACCGTCCTTGCCACCCGCTGTTTACAGGATGCGGCGATGCGGGTGTATGACGCGCTGAAGGCGGATGATCTGGCGGAGAGCCGTGAAAAATTATCATGGATCGTCGGGCGTGATACCCGGGAGCTGACACCGCCGCAAATCACCCGCGCGGTAACCGAAACCGTCGCGGAAAATACCACCGACGGCGTAATCGCCCCGCTGTTCTTCTTATTACTGGGCGGCGCACCGCTGGCGATGGCCTATAAAGCGGTGAATACCCTGGACTCGATGGTCGGCTATAAAAATGAAAAGTACGGCGATATCGGTATGTTTTCCGCCCGTGCGGATGATGTCGCCAACTATATCCCGGCGCGTCTGAGCTGGCTGCTGTTCACCTTCGCCGCCTTTGTTCTGAAATACCGTTACCGCGAGGCTTTCCGCACCGGATTACGTGATCACGCCAATCACCGCAGCCCGAACAGCGGCTGGTCCGAAGCGACTGTCGCCGGCGCACTCGGTGTACAGCTGGGCGGGCCGAATACCTATTTCGGTCAGCTGGTGGATAAGCCGTGGATCGGCGACAACACCCGCGACATCAATGCAGACGATATTCTCAGCACCATCCGGCTGATGTGGGTTGCCTCCTCCGCCGCACTGGCGCTGTTCGCCGTCATTCATCTTCTGGCACAGTGGATTTTGTAAGGGAAAAATATGAGTTACATACAACAGCCGCAGGAAATCGAAAAAAACAGTTTTCTGATCATTGATGACATTATCCGCGAAACACGGCCGGAATACCGTTTCGCCAGTGATGATCACGCGGCAATTATCAAACGCGCTATCCATACCACTGCCGATTTTGACTGGCTGGATATCCTGCATTTTTCTGATGGTGTGATTGAAATCCTCCGTGACGGCATTATGCGCGGCTGCACTATTTATACCGATACCACTATGGCGCTGTCCGGGATCAACAAAACCCGCCTGGCGAAATACGGCTCAGAGTGCCGCTGCTATGTCAGCGACCCGCGTGTGGTCGCTGCCGCCAAAGAGCAGCAGATGACCCGCTCTATGGCCGCCGTGGATATCGCCATGCAGGAGCCGGGTGAGAAAATTTTTGTCTTCGGTAATGCCCCGACCGCCCTGTTCCGCGTGCTGGAACACGCAGAAAAACCGGTTGCCGTTGTCGGTGTACCGGTCGGTTTTGTCGGCGCGGCGGAATCCAAAGATGCGCTGGCGGAGAGTTCGCTGCCGTGTATCGCCGCGCTCGGCCGCAAAGGCGGCAGTAACGTGGCCGCTGCGATTATCAACGCCATCCTTTACCGGATGCCGGAGGCGTAATCATGACGCAGAAAAACATCACAGCACCTGACGATAACGGCACCGGCGTCGTCTGGCACAAAGGCAAGGCACTGCGCAAGGGGTATACCACCGGCTCCTGTGCCACCGCTGCCGCCAAAGTGGCGGCGCTGATGGTGTTGCGTCAGGAAGTGATTCAGCAGGTGTCGATTGTCACGCCGTCCGGTGTGACACTGAACCTGAATGTGGAAGATCCGCTGATTTGCGGGCAATCCGCCACCGCCGCCATCCGTAAAGATGGCGGGGATGATATTGATGCCACCCACGGCATGCTGATTTTTGCCCGTGTCGCAGTCAATGACAGCGGCATTATCACCCTGGACGGCGGCGAAGGTGTCGGCCGGGTGACGAAGGCCGGTGTTGGTCTGCCTATCGGTGACGCGGCGATCAACAAAACGCCGCGTCAGACTATTGAAGCGGCGGTCCGCGAAGTCATCGGCCCGAACCGGGGGGCGGATATCACCATATTTGCCCCGGAAGGGGAAGAGCGGGCGAAAAAAACCTATAACGGTCGCCTCGGTATTCTCGGCGGAATTTCTGTCATCGGCACCAGCGGTATTGTCACGCCGATGTCGGAAGAGAGCTGGAAACGCTCCCTCTCCATCGAGCTGGAAATGAAACGCACCCAGGGTATGACCCGCGTTTTCCTGGTGCCGGGTAACCACGGCGAACGGTTTGTCAGCGAACAGCTCGGGCTGGACGGCACCTATGTCGTCACTATGAGTAACTTTGTCGGCTATATGCTGCAGGAAGCCACACGACTGAAGTTTGAGCAGGTGGTGATCCTCGGGCACTTCGGCAAGCTGGTCAAAATCGCGGCAGGCATTTTCCACACCCACAGCCATATTGCGGATGCGCGGATGGAAACCCTGATCGCCAATCTCGCCCTGATCGGCGCCCCGCTCTCCTTATTACAGGAAGTGGACGGCTGCACCACCACCGAAGCGGCGATTGAACTGATTAACGCACAAGGCTGGCAGGCGGTCTATCCGCGGATCGCAGAAAAAATCTGTGACCGGATTAATCAGATGCTGCGTTTCTCCGATGAGCCGCCGCACTGTGATGCCATTCTGTTCTCGTTTGATAATCAGGTGCTGGGGACCAACCGGCCGCTCAGCGCCATAACGGAGGGATTCCGATGATTTATGTGACAGGTGTGGGCCCCGGCTCAGAAGCGTATCTGACCCGGCGGGCAGCGGATGTGATTTCCGGGGCGGACATTTTAATCGGCGGTCAGCGCCATCTGGATGAATTTGCCGGGCTGACCACAGAAACCCGTGTCATTGATGCGGATATCAGCGGCCTGATGAACTGGATAGCAGAGCGTCTTGATCGCCGCATTGTCATTCTGGCTTCCGGTGACCCGATGTTTTTCGGCATCGGCAAACGCATCAGTGAAACCTTCGCACCGGAGCAGGTGCAGATGGTGCCGGGCATCAGCTCCGTACAATATCTGTGTTCCCGCGCGGGAATGGATATGAATGATATTTATCTCACCAGCAGCCACAACCGCAGCCCGGATTTTGACTGGCTGCTCGCCCATGAGCGTATCGGTATGGTGACGGACAGTAAGATCGGCCCGAAAGAAATTGCCGCTGAAATCCGTCAGCGCGGCCAGACCCGGCGGATGATCATCGGAGAAAACCTCTCCGGCCGCAATGAACGGATCACCATCCTCAATGCGGACGATGTCAGCGGGGATTACGACATGAATGTGGTGTTAATTGATAAACAAGGCAGTGTGGCCTGATGAAAGACGAACTGTTTCTGCGCGGACAACAGATCCCGATGACCAAAGAGCCGGTACGGGCTCTCGCCCTGTCGCGGCTGGATTTACAGGGTGCACAGCGCCTGATTGATGTGGGTGCGGGCACCGGCAGTGTTTCGATTGAGGCGGCACTCAGCCACCCGGCGCTTGAGATTATTGCCATCGAGAAAAAACCGGAAGCCATTGCGCTTATCAAAGAGAACTGCCTCCATTTCCGCTGCCCGCAAATCCGCGTGATTGACGCGTATGCACCGGTGGAACTGGCCGAAAAAGCAGATGCCGTGTTTGTCGGCGGTACCGGAGGAAATCTCACGGAGATTATCGACTGGTCTCTCGATCATCTGCACAGCGACGGCACCCTGGTGATGACCTTTATCCTGCTGGATAACCTGACACAAGCCATTGCGCACCTGAAACAGTGTGCGGTGAGCGAACTGGACTGCTGTGAATTACAGGCCGGAAATATGACCGCGCTCGGACACAGTTATTATTTTAAACCGAATAATCCTACCTATCTTATTTCCTGCCGTAAGGAGGCGCGTTGTGGCTGAACAGTTTGACCGTCAGAAAGTCTGGTTTGTCGGAGCCGGTCCCGGGGATATCAGTCTTATCACCCTGAAAGGCTACCGTATTTTACAACAGGCTGACATCGTCATTTATGCCGGTTCGCTTATCAATACTGATCTGCTGGACTACTGCAAAGACGGCGTCGAAAGCTACGACAGCGCCGCCATGACCCTCGACGACATCATCACTGTGATGGTTGACGGCGTGAAAAGCCACAAACTGGTGGTGCGTCTGCAGACCGGCGACCTATCCCTGTACGGCTCTATCCGTGAACAGGGCGAAGTGCTGGCAGAACACAATATCGGCTTCAGCGCGATCCCGGGCGTCAGTTCCTTCCTCGGTGCCGCAGCCGAACTGGGTGTGGAATACACCGTACCGGAAGTGTCCCAGAGCCTGATCATCACCCGTATCGAAGGCCGCACACCGATGCCGCCGAAAGAGAGTCTGCGCAGCTTTGCCGCTCACCAGACCTCAATGGCGATTTTCCTGTCTGTTCAGGATATCAAAGGCGTGGTGGAGCAACTGACCGAAGGCGGTTATCCGGAAACCACCCCGGTCGCCGTGGTGTATAAAGCGACCTGGCCGGATTGTCAGGTGCTGCGCAGTACTCTGGCGGAGATCACCGTTGCCGTGCGCGACGCAAAAATCCGCAAAACCGCACTGATTCTGGTCGGTCCGTTCCTCGGCGACGAGTATCACTATTCAAAACTGTATGACGCAGGCTTCAGCCATGAGTACCGCAAAGCCTCGCGGTAAGCGCATTGCGCTGTTTTGCCTGACACCGGGCGGCAAAGCGCTGGCGGAAAAGATCCGCCCGCTGCTGCCGGTGACCTGTTACACCAGCGAAAAACTGGTCTCGGATGGCTTTGAACCGTTCCGTGACGGCTTTGCCGCCACCTTACAGCAGGCATTTGCAGAGAATGACGCTCTGATTGTCATCGGCGCGACCGGCATTACCGTGCGGGTACTGGCACCGGTGATTCAGGACAAAATGAGTGACCCTGCCGTGATCGTGATGGATGAGAAAGGACAGCATGTGATCAGTCTGCTCTCCGGCCATCTCGGCGGGGCTAACGAGCTGGCCACCTGGCTGGCGGGCCGGATCGGCGGACAGGCGGTGATCACCACCGCAACCGATGTCAATCAGGTCACCAGTTTTGATCTGCTGGCGCAGGAGATGAATGCCACGTTCACCGATTTCCGCGCCACCGTCAAAACCCTGAACCAGATGATGGTCAGCGGGGATCGTATCGGCATCTGGTGGCATCCTGATATGGCGGCAGAGCAGGATAAATACGCCTTACCGGGGCTTATCCCGGTGGCGGATCTGCGCACTCTGCCGGAACTGGATGCGCTGGTGTGTGTCAGTTACCGCCGCGAGGAAGTGATGCTGCCGGTGCCGGTATATAAACTGATCCCGCGCCGGATTATTGCCGGTATGGGCTGCCGCAGAGATACCGGGGCAGACGAGGTTCAGCAGCTGTTTGCTGAACAGCTGGCTGAGAACAATCTGCTGCCGGAAGCCGTCCGCGCTATCGGCAGTATTACCCTGAAAGCACAGGAGCCCGCCCTGCTGGCGCTCGCTGCCCGCTATCAGGTGCCGTTTACCGTATTCAGTGCTGAGGAGCTTGCCCCTGTGGCGGCACAGTTCCCGGAATCAGAATTTGTTAAAAAAACCACGGGTGTCGGGAGTGTATCCCGGCCGGTCGCCTGGCTGATGAGCAAAGGCTGTCTGATAGGGCAAACCTGTAAGACCCGGGGGATCACCATTACGTTAGGAGCAGAAACAGTATGTTAACCGTTATAGGCATTGGCCCCGGCAGTGAAGCCATGATGACCGAAGAAGCCGTCACCGCACTGAAAGAAGCGGAAGTGGTCGTCGGGTATAAAACCTATACCCATCTGGTGAAACCTCTGGTGGGCGACAAAGAAGTCATCAAAACCGGCATGCGCAAAGAGATCGAACGCTGCTATCTGGCCATTGAGCTTGCACAGGAAGGCAAAAACGTGGCGATGGTGTGCAGCGGTGACGCCGGGATTTACGGCATGGCCGGGCTTATCCTCGAAATCGTCACCAAAGAGAAGCGCGATATTCAGGTGCGTGTGGTGCCGGGTATTACCGCCAGTATCGCCGCCGCATCTTTACTGGGTGCCCCGCTGATGCACGACTTCTGCCATATCAGCCTGAGCGACCTGCTCACGCCGTGGGAGGTGATTGAGAAACGCATCAAAGCCGCCGCCGAAGCCGATTTTGTTATCTGTTTCTATAACCCGCGCAGCCTGGGCCGCGAAGGTCATCTGGCCCGTGCCTTTGAACTGATGGCACCGTTCAAAGCCGCCACCACCCCGATCGGCGTGGTGAAAGCTGCGGCCCGTAAGAAAGAAGAGAAATGGATCACCACCTTCGGTGAGATGGAATATGAGCGTGTCGATATGACCAGCCTGGTGATTGTCGGTAATAAATCCACCTATATCAGTGATGACCTGATGATCACACCACGGGGATACAAACTGTGAATGACGGCAGACTGCTGATTTTCGGCGGGACCAGTGATGCCCGTCTGCTCTGTGAGCGCCTGGATGCACAGGGAGTCCGCTACCGGCTCTCGGTCGCCACCGCCGCAGGCCGTCAGCAGGCAGCCGGATTACAGGGTGAGATCCGGGAAGGCCGGATGGATGCACAGGCGATGGCGGAATACTGCCGCCGTCACGGGATCCGCCTGCTGGCGGATCTCTCGCATCCTTACGCCGCCGTGCTCAGCGACACTATTTTGCAGGTGCAGCGTGAGCTGGGCATTCCGCTGGTGCGTTATAACCGCCCGAGTGATATTGACGCGGTTGATAACCCGCTGATTTACAAAACGGACTCCATCGACAGCGCCTGTGAGATTGCCATGACACTCGGTCAGCGGATTTTGCTGACCACCGGCAGCAAACAGCTGGCGGATTATATTGCCCGGCTGCCGGGCAAAACCGTGCTGGCGCGGGTACTGCCGACACAGGAAGTGCTGGCGCAGTGCGAATCTTACGGGATGACCATTGACCAGATTTTTGCCCTCAAAGGGCCGTTTTCGGCGGAATTTAATGAAGCGTTTTACCGTTACTGCGGCACGGATGTGGTGATCACCAAAGAGTCCGGCACCCAGGGCGGATTCAGTGAAAAAATCGCCCCCTGTCTGGCGCTGGGAATTCCCTGCATTGTCGTGGTACGCCCGCAGACCCGGGTGTCCGGTGATGTGACTGAATTGCAGGATCTTTGCGGGGTAGAGCAGTATCTGACATCCCGTTTTTCTGTCTGTTGATTTACTGAGGTTATGAGATGAAAAAAGCGTTATTAGTGATTAGTTTCGGCACCAGTTACGCGGAAACCCGTGAAAAAAATATCGAAAGCTGTGAAAAGCAGCTTGCGGCAGCGTTCCCCGGCCGTGATTTTTTCCGCGCCTTCACCTCCGGCATGATTATCCGCAAATTAAAAGAGCGCGATAACCTGCATATCAATAACCCTGAAGAGGCATTACGCCATCTGCACGAGCAGGGTTATGAGGATGTGGCTATCCAGTCACTGCATGTGATTAACGGGGACGAATACGAAAAGATTGTCGGCCAGGTTGAAAAATACCGTCCGTTCTTCCGCTATCTGCGCGTGGGCAAGCCGCTGCTGAGCAGTTTTGAGGATTACTCACAGCTGATTGATGCCCTGCACTTCCAGATGCCGGAACTGAAAGCCGACGAGCGTGTGGTATTTATGGGTCACGGTGCCACTCACCACGCCTTCTCCGCTTATGCCTGCCTGGATCACATGATGACCAACAGCGGCTTCCCGGGACGTGTCGGGGCGGTGGAGAGCTATCCGGAAATCGACCTGATTATTAAAGGTCTGAAAGCCGAAAACGTCCGCAAAGTACACCTGATGCCGCTGATGCTGGTCGCCGGTGACCATGCCATCAATGATATGGCCTCCGATGAAGAAGATTCCTGGAAAACACAGCTGGAACAGGCCGGAATCGAGGCTACCGCATGGTTACAGGGCATGGGTGAGAACAATATGATCCGTCAGATGTTTGTCGAACACCTGGCGCAGACAATGGATAACGGGGAGTAATATCCGCACATGAGTCAGCAAACAGAAAAACCACAGGGCAGACTTTACGCTATCGGCACCGGTCCCGGTGCCAGTGACCTTATCACGGTGCGCGGCGCACGGATTATCAGCGAGCTGGATATCCTGTATGCCCCGGCCGGTAAGAAAGATGCCCCGAGCCTGGCACATACCATTGTCGCCCCGTATATCACCGGTAAAACTACGGTGAAAACCTATCACTTCCTGATGAAAGCGCCTCAGGAAGCGAAAGAAGCAGTCTGGGATGATGTCGCGAAAGCGATTCAGGAGGATGTGGCTGACGGTAAAAAAGTCGGCTTTA
This sequence comes from Morganella sp. EGD-HP17, assembly GCF_000512315.2. Classification (NCBI taxonomy): domain Bacteria; kingdom Pseudomonadati; phylum Pseudomonadota; class Gammaproteobacteria; order Enterobacterales; family Morganellaceae; genus Morganella; species Morganella sp. EGD-HP17. The sequence goes on from NZ_AZRH01000017.1 coordinate 72,165, forward strand.
TCACCCTGGGCGATTCCATGCTGTTCAGTACCTGGGTTTCCCTGCTGGAGCGTATCGGCAATCAGCCATGGCTGGAAGTGATTCCGGGCGTGACCTCGTTTGCGGCTATCGCTTCACGGGCCGTTGTCCCGCTGGCAATGGAAAACCAGAGCCTTGCTGTCATGTCATGTACCGCATCTCCCGAAGAGCTGGAGCATGCGATCACGCATCATGAATGCATTGTGTTAATGAAAGTCTATGGTCGTTTACAACAGGTACGCGATCTGCTCCGCCGCCATGATTTGTTTGATCATGCCATCCTGATGGCCGATGCCACACTGGAAACTGAACAGTGCTGGCGGCGCCTGGATGAGATCGACGACGAACAGACACTGCCTTATTTCTCAACGGTATTAATTAATAAAACCCGGAAATAATTCGGTGAGGTTGTTATGCAACAGAAACTCACGCAGTTCTCGTTAACCGGTGCCGCCGTCACTATTCTGCTGATGATTGCACCCCAGGAAGCCTTTGCCATGCATATCATGGAAGGCTTTTTACCGCCGATGTGGGCGATTGCCTGGTGGCTGATTTTCCTGCCGTTCCTCGGCGCGGGGATTGTCCGCCTTAAAGCGATTGTTCAGGAAGATGCCAACCAGAAAGTTCTGCTGGCACTGTGCGGCGCCTTTATCTTTGTGCTTTCCGCGCTGAAGATCCCGTCAGTGACCGGCAGCTGCTCTCACCCTACCGGGGTGGCGCTGGCAGTGATCCTGTTCGGGCCATCTGTGGTAGCTGTGCTCGGCTCCATCGTGCTGCTGTTCCAGGCATTGCTGCTGGCGCACGGCGGCCTGACCACCCTCGGTGCCAACGGCATGTCGATGGCGGTTATCGGACCGATTGTCGGTTATCTGGTCTGGCGTTTCACCATCAAACTGGGCTGGCGTAAGGATGTCTGCGTCTTCCTTGTCGCGGTGATAGCGGATTTAACCACCTATTTTGTCACCTCGGTGCAGCTCGGTGTTGCTTTCCCGGATCCGCAGATGGGGATGGGTGCGGCGATCCTGAAATTCATGGGTATCTTCTGTCTGACCCAGGTACCGATTGCGATTGCGGAAGGTCTGCTGACGGTACTGGTCTATGATCAGCTGGTGAAACGTAACCTGGTGGGTAACGAGGTGCGGGCATGAAAAAGACACTGATTTTACTGTTTCTGACTGTTGCGATTTTTATCATCCCGTTCTTTATCGATCATGGCGGTGAATACGGCGGTTCAGACGATCAGGCTGAGCAGCAGATCCTGGCCATCGCGCCGGATTATGAGCCCTGGTTTGAGTCTCTGTACGAGCCGGCCAGTGGTGAAATCGAAAGTCTGCTGTTCACATTACAGGGCTGTCTGGGCACTGCAGTGATTTTCTACGTGCTCGGTTACTACCGCAGCGGCCGGAAAAATGCAAAGCCTTGATGCGCTGAGTTATCAAAGCCGCTGGCGTCAGCGTGACCCGGGGGTGAAGTTTACCTTCTGGGTCGTGATGATGGTTCTGGCGATGAGCCTGCCGCCGGCAGGCCAGGCGGCTTTATTGCTGTGTATTGCGGCGTTTACCTGCTGGTTACTGCGGGTATCGCCGCTCCGCTATCTGAAATGGCTGCTGATCCCGTTCAGTTTTCTGGCGGTGGGTCTGGTGGCCATTATTATCTCATTTGCCCGCACACCGGACACTCTGCTGTGGGGCATTCAGATTGGTCAGTACTGGGTTGGCCTTGATCCCGCCGGTCTGACAACTGCCAATCAGACCTTCTGGCGCAGCATGGCGGCTCTCGCTGCCACCTTCTGGTTTATGCTCAATATGCCGTTTGAGCAGCTGATTAAACTGATGAAACGCGGCCACCTGCCGCTGGTGCTGATCGAGCAGATCCTGCTGACCTGGCGCTTTATCTTTATCTTTCTGGAAGAAGCCGCCACCATTTATCACGCACAATCCCTGCGCTTCGGCTACCGCAACCTGCGCACCGGCTACCGCTCACTGGCGATGCTGGTCACCATGCTGTTTTCCCGCGTGATGATGCGCTATCAGCAAATGTCCGTCGCACTGAATGTGAAGCTCTATCGGGGAGATTTCCATCTATGAATCATCATCCGCAATTATCGGTCAGCGGTCTCACATTCCGCTATCAGGACGATAATATCCTGAAAAACCTGACGATGGATTTTGGCGCACACCAGGTCACCGGGATTATCGGTGCCAACGGCTGCGGAAAATCCACCCTGTTTATGAACCTGTCCGGTATTCTGAAACCACAGGACGGTCAGGTGAACTGGCGGGGTAATCCGCTGAAATACGACAAAAAATCCCTGCTGGAATTGCGTCAGCATGTGGTGACCGTTTTTCAGGATCCGGATATGCAGATTTTCTACACAGATGTGGACAGTGATATCGCTTTCGCCCTGCGTAATCTCGGCGTGGAAGAGGATGAAATCAAACGCCGCACTGATGAGGCACTGCGTCTGGTGGATGCGCTCGCCTTCCGAGACAAACCGGTGCAGCATCTGAGCTTCGGCCAGAAAAAACGCGTGGCGATCGCCGGGGCGCTGGTGATGCAGTCAGATTATCTGCTGCTCGATGAACCGACGGCCGGGCTGGATCCTGCCGGACGTCAGCAGATGATCGATCTGCTGGCCCGTATTGCCGCCGCCGGTAAACACATTGTGATTTCCAGCCATGACATTGATCTGATTTATCAGGTCTGTGATGGTATTTACGTGATGTCGCACGGCGAAGTGTGCGGCCACGGCACGCCGGAGTCCGTTTTCCTGCAAAAAGAGATGATCACCGCCGCCGGGCTGGAACAGCCGTGGCTGGTCAAACTCCACTGCGAAACCGGACTGCCGCTGTGCAAAACTGAACAGGCGCTGTTTGCACAATTGCAGCAGCAGACAACTCCCGCCGCCTGAACACACGAGGTAATGGCATGACATTTTCACTGATGATCCAGGGTACTGCTTCCGATGTCGGAAAAAGTGTATTAGTTGCCGGATTCTGCCGGATTTTTTCTCAGGATGGCTATCACTGCGCGCCGTTCAAATCACAGAATATGGCACTGAACTCGGGGATCACCCGTGACGGCAAAGAGATGGGCCGGGCGCAGATCTTTCAGGCGGAAGCTGCCGGTATAGAACCGGATGTGCGCATGAACCCGGTTCTGCTCAAACCGACCTCTGACCGCAAATCCCAGGTTATTCTGATGGGGAAAGTCGCGCAAAATATGGATGCGGCGGAGTATCACCTCTACAAACCTCAGTTGAAAGCCATGATCCGTGATGTTTACAATGACCTGGCTTCTGAGCACGACATTATTGTGCTGGAAGGCGCAGGCAGCCCGGCGGAGATCAATCTGCGCGACGGCGATATTGTGAATATGGGTATGGCTGAAATGATAGACGCGCCGGTGATCCTGGTGGCGGATATCGATCGCGGCGGTGTGTTCGCCTCGATTTACGGCACACTCGCCCTGCTGGCAGACGACGAACGCGCCCGGGTGATCGGCGTGATCATCAATAAATTCCGCGGTGATGTCGCTCTGCTGATGCCGGGCATTAAACAAATCGAAGATCTGACCAACGTTCCGGTGCTCGGCGTGCTGCCGTGGCTGGATGTGGATCTGGAAGATGAGGACGGCGTGGCGCTGCAGGTCGGCAAATATGACGGCAAAACAGAGGAAGTGCTGGATATTGTGGTGGTTCAGCTGCCGCACATTGCCAACTTCACCGACTTCAATGCCCTTGCCGCCCAGCCGGATGTCCGTCTGCGTTATGAATCCGATCCGCTGCTGGTCGGTGAACCGGATCTGCTGATTATCCCGGGCAGTAAAAATACCCTCGGTGACCTGCTGTGGCTGCGTCAGAAAGGAATGGATAAAGCCATTCTCACCCGCCATGCACAGGGTACACCGGTCGCCGGGATCTGCGGCGGCTATCAGATCCTCGGTAAACATATTTATGATGATGTCGAATCCGGATTATCCGATCTGCCGGGACTGGGGCTGCTCGATATCACCACCCGCTTCTCACCGGAAAAAAATACCACCCAGACCGCCGGAACCGTGTGCGGCGCACTGCCGGGGATCTGGTCAGCCTGTCAGGGTGAACCGATCAGCGGCTACGAGATCCACATGGGCGTATCCGAAACCGGCGCGGATGCCATCCCGTTTGCACAGATGCATGAGAAAAACCGCGAGCCGTGCAACCATGCTGACGGTGCAGTCAACCCGGACGGCAGTGTGATGGGCTCTTATCTGCACGGAATTTTTGACCGCAACAATTTCACCCGTCCGCTGCTCAATCAGCTGCGGAAAAAGAAAGGGCTGGAGCCGCTGCCGGAAAGCACGTTTGACTATGCACTGCATAAAGAACAGCAGTTTAATATTCTGGCGCAGCAGATGCGGGAACACCTCAATATTGATGAAATCTGCCGTCTGATGCGTGCACACAAGGAGAAAACAGCATGATTTTAATTACCGGCGGAGCCCGCAGCGGTAAAAGCAGTTTTGCTGAAGAACTGGTGGATAACCGCTGTCACAGTGCGCTCTATATCGCCACCTCAGTGGTGACGGATGATGAAATGGCCGCCCGCGTGGCACGCCATAAGGCCGATCGCCCGCAGCACTGGCGCACATGGGAAGGTTTTAAAAACATTGCCCGTGCTATCCGTTATGAACGCAAACCGGGCGAAGGGGTGATGCTGGAATGCATCACCACGCTGATTGCCAATCTGCTCTATGACGCCTCGGGCGGCGCGGATCCGGACACGCTCGATTACGCACAACTGGAGATCGGCATCAACAGCGAAATCGACCATATTATTGATGCCTGCAAAGAGAGTGAGTGCCCGGTGTATATCGTCACCAACGAACTGGGGATGAGCATCACACCGGAAAACCGGCTGGCGCGTCATTTTGTCGATATCGCCGGACGTATTAATCAGAAACTCGCCCGTCAGGCCGAACAGGTCTGGCTGGTGGTCTCCGGGATCGGAGTTCAGATCAAATGAACCTGAAATACCTGTGGGCGACACTCCAGTTTATTACCCGCATTCCGGTGCCGCAGCGCTGGAGTGAAGGCACGGAGTTTCAGCAGTACGGACGTGGCGTACCATTTTTTCCGGTGGTCGGATTGATTGCCGGGATCATTGCAACACTGCTGACGGTGTGGATTGCGCAAGCGGCTCACAGTCCGCTGATCGCCGCGCTGGGCTATGTGCTGGCACTGATCCTGATCACCGGCGGTTTTCACCTCGATGGCCTGGCAGATACCTGTGACGGTATTTTCTCCGCCCGCAAACGCGAAAGAATGCTGGAGATCATGCGCGACAGCCGCATCGGTACGCATGGCTGTCTGGCACTGATTTTTGCCCTGATGGCAAAATCCGCTGCCGCGTATGAGCTTCTCGCCTCCTCTTCCCTTTCCCTGATCACCGCTGCCGGATTGCTGATTTGCGCCCCGGTCGCAGGCCGCACCTGTATGTCACTGGTGATGTACAACCAGCGCTATGCCCGCGAGGGGGAAGGTATGGGCAATATTTATATCGGCCGTATCACTCTGCGTCAGTTTGTCATCACTCTCGCCACCGGCGCGGTGATTGTCACGGTTGCAGGCGGAATGAAAGCCCTCGGCGCACTGATTATCACCGCCTTTATTATTTACGGGTTGGGGCGTTATTTCCGCCATCACCTCGGCGGACAGACCGGGGACACACTCGGTGCCGCTGAAGAGTGCGGGGAAATTATCTTCCTGCTCGCGCTGTTCTGGGTGTAAGCAGATGAGTATCAGCCGCTTTATTCTTGTCCGCCACGGGGAAACCGCCGGGAACAAAGACGGTTTGTTCTACGGCAGCACCGATTTACCGCTGACGGAACACGGCCACCGCCAGGCCGCCAGCGTGGCCGCTTATCTGCGTGATATTCAGATAGATACTATACTGATCAGTGAATTGCAGCGGGCAAAACAGACGGCGGAATATATCCGTGCCCCGGAAACTCATCACTATCACTGCGACCCGCGCCTCAATGAAATGCACTTCGGCGAGTGGGAAATGCAGCATTACAGTGAGATTGCCGCCCGTTACCCGGCAGACTGGGAGACCTGGATGAATGACTGGCTGCATGCCGCACCGACCGGCGGCGAGCCGTTCCCGCAGTTTGCGGTGAGGGTTCAGGCGGTGGCGGATGAACTGCGCCGGGAAGCATCAGAAACCCCGGCAACCCGGCTGATTGTCGCCCACAAGGGCGTGCTCGGGCTTATTATCACCCGCTGGTTCGGCCTGCCCGCAGAGGCCATGTGGCAGTTCCCCTGTGCACAGGACAGTTACAGTGTGGCGGAATGCCGCGACGGATTTATGACGTTAGCTGTGTTTAACGGGCGATCACGTTTTACGCCTGTTGTTTGATTATAAAAATATAATGTGAGCATAAAAACAATGACAACACTGAAAGACCTGATCCGTGCGATCCCGCCTCTGGATCACGCGGCCATGCAGGCGGCAGAACAACATATCAACGGATTGGCCAAGCCGCCGCGCAGTCTCGGCCGCCTGGAAGATCTGGCGGTACATCTTGCCGGAATGCCGGGGATTGACCATCCGGATAATCTGCCGAAAGAAATTATTGTGATGTGTGCGGATCACGGCGTATTTGCAGAAGGTGTCGCCGTCACCCCGCAGGAAGTCACCGCTATCCAGGCCCGCAATATTCAGAAACAGCTGACCGGTGTCTGCGCGGTTGCCCGCAGCAACGGTACCAGCGTGCTGCCTGTGGATATCGGCATTGACTGCGATCCTATCGATGACATGATTTCCCTGAAACTGGCACGCGGCTGCGGCAATATCGCCAAAGGCCCGGCAATGTCTTACGCCGATGCGGAGCACCTGCTGGTTGCCAGTGCAGAGCTGGTAAAACAGCGGGTTGCCGCCGGGATCCGCGTTGTCGGCACCGGGGAACTGGGGATTGCCAATACCACCCCGGCGTCTGCGATGATCAGCGTCCTGTGCGGACTTGATCCGCATGATACGGTCGGGATCGGCGCCAATCTGCCGCTGGATCGCGTTTCACACAAAGAAGCTATTGTCCGGCAGGCTATCGCGGTCAACAACCCTGATCCGGCAGATGCCATTGACGTGCTCGCCAAAGTCGGCGGGTATGATCTGACCGGGATGACCGGTGTGATTCTGGGTGCCGCCGTCTGCGGTATTCCTGTCGTGCTCGACGGCTTTTTATCTTACGCCTGCGCCATCGCGGCCTGCCGTCTGGCTCCTGCTGTCCGGAACTATCTGATCCCGTCCCACTTTTCCGCCGAGAAAGGCGCAGGTATCGCGCTTGAGCAGCTCGGTCTGAAACCTTTCTTATATTTGGATCTCCGGCTGGGTGAAGGCAGCGGCGCGGCATTAGCCATGTCCGTTATTAATGCCGCATGCAGCATGTATTGTCATATGGGGCATCAGGCCGGGAGTGGTTTCACTCTGCCGCCATCCCCCACCCGGTAAAATGGATTATATTTTTAGGGAGTAAAACGCCATGCGAAAGAAGATCCCGAAAACGGATTTACTGATCACCTTCGAAGCTGTCGCGCAGTATGAGAGCTACACCCGGGCAGCCGAAGAGTTATCACTGACCCAGAGTGCGGTTTTCCGTCAGATAGCCGCGCTGGAAGAATTTCTGAATGTGTCGCTGTTTCATCACGTCCGCAAACGTATTTTCCTCAGTGATGCCGGAAAGCATTACCTCGGGCTGGTGCATGACACGCTGGATAAGCTGGAAAAAGACACCCAGGATATTATGTCCTGGCAGTCATCACAGCAGCTGTTTGAGCTGGCGGTAACACCGACCTTCAGCACACACTGGCTGATCCCGAACCTGCAGAGCTTCCGTGAGAAACATCCGGAAATCGCATTAAGTATTAGCGCATTAACCACACCGGCGGACTTTACCAGCCTGAAATACGATGCGGCAATCATGCGTGAGGATTTCTGTAATCCGTGGCCGGATTTTGAATATCTGTTTGAGGAAGAGCTGGTACCGGTCTGCAGCCGCATGCTGTGGCGGGATGACAGTATCAAACTCACCACCAGCCAGGTGCTGGAAGAGTTTACTCTGCTGCATCAGACCACCCGCCTCGATGCCTGGAGTGACTGGTTCCAGCTCTCGGGCATTCACAACCCGAAAACCCGGGTCGGCCCGCGCTTTGATCTGCTTTCGATGCTGATCTCCGCCATCCGCTCAAATCTCGGTGTGGCGCTGCTGCCGCGTTTTGCTATCCAGAAAGATCTGGAAAACGGCGATCTGGTGATCCCGTGCGATCTGCCGATGAGCACCGGCAACCGCTTTGTTCTCACCTATAAAGAGGACAAAAAAGGATCACTCAACCTGCGGAAATTCAGTGACTGGATCCACGAGAAATCGCGGGAAAAAGAACTGATTCTGTCTTAAATAAAAAAGGTGGCTCAGCCACCTTTTTTGTTATCCGGAATACTTACTGTTTATCTGCCGCGATCCGGTTGCGGATATTCTCTGCGCGCTCTGCGGTCGGCGGGTGAGAATCAAATATGCTGTTCTGCCCTTTATCCATTTTCGCAAGCTTTTCAAACCCGGTGGCCAGACCTTCCGTTGAAATGCCGCGTTTTTTCAGCAGATCATAGGAATAATTGTCCGCTTCCGTTTCCTGACGCTGTGAGAACTGCGCATTAACCAGTTTGATACCCATATCAGCAAACTGAGAATTACTCAGTTCAGACGCCAGACCGCCCGCTGAACCCGCCGCGGTTTTTGCCGCCACCGCAGCATAGGCAACCTGCATTGCTTTACGGGTGTGACCCAGGCCGACGTGTCCTAATTCATGCCCCAGGACACCTTCGATTTCATTATCATTCATGATATCCATCAGACCGCTGTAAACACGGACACAACCGTTCGCCATCGCCCAGGCATTCGGTTCATTGGTCATATAGACCTTGTAATTCACTTTTGTGCCGTTCACATCGGAACCTAATGATTTGGCGATTTTGTCCATGCGTGCCGCGTATTTTCCGGAGGCCGGTGCAATGTTATTTTTTGCGTCCATCTCTTTGCAGGCACCGTCCGTCAGTTTCACCATATCCGCATCGGTTAAGGTGGCCGCCTGAAATAACTGGCCGCCGGACTGTGCCAGGGTGTCATAATTCATATTCTGGCAACCGGCCAGAACAACAGCGGATACCGCAAGGGCTGAGATCGTCTTTAATTTCATTCTGTCTGCTTCCGTTTACTCAGTATTTTTACGGATGCAAAGGTATCAATTTATGTTCATCCGCTGCCAGCAGTCTATTCCGAAAAACAAAGCGCAGCACTGCCGGACCGGCAAAAAAAATCGCCCCGTATAAACGGAGCGATTGTGATAACAGACTGTATTTACGGGATGAATTACCAGTCGATACCTTTCTGTGCCTGAATACCACTGTCAAACGCGTGTTTAACCGGACGCAGCTCACTGACGGTGTCTGCCAGATCCGTGATATCGCGGTGACATCCCCGGCCGGTAATAATCACGCTCTGGTTTTCTGGGCGATTTTTCAGGTAACTGATAATCTCATCCAGGTCGATATAGCCGTAGCGCACCATGTACGTCAGTTCATCCAGCACCACGAGGTCATAGGACGGATCCTCTAACATCGCTTTGCCGAACTGCCATACTTCCTGTGCCGCTTTGGTATCGCCTTCTTTGTCCTGCGTGTTCCAGGTAAAACCGGTGGCCATGATATGGAATTCAACCCCCAGTTTTTCCAGCACATTGCGCTCGCCGCATTCCCACTGGCCTTTGATAAACTGCACCACGCCCACTTTCATACCGTGTCCGGCGGCGCGGGTCGCGGTACCAAAGGCCGCAGTAGATTTCCCTTTCCCGTTACCGGTGAAGACCATCAGGACTCCGCCGGTCTTCTGAGCCGCGGCAACGCGCCCGTCGACATGCTCTTTCAGTTTCTGTTGCCGTTGTTGATAACGTTCGTCGCTCATGCAAACTCCTCAGGGAAAGTGTTGGCTCAGGCAGGCTGGCCTGCCACGCATTTCTCACATTTTTTCGTCTGAACCTGTTCGAAGAAGTTATTCCCTTTGTCATCCACCAGGATAAAGGCCGGGAGCCCTTCCACTTCCATTTTCCAGACTGCTTCCATACCCAGTTCAGGGTATTCCAGAATATCCAGGCTCTTCACATATTCCTGAGCCAGAATCGCCGCAGAACCGCCGATACTGCCCAGATAGAAGCCGCCGTGTGCTTTACAGGAATCGGTCACCGCCTGACTGCGGTTTCCTTTTGCCAGCATCAGCATACTGCCGCCCTGCGACTGGAACAAGTCCACATACGGATCCATCCGGTTACCGGTGGTCGGGCCGAGAGAGCCGGAGACCAGGTCTTCCGGTTTTTTCGCCGGACCCGCATAGTACACCATATGATCTTTGAAATACTGCGGTAATCCCTGTCCGCTGTCCAGGCGCTCTTTCAGTTTCATATGCGCGATATCACGGGCAATGATGAGCGGGCCGCTGAGAGAGACGCGGGTGGAGACCGGATACTTGCTCAGCTCTTTGAGGATTTCCGCCATCGGCCGGTTCAGATCGATACTGACCATGTCGCTTTCATTCTCTTTGCGCATGGATTCCGGAATGTAACTTGCCGGATTGTATTCCAGTTTCTCCAGCCAGATCCCGTCTTTGGTGATCTTGCCTTTGATGTTACGGTCAGACGAACAGGACAGTGCCAGACCAATCGGGCAGGAACCGCCGTGACGCGGCAGACGGATCACACGGATATCATGGGCGAAATATTTACCGCCAAACTGGGCACCGAAGCCGAACTCACGGGTGGCTTCCAGCAGTTCCTGCTCCAGCTCGCGATCGCGGAAGGCGCGTCCCAGCTCATTACCGGTATCCGGCAGATTGTCATAATATTTGGTGGACGCCAGTTTCACCGTTTTCAGGTTCATTTCCGGTGAGGTGCCGCCGATACAGAACGCAATATGGTACGGCGGGCAGGCAGTGGTACCGAGATACTTCATTTTGTCGATCAGGAATGCTTTCAGGCGATCATGTTCCAGAATGGCCTTGGTTTCCTGATACAGCGCGGTTTTGTTGGCAGAGCCACCGCCTTTATTGATAAACAGGAAGTGATATTCCGCGCCTTCGGTGGCCAGGATATCAATCTGTGCAGGTAAGTTGGTGCCGGTATTCACTTCCGTGTACATATCCAGCGCTGCGTTCTGTGAATAACGCAGGTTTTCACGCTGGAATGTGTTGTAAATACCACGGGATAAGCATTCCGCATCGTTGACGCCGGTCCATACCTGCTGGCCTTTTTTCGCCACGATAGTCGCGGTGCCGGTATCCTGACAGTTCGGCAGAACCCCTTTGGCAGAGATTTCCGCATTGCGCAGCAGTTGCAGCGCGACATATTTGTCGTTTTCGCTGGCTTCAGGGTCGCTTAAAATCTGTGCAACCTGTTTCTGATGTGCCGGACGGAGGAAATAGGAGGCATCATGCACGGCCTGCTGGGCAATCAGCGTCAGCGCTTCAGGTTCAACCTTAAGCATCTCACGGCCTTCAAATGTCGCCGTGGAAACGTGCTCCCTGCTCAGCAGATAATAGTCCGTTTTATCTTCCGATAACGGGAATGGCTCCTGATACTCAAAAGTTTTATTTGTCATTATATTCACTCGTATTAAATCAGAAAAATGAAGAACCTATTGACTCACAATTTAAAAAATAAAATTACCTGTCCCGATTATGGTGGCTTATTATGCACGAAAACAAATGATTAAAATGAAGAAGTTGGTGAATTTCATGAAGGAACAGACACGTATCACACCATTTTAATATCATTATTAAATCCGTTTAAAAACAAAGTAATAAACCATAAATTAACGATTTCAAAATGAGAAAATAACATATTATCGTTACATTTGATGATTGAATTAAATTTATAAAATAAAAAACCAAAGTTTATTTTAATAAAAATGAGATCTTAATACGGAAATACAGAATAATGAAAATGTAAAAGTGTTAAGCGGGTCATGAGATACAAACTGCAGATATAAAAAAACACAGGTGAAAATCGGTACCTGTGTTTTTTTTCATACAGAGAATAGGTTCTTCAGCCTGCTTTTTTCAGCGGCTCCGGTTCTGCCATCTCAACAACCGCTACCGGCGGTTTTCCGTGACAGCCTTCCCCGTAATGCTCGCCTTCCCAGCGCCCGACAATCGCCGCGCCCATCGCATTACTCATCACGTTGGTCGCGGAGCGGCCCATATCCAGGAACGGATCGACTCCCATCAGCAGAATTAACCCGGCTTCCGGGATATTAAACTGTGTCAGTGTGGCGGCAATCACCACCAGCGAGGCACGCGGCACACCCGCCATACCTTTGGATGTCAGCATCAGGATCAGCAACATTGTAATCTGATCTCCCATGGAAATCTCAATATTACAGGCCTGGGCGATAAAGATAACCGCAAAAGAGCAGTACGCCATAGAGCCGACGAGGTTAAAGGAGTAGCCAATCGGCAGTACAAAGCTGGCGATTTTATTGGAGACACCGAACTGCTCGAGCTGCTTCAGTGTGCCCGGAAACGCCGCTTCAGAGCTGGAGGTGGTAAATGCCAGCAGCGCCGGCTCAGCGATCCCTTTGGTCAGCCGCAGAATACAGCGCCCCACGATCAGAACTGCCAGACCGATTAACACCAGCCATAATGTTGCCAGTGTCAGGTAGAATTCACCCATAAAAATACCGGCTTCCAGCAGCACCACCAGCCCGCGCTCGGCGATCATACCGGAAATAGCGGCAAAAACCGTCAGCGGCGCAAACAGCATGACATAGCCGGTCAGTTTCAGCATCAGGCTGACCACCGACTCCAGCAGTGTCAGAATCGGCTTACCTTTTTCACCGATAGCGGAAAGAGCAATTCCCATAAAAATAGAGAAAACAACGATCTGCAAAATCTCATTACGGGCCATGGCATCAACGATACTGGTCGGGATCAGATGGGCGATAAAGTTTTTCACCGAAAACGCGGCGGTCGCCACATTGTCCACCACTGTATCCGCCGGTGCCACAAAGTTAATTCCCGCACCCGGTTTAAGCAGGTTAACAATCACCAGCCCGAGAGTGATGGAAATAAAAGAAGCGCAGATAAATAAAAACAACGTCTTGGAGAAAACCCGGCCGAGTGTCCGCGCATCCCCCATTTTTGCAATACCCACCACCAGCGTGGAGAGGATCAGCGGCGCGATAATCATTTTAATGAGTCGCAGGAAAATATCTGTCACCACTGAGATATCAGCAGAATATTGCTGATTAAACCCGGGTGTGGCCAGTTTGTTCAGCGCAAAGCCGACAATCACCCCGATAAATAACGCAGCCACAATCCAGGTCGTTAAACTTCTTGACTTCATACTATCTCCATAATGCTGATGTACTTAATCCCCCGGAGACTTTAAAAAATCTGATTAATTTCTTCTGAGCCTGACGGCAGCAGAAAAAATAATAAGCAGAAAGTGAGGGAGTTCAGAACAAAACTGACATCTGCCTTTAACAAAATGAACAATAAAATACACCGCTATTGACATAGTGATGTGTTATTTTACCGGGCGGACCGTACATTATTCCGCCATTACTTTGTTGCAGATAAAGGATTCCGTAACAGATGTTACGTAATAAAGTGTGTTTTAAACTGTTATTTACATCAGATTAACCCTGATGTTGTTTTTTTATACTACCGGCCGGTTTTCAGATGAAAAATACGGCTCTCCTGAAATCATACTCCTTTTTTATTTGATGTCCCTCTCTTTATTGTTTAATTTTTTGTTGCTGATAAAACCAGCAATTCATTATTTTTCATTAAAATTTTTAATAAAAAAGGGCCGCGTGATAATGCGGCCCTTTCCGGAACTGAATGAAAAATCACTTATTTCGGCAGAACCCCGAAGGCGCGGAAATTGCCGGTCTGCGTGATAAAGGTGTTGTAATACTCATTTTCCGCCACCGTATTGGATGATGCGGACCCGGCAGACGCGGATACCAGATCCATGGTGGTCTGGTGAATCTCTTTATTCAGCTTGTCGTGAATATCCGGATTATCAGATTCGTTAATCTGCTTCAGCAGGCCGGTTAATTTCAGCGCCTGTTTCTGTGTTTCCGCATCTTTAAACTTCGGCTCCGGAATGGCGTAATCGAAAGTCATATTGACGCTGTCTTTCAGCTCATCACCCGGCGCCACCGGCTGTAATTTTTCTCCGTAATCGGATTCGATATAGGCGACCAGTTCTGCTTTATCAAAACATTTGGTTTTAATATTGCCGACAGACTGGCGGTT
>NZ_AZRH01000018.1:0-68252 GCF_000512315.2 Morganella sp. EGD-HP17
CAACTTTTTTTCTGTTTGCCAATTTTTTCACCACAACGGTGTTTTATCCGGCAAAATGCCGGTGATTTGCTTTAAATCTGAACAAACTCTGCAGCAAATGCCTCAACCTGTTGCCAATCCGTGTATTCCACTTCTTTGGTGGTATCTGTCTCACCCTTTGTCATCTTCATAATCAGACGGATCATCATCCGGTCAAACCAGCCGTAACGCGGATACAGCAATGCCCCGGCGAATACAGTACAGACTGTCGGCTTCCAGGGTGTCGCGGCCAGGAATTTCCGGACATACACATTTGTCTCTGGTGTCCGTTTTTCCGGTTTACGGGCAGTCAGGTTCACACCAAAGAATGCGGTTTTCATCTGATTCAGTTGCACCGCGTGCAACTTCGCGAATTTATCCAGCGCCCGGTTAAAGTGACCGTAGCGGATAGATGCCCCGACCAGCACCTTCTCATACGGCGCCAGATTCAGCGGCTGATTATCCTGCAAAGAGCGGACATCGCACTCTGCCCCTGCTTTGCGTAAATGCAGGGCAATTTCAGTAATGATTTTTTTTGTCTGCCCGTCATGGCCGGAATAAAGCAACAAGTACGACATGAAACACTCCGTTAATCACGCCAGAACGTCGGCGTCAGCAATACCAGCAAAGTAAAGACTTCCAGACGACCAAATAACATCGTCACGACAAGAATCCATTTCCCGCCCGGATTCAGGGTTGTAAAGTTCTCACCCAGCGTACCCAACCCCGGTCCCAGGTTATTCAGTGTGGTGGCTATCGCAGAGAAAGCGGAAAACTCATCAACACCTGTCGCTATCAGTAACAGCATACTGACCACAAAGACCAGAGCATACGCGGAGAAGAATCCCCAGACAGCTTCGATAATGCGTTCCGGCAATGCCCGGCGGCCCAGCTTGATGGTGTAAACTGCATTCGGATGCACAAGGCGTTTTAGTTCACGCGCCCCCTGAAGGAACAGCAGCATAATGCGGATAACCTTCAGACCACCGCCGGTTGACCCCGCACATCCGCCGACAAATGCCGCACACAGCAGCAGCATCGGCAGGAACAGCGGCCATTTATAGAAACTGTCAGTGGAGAACCCGGCCGTTGTCGCCATCGAGACAACCTGGAAAAACGCCTGGTTGAGGGTTTGTCCCTCCGTAGCATAGACATCAAACTTCCACAAAACCAACGCACAGATCACGACCAGCACGAACTGGAGGGAAATAAACATCCGGAATTCCAGATCCCGCCAGTAAACTCCCAGGCTACGCCCGGTCAGTACCGCAAAGTGCAGGCCATAGTTACAGCCTGAGATCAGCAGGAAAATGGCAATGATGGTGTTAATTGCCGGACTGTTAAAGTAACCGATACTGGCATCATGAGTGGAAAACCCACCGATGGCGATAGTGGAAAAGCTGTGGGATATCGCATCAAAAACATCCATCCCCGCAAACCAGAGGGCAATTGCACAGACGATGGTGAGGAACACATAAATCAGCCAGAGGGTTTTTGCTGTTTCCGCAATCCTCGGGCGCATTTTATTATCTTTCAGCGGCCCCGGCATTTCCGCCCGGTACAGCTGCATTCCCCCGACACCCAGCAGCGGCAGGATAGCAACGGCTAATACGATGATCCCCATCCCGCCCAGCCACTGTAACATCTGCCGGTAGAATAAAATCGCTTTGGGCAGCGTGTCCAGCCCGACCAGTGTGGTGGCACCCGTTGTGGTTAGCCCGGAGAATGATTCAAAAAACGCATCTGTCACCGACAGGTTCGGGCGCTCAGAAAAAATAAAAGGTAATGCCCCGACACTGCCCAGCACCGTCCAGAACAGCACCACAATCAGAAAACCTTCTTTCGGTTTTAACTCACTTTTTTTATTGCGGTTCGGGATCCAGAGCAGCAGACCGATAATCAGTGCTGCCAGGAATGTCTGACTGAATGCTTTACCTGCACCGTCTTTATAGATAAGCGCCACAATCCCGGGAATGATCATGGTGACAGAAAAAATAATGACAAGTAACCCGACAATACGGGTTATGGCGCGAAAATGCATTGCAGCAGAGTCCTCAGAAATCAGTTTCCGGTGGTGTCATCAGGGCATTTAAGCTCAAACATCCCCCGGCTCAGGTCACGTAATTTATCACTAACCTCACTCAGTAAGGTAGCAGGAATCGAAATACGTAACGTCACATCCGAACCGAAATCACTGTTGATTATCGTACCATCCACCTGCCGGACCACTAATTCTGCCTGGCTGATAAAGCTGTAATCACAGGTTATTTCACAGATCACCTGCGGGATTTTAGTTTTCGTTACCAGCAGTTTCAGTGCCTGCTGAACCCCGCTGCCGTATGCACGGACCAGCCCGCCGGTGCCTAATTTTATTCCGCCGAAATAGCGGACAACCACCGCCGTAATTTCCCCGATTCCGCTGCCGAGCAGCGGTGCAATCATCGGTTTACCGGCTGTTCCGGTCGGCTCACCGTCATCAGAAAATCCCAGTTGCTGAGAATCATCCGGACGCCCCGCAACAAATGCCCAGCAATGGTGCCGGGCATCGGGATATTCATCTTTGACAGACTGAATAAATTGCTTTGCTTCATCCACCCCGTCCGTATGCTGCAACAGGGTGATGAAACGGCTTTTTTTTATCTCTTCAGTAAACATAACCGGCTCAGCCGGTATAAGGTACGATTTCATTACGGCAGATTCAGATCCCGCGTCATATTTTCCACACTGTTGTCATGGATAATAATGTTATCCTCAATACGGATACCGCCACAAGGTTTAAACTGCTCAATACGTTTCCAGTCAAAGTGCTGGCTGAACTTACCTTCACGCCATGGTGCCAGCAGAGACTCAATAAAATACAGTCCCGGCTCGATGGTCAGCACCATGCGCGGCTCCAGAATACGGGTGCAGCGCAGGAACGGATACATTGCCGGTGCCGCCAGATGCTCACCCTGATCATTCTGCATAAACCCGGCAGCATCATGAACCTGAAGACCCAGCGGATGGCCAAGCCCATGCGGCAGGAACGGTGTGGTTACCCCTTCACTGACCATAGCTTCCTCAGACATTCCGGTGATTATTTTATGTTTTTTCAGCAGTTTCGCGATGCGGTGATGCATCTGAATATGGTAATCGGTATAGCGGACCCCGGCTTTAATATCACCGATCAGTGACTGCTGCTCATCATTCAAATCTGATACCAGCTGTGCGAAATCGCTGTCAGCATCAGCAGCATATGTCCGGGTTAAATCTGCGGCATAACCATTGAATTCCGCACCGGCATCGATCAGGAAGCTGTGCCGTGTATGCGGTGCGTTTTTATTCAGTTTGGTGTAGTGCAGAACAGCGGCGTTTTCATTAATAGCAACAATATTGTCATAAGGTACATCAGTATCACGATGGCCGGTTGCCATCAGGTACGCCATATTGATATCAAATTCACTCAGGCCGGATAAAAAAGCCTCATGTGCGGCAAGATGCCCGTTAACCGCCATTTTTTGTGCTTCACGCATGCAGGCCAGTTCATAATCTGTTTTATATGAACGATGAAACGCAAAGAAATCCAGCACCGCTTTCGGGTTAATATGATTGCTGCTGATCCCCAGCGCTGCGGCGCGATCGGTGTTCGGCCCGATATACGCAGTGCGGGTTTTATCCTGTGATGCCAGCATGGAGGCAATATCACCGGCATTCTTCAGATGGATGACCTCAACTTCATTTGTCCAGTAAGAAGAAGGTAACGCCTCGACACTGTGCCAGTAATCAACCGGAGAATAGAACCATAATTTCGGTTTATTCACACCATCAGTCCACAGCCAGCAATACGGTACATCAGTTACCGGCACCCATGCTTTAAAATGCACGTTACTTTTAAAAGGATAGTCACGATCATCAAGAAAAATGCGTATCGGTTCACCGGAGTGGATCAGTAACGAATCCAGTTTCTCACGCGCAAGAATATCGCGGGTCCGCTGTAATAATGTTGCGATGTGCTCACGGTAGAGGGATGCCATTTTTTCCATGGGAATTGACCTTTTTTCATTATGATAGTGACAAAAGCTTAGCATGATCTCCGCGATTATGGATATGGCAGGCTATGTCATCCCCGGTTATTTACCGGGAATCTTCGGCGCGTCACGACGTTTTTCTTTTCTGTTTCTGCATATTGAGACATTTTGCGTGATCTTCAGCGCAAAAAATCATCATTTTATTTGCTTTCGTTAACAAAAAAATCACAATTACTCTATCTGGTCATACCACATGGTGTTCTCATCCTTTACGGGAGCGATGCAATATTTAAGGAGAACCGTATGCTTTATCACAGTGAATCAATGAAGGTCAGCTGGGAAAAAGAAGGAATTGCAAAACTTGTTTTTGATGCGCAGGGAGCGATAAACAAACTGGATACCCGGACAATTGCCTCACTGGATGAAGCCGTTGCCTGCCTTGAACAAACACCGCAGCTGAAAGGCCTGATTATTACCTCCGCCAAAGAGAGCTTTATCCTGGGCGCGGATATTACAGAATTTCTGACTCTGTTTAATGCACCGGCGGAACAGTTGACCGAGTGGCTGAATTTCGCCAACCGGTTGTTTAACCGGATTGAAGATCTGCCCGTGCCTACTGTCGCCGCACTGCGGAAATTCACACTCGGCGGTGGGTGCGAGTGCGCACTGACAACAGACTACCGCCTCGCCACTGACGATCTGCGTATCGGCCTGCCGGAAACCAAACTCGGGATAATGCCGGGCTTCGGCGGCTCAGTCCGTCTGCCCCGCCTGATTGGTTGTGATAATGCCCTTGAACTTATCACACAGGGGAAAATTGTGACTGCCGGTGAAGCGCTGAAACTCGGACTGACTGATGGCATTGTACAGGATGATGAATTGATTAACGGTTCACTGATGCTGCTGGAGCAGGCGATCAGTGGCCGGACTAACTGGCAGGCACAACGGCAGCAGAAAAAAGCGGCGTTACAGCTGCACCCTGCAGAATTACAGATGAGCCTTATCACGGCCAAAGCCCTTGTCCGGCAAAAGGCAGGAAAACATTACCCGGCGCCGATGGCTGCAGTAAACGGAATTGAAGCCGGAGCGAAACTCCCGCGCGATGAAGCATTGCGCTGCGAAACCGCGCATTTTGTACCACTGACCCGGACACTCACCGCCGGGGCTCTGGTCTCACTTTTCCTGAATGAACAATATGTTAAAGGCCTTACCCGCCAGCAGACGGTATTACGTGATGCCCCGGAACAGGCCGCTGTTATCGGTGCCGGTATTATGGGTGGCGGTATTGCTTACCAGTCAGCTTACAGCGGTATTCCGGTACACCTGAAAGATATTCAGCCCGCCGCATTGCAGGCCGGTATTGATGAAGCCGTAAAATTGCTGGAAAAACAGTGTCAGTCAGGAAAAATGACCGTGGTTCAGGCCGCCGGAATACGCGCCGCTATCCACCCTGTCCGCCATGATAATGAACTCAGTGACTGCGATATAGTGGTTGAAGCGGTTGTTGAGAACAAAGTCATCAAACAAAAAGTGCTGGCAGATATTGAACAACAGGTTAGTGAACACTGCATTCTGACATCAAACACCTCTTCGATCCCTGTCAGTGAACTGGCTCAGGCGCTGAAACGCCCGCACAATTTCTGCGGAATGCATTTTTTCAATCCCGTACCTAAAATGCCGCTGGTTGAAGTGATCCGGGGAGAGAAAACCTCAGACGATACAATCGCCGCTGTGGTGCACTACGCCCACAAAATGGGAAAAACACCGGTTGTGGTGGGAGATTGTCCGGGATTCTTTATCAACCGGGTACTGTTTCCGTATCTGAACGCCTTTTCTCTGCTGGTCTCCGGCGGAGCGGATATTAAAACGGTTGACCGTGTGATGGAACAGGAATTCGGCTGGCCGATGGGACCGGCGCTGTTGCTCGATGTTGTCGGACTGGATACGGCTAATCATGTACAGCATGTGATGGCTGAGGGCTATCCGGGCCGGATGGTCGTTGAAGAGCACAATGTCATCAGTCTGTTTGCCGGACTGAAACGGCTGGGGCAAAAAAGCCGCCTCGGGTTTTACCGCCATATTGATGACGGCAAAGGCCACCTGCAGAAACAGCCCGATGAGCAGCTCGAAGAAGTGCTTGCACCACTGGGACGCACGCCCCGTGACTTTACTGCAGACGAGATTATCGACCGCCTGATGAT
Source organism: Morganella sp. EGD-HP17 (assembly GCF_000512315.2). Taxonomy (NCBI): domain Bacteria; kingdom Pseudomonadati; phylum Pseudomonadota; class Gammaproteobacteria; order Enterobacterales; family Morganellaceae; genus Morganella; species Morganella sp. EGD-HP17. Next base: position 6,227 of record NZ_AZRH01000018.1, read on the forward strand.
TCCGATGGTGAACGAAGTTATCCGCTGCTACGAGGAAGGCATTATCAGCAGCCCGGCAGAAGCAGACCTGGCTCTGGTCTACGGCCTTGGTTTTCCGCCGTTCCGGGGAGGTATTTTCCGTTATCTGGATGATACCAGCACCCGCGCTTTCTGTGAAAAAGCAGAGCAATACAGCACACTGGGTCCGCTTTATACCATTCCGGACAGTCTGCGGGCACATGCTGTTAATAACACTCCTTATTATCCGCAACCGGATAGTCACCCTGTTACTGCACAGTGAGGTTTATATGGAAAAAGTCATGATAATTGATGGTCTCCGCACCTCAATGGGCCGCTCAAAAAACGGTATATTCCGGCATGTCCGTGCGGACACACTCTCAGCAGAAGTGATGAGTGCAGTGATAAAGCGTAACAATATCAATGCAGCCGATATTGATGACATTATCTGGGGGTGTGTGCAGCAGACCGGGGAACAGGGGTTTAACATAGCCCGTCATGCCGCCCTGCTGACAGAGATCCCGCACACCGTGCCTGCCGTCACTGTGAACCGCCTGTGCGGTTCATCAATGCAGGCCCTGCATGATGCCGCCCGCCTGATTCAGACCGGTGACGGTAAACTGGCACTTGCAGGAGGTGTTGAACATATGGGTCATATCCCGATGACACAGGGTATCGATATCAATCCGGCTGCCGCACTGCACACGGCCAAAGCGTCCGGCATGATGGGGCTGACAGCCGAAGCACTGGCACGACAGTTTTCTGTCAGCCGTGAGTCACAGGATGAATTTGCTCTGCGTTCACATCAGCGGGCCGCACAGGCATTCCGTGATAGCAGATTCAGCCGTGAAATCCATCCGGTTCAGGGTCATAACCAGGCCGGAGTACCTGTCATTGCCACCCGGGATGAAACCGTACGCGATAACGGCAGTCTTGCTGAACTTTCGGCATTGAGTCCGGTATTTGATCCGGTCAGCGGTACAGTCACCGCCGGTAATTCCTCAGCAATCTCAGATGGTGCATCCGTAACTCTGCTGTCCGGGGAGCACTATGCCCGTGAGCATGGTTTATCTCCGCGGGCGGTGATTCGGGCGATGAGTGTTACCGGCTGTGAACCGGCACTGATGGGATACGGACCGGTACAGGCAACACAGGCAGTTCTGAAAAAGGCCGGGCTGACGCTGGCAGATATTGATGTTATCGAACTGAACGAAGCATTTGCGGCACAGGCACTTGCCTGCCTGAAAGGTATGGGATTATCTGACTGTTATGATGACAAAGTGAATCTGCATGGCGGCGCGATTGCACTCGGGCATCCGCTCGGCTGTTCCGGCACCCGGATTATCAATTCACTGCTGACGGTCATGGAGCAGCGGGATGCGCAGTTCGGCCTGGCAACGATGTGTATTGGTTTCGGTCAGGGGATAGCAACCGTGATTGAACGTGTCCGCAGCTGATCACTGAGAACGTTATAAATAACAGCGACGTTTTCTGCTTCATCACACGGCACAATACGTCGCTGATACTGCTTTAACTGTTTAGCTGACCTGTTATCAGCATACTCCCGCCGTCAGGGGGCGGGATTTTCTTTAAATAAACTCGAATGCATCACCAAACAGGCGGCCGGCATCTGCACCACGCTCCTGGCAGAAACGTTCGCGGGCGATTTTGGCCATTTCAAAACGACCGGCAATATAGATATCTTTTCCGGCCAGTGAACCAAAATCATCCAGCACCGCACTGAGCACAGTACCGGTGCGCCCGCGCCAGGTATCATCCGGCTGTTCAACAACAGGGATAATTTTCAGGTTCGGATGTGTTTCGGCGAGAGCCTGCAATTCACCGAGGTCATAGAGATAAACATGCTCTCTGGCACCCCAGTAAAACGTGATATCACGCTGCGAATTTTCTTCCAGTGCCGCCAGCAGAACAGAACGGGTGTAAGAAAAACCGGTTCCTCCGGCAATCAGGAGCATCGGTGCGTCACTGTTTTCCCGGAACCAGGCTTTGCCGTGCGGGATATCAATGGTCACCCGGCGGTTATCCAGGATCCGGTCCATCACCGCCATCGCATAAAGATTAAATTCGGATGCTCCGATATGCAGCTCAATTTCCTGCCGGGATGACGGCGCGGATGCCATTGAGAACGGGCGCTTATCCCGTTCATCCATCACCACCATCAGATATTGCCCGGCTTTGAATGAAAAATCACCATCCGGTAATAATTTTATGCGGTATACCGTATCCGTTATAGATTCAACAGAGGTAACTTTGCAGTTTAACGTTGCCATGTGCTCCCTCAATTATCGAGAATATTTAATTCGTCCCATATGGCGTCAACACGTTGTCTGACTTCATCGGTCATAACAATCGGTTTGCCCCACTCGCGCGAGGTTTCGCCGGGCCATTTATTTGTTGCATCCAGTCCCATCTTCGACCCCAGCCCCGATACCGGAGATGCAAAATCGAGATAGTCAATCGGGGTATTCTCCATCATGACAGTGTCCCGGGCCGGATCCATCCGGGTGGTGATCGCCCAGATCACATCATTCCAGTCACGGGCATTGATATCATCATCGCAGACAATGACAAATTTAGTGTACATAAATTGCCGTAAATACGACCAGACTCCCATCATGACCCGCTTTGCATGTCCCGCATACTGCTTTTTCATGGTGACAACGGCCAGGCGGTATGAACACCCTTCCGGCGGCAGATAAAAATCGACAATTTCAGGGAACTGTTTCTGCAGAATCGGCACCAGCACTTCATTCAGTGCCACACCCAGAGTTGCCGGCTCATCCGGCGGACGACCGGTATAGGTTGAGTGATAGATAGGTTCATCACGCTGGGTAATATGTGTGACCGTGAAGACAGGGAAATAATCCACTTCATTATAATAACCGGTATGATCCCCGTACGGCCCTTCCGGTGCGGTTTCGCCCGGCTCAATATACCCTTCAAGGATAATTTCAGCACCGGCAGGAACTTCCAGGTCATTAGAAATGCATTTCACCACTTCGGATTTATTACCGCGCAGTAACCCCGCAAAGGCGTATTCGGATAAGGTATCCGGAACCGGCGTCACCGCACCGAGAATTGTCGCAGGATCAGCGCCCAAGGCCACCGCAACAGGGAAACGTTCCCCCGGGTGTGCCTGACACCATTCCTGAAAATCGAGTGCGCCGCCGCGATGCGATAACCAGCGCATAATCAGTTTATTTTTCCCCAGAACCTGCTGGCGGTAAATACCTAAATTCTGGCGATCTTTAAACGGCCCCCGGGTGACGGTCAGTCCCCAGGTAATCAGCGGTGCCGCATCATCCGGCCAGCAATGCATAACCGGGATTTTTGTCAGATCCACGTCATCGCCGGTGAAAACATGCGTCTGACACGGTGCGGAACTCAGCCGTTTGGTCGGCATATTGAGAACCTGCTTAAACTTCGGCAGCTTATCGATAAGATCACGGAACCCTTTCGGCGGATCCGGTTCTTTCAGGAAAGCCAGCAGTTTACCGACATCATGCAGTGCTTTGACATCTTCCTGCCCCATTCCCATCGCAACCCGTTTGGTTGTGCCGAACAGATTACAGAGCACCGGCATTGAATAACCTTTCGGATTTTCAAACAGCAATGCAGGGCCGCCCGCACGCAGTGTGCGATCAGCAATTTCCGTCATTTCGAGGTAAGGATCGACTTCAGTTTTGATCCGTTTAAGCTCGCCCTGACTTTCCAGAATGGTGAGAAAATCTCTCAGGTCCCGATATTTCATTATGTTATTAATCTGTCAGCAGGTGGAAGGGACTCCATTATAGGAATCCCGCCCACTGTTACAAGTACAGGGATCAACAGCAGCGGAACGGAACCCGGTCTGCCAGGGCGCTGGTATCAAATTGTTCCGGGAATGTTTTGTTGTGCTGAAAGAGTTTGAATCCTTCATTTTTGCCGCTGAAGTAGTGCAGCTCATTTCCGGTGATATGGAAGCCGCTGCCTTCACGCAGCGCCACAACAATCTCATCCGGATTGATGGCACAAAATTCCGCAATCCGCTCATCACGGGTTTCACCCATATGGCCGCTGATGACCGCATCAATATAGTGAGGGTTAATCTGAACAGGGAACAGCCCCAGAGACGGCATCACCACACAGTTACGTACCGGCATATCATTGGTGGTCCGGATGCTCGGCGTGGCAACGTTACACCCGGCACTCCAGCCGATATACGGAATATTCCGTTCACGAATCGCGCGCTGGATTGGCACAACCAGGCCATTCTCATGCAGTAACTGATTCAGCAGCCAGGTATTTCCGCCGCTGACAAGAATGCATTCCGCATTTTCGACAGCCTGAACCGGGGAATCAAAATGTTCGATGCAGGTAACATCAATGCCCAGCGCTTCGGAAAGTTCACGGGCACGCTGGTCGTGATCTGCACGGATAACGGCATATGCAATCAGTACCGCAGAGCGGATCCCGCGGGTTTTTATCATTGCCCGGATGCGCTCCTGTGCATAGCTGAGCCATTGCGGATTACCGGAAAGTTTGCCGTTACTGAGTAAAAAAATGTCCATCGACATTGCCCTTATTATTCTGTCATTATAAATATGATAATTAGTTTATAACTCATTAAATGACATCATTCTACGGTAAAAAGCAACTCAAATAAGGGACTGAATTCACACTCATTTGTCTTAAATCACCATTTGTTGCATTCATAGTAAAACAAATTTGTTATTATCAGGCTTTATATAAGCCCCCGTTTGTGTTGGATAGCGTAATGAAGGATTGGTATTTATTGTACTGCAAACGCGGACAACTTCCGCGGGCAATGGAACATTTGCAGCGGCAGCAGGTGGAATGCCTGACACCGATGGCGAATATTGAAAAAGTGGTTCGCGGCAAACGTGTGACGGTCAATGAGCCCCTGTTCCCGAATTACCTGTTTATTTCTTTTGATCCCGAGACTATTCATACAACCACGATTAACTCAACGCGCGGCGTCAATCATTTCGTCCGTTTCGGACCACTGCCTGCCGTTGTTCCCGCATCATTGATTGAAGAGCTGAAAAATGCCGAATGTGTCAGCCTGTCAGAGCAAAATGTTCCGCAGCCCGGAGATATTGTGGAAATCACTGAAGGGATGTTTAAAGGCCTGGAAGCGATTTATCAGGAGCCGGACGGCGACACCCGCTCCGTGCTGCTGCTGACGCTGATCAGTAAAGAGCTGACCAAAAAAGTGGATAACACCAGCTTTATCCGGAAACTCTGAGTATCTCCGTCACCCGGAAACAAAAAACCGCCCTGTTATTAAGGCGGTTTTTACCTGAAGCAGTATCGCATTACTCTTCGGCTTCTTCATCCTGCGGTTGTGCTTTACTGCGCGGTACATAGAAACGGGCAAAGAACACACCGATTTCAAACAACAGATACATCGGGATAGCCAGCAGCGTCTGCGAGAACACATCCGGTGGTGTCAGCAGCATTCCCACCACAAAAGCCCCGACCAGAATATACGGCCGCTTCTGCTTCAGTGAGGCAACAGTCGTCGCACCACTCCAGCACAACAGGATAATGGCAATCGGCACCTCAAAGGAGATACCAAACGCCATAAACAGCGCCATGACAAAGCTGAGATAGTTATTAATATCTGTCGCAATGACCACATCCTGCGGTGCTGTCGAGGTAAAGAAACCAAACGCCAGCGGGAAGACAACAAAATACGCGAATGCCATCCCCATATAAAACAGCACGGTGCTGAAAAACAGCAGCGGCATTAACAACCGGCGTTCATGCTTATACAGCGCCGGTGCAATAAAAGCCCAGACCTGATACAGGATGTACGGTGCCGAAATAAAAATGGAGACCATAATGGTCAGCTTAATCGGCGCCAGGAACGGTGATGCAACATCCGTTGCGATCATGTTCGAACCCTGCGGCAGTTTGCTCACCAGCGGCGAGGATACCAGCTGATAGATATCATTTGAGAAATACGCCAGCGCAACAAACACAACAAAGACTGCAATCAGGCTGTTGAGAATGCGTTTTCGTAATTCGATTAAATGAGTGATCAGCGGTTGCGTGTCTTCAACAGCCATAACGTACTTTTACCGTAATCTATTAATGTTTCTGTGAATCTGACGCAGCAACGGTTACCGGTGACGGTGCAGGTTCTGTATCACTGACTTCCGGTGATGGCCGGACAGGGGCTTCCTCAGCAACGGCCGGAGATGGTGCTGCCGGAGCCGGATTTTCCGACGCCGGAGTGCCGGCTGATGCCGGACGGACAGACGGAATTTCAAGTTCCTGATCGGCCAGTGCTTCCGGGTCGAGCTGCTTTTTCAGTGTATCCACCGGTTCCTGATAAGAGCGGCGTAATGTATCAGCTGCTTCTTTCAGTTCATCCATCGACGCCTTCAATTCAGGTGAAATGGCTTTACCGGCCTGCTCTTCCATCTTTTTCAGGTTATCCTGCAATTCCTGAAGTTTGAGTTCCTGCGTCAGTTCATTCTGCACATTGGCAGCCATTGAACGCATCACACGGATCCAGCCGGCTACTGTTTTCACAGCAACCGGAAGGCGTTCAGGTCCCAGAACCACAAGTCCGATAACCAATACTAAGATCAGTTCACCAAAACCGATGTCAAACACGGGTTATACCTGCTCTTTGTTTTTATTCTCTGGCTGCTCAGCTGAATCAGCTTTCTTTTCTGCGATATTTTTTTGTTCAAAATCCGCGTCTTTTCCGGCTGTTGTTGTATCTGCTTTGTTCTGATCTTCATCACCGATAGCTTTTTTAAAGCCTTTGATAGATGCACCTAAATCAGATCCCAGAGTACGGAGTTTGTTTGTTCCGAACAGGAGTACAACAATCACAGCAATAATTAACAATTGCCAAATATTAATACCGGCCATTAGTTTTACCTCAAATTGATATGGACCTACTTACTTCATTATATACAACCACAGCCGTATACGGAAATACACGACATAGGCTGAAACCTTGCTTTAACTCAATCTTTACTTCATTTTACCGGATTGCCACCATCCTGTTACCCAGGTAAGTATACCAAAAAACATCAGAACCCAGGGTGCAACCGGTGCTCCGGCCAGATAGAATAAGCTCGCACAGACAAACAATGTCGCACCGATACCCAGTGAGAAATTTGCTTTCCGCTGAGCAGCCTGCTGCTGTTTCATCTGCTCTGCCAGCCGCTCAACACCGGACTGAAGACGGCGCTGCTGTTTAAGACTGTCATACACCAGTTCCGGTAATTCCGGTAGTTTTTCCGCCCAGAACGGTGCTTTTTCTTTGATACTACGGATCACGGCTTTCACGCCAATCTGACTTTTCAGCCACGATTCAAGGAATGGTTTCGCGGTTTTCCACAGATCCAGCTGCGGATAAAGCTGGCGTCCGAGCCCCTCAACATACAGCAGGGTTTTCTGTAATAAAACCAGTTGCGGCTGAACTTCCATATTAAAGCGCCGGGCGGTATTGAACAGGTTCAGCAACACATGACCGAAAGAGATTTCTGCCAGCGGTTTTTCAAAAATCGGTTCACACACCGTACGGATAGCAAATTCAAAATCTTCCACATTGGTATCCGGCGGAACCCAGCCGGAATCCACATGCAGCTCAGCCACTTTACGGTAATCACGGTTGAAGAAGGCAATAAAGTTTTCCGCGAGATAGCGCTTATCTTCTTTATTCAGTGAACCGACAATACCGCAGTCGATACCGATATACTGAGGATCGTCCGGATGCTCACGGCTGACAAAAATATTGCCCGGATGCATATCCGCATGGAAGAAGCTGTCACGGAAAACCTGCGTGAAGAAGACCTGCACGCCACGCTCGGCCAGCAGTTTCATGTTTGTGCCCTGCTCATGCAGAGCCGCAATATCAGAAACCGGAATGCCGTAGATACGCTCCATGATCAGCACATTTTCACGGCAGAGATCCGGATAAACCTCCGGCACATAGAGCATCGGGCTGTTTTCAAAATTACGCCGCAACTGAATAGCATTAGCCGCTTCGCGTTGCAGATTCAGCTCATCCAGCAGTGTTTTTTCATACTCGCGAACGACCTCTTTCGGCCGCAGACGTCTGCCGTCCGGTAACAGGGGAACCATGTTCGCCAGCCGGTACATCAGATGAATATCAGCCTGGATCACCGGCAAAATATCCGGACGGATCACTTTCAGTACCACCGCCTGCCCGTTTTCTTTCAGAACTGCAGTGTGCACCTGAGCAATCGAGGCGGATGCCAGCGGTGTGATATCAAAATCATCAAACCAGGTTTCCACCGGCCCTTCCAGGGCATCTTCAATGGTTTTCTTTGCCAGATTGCCGTCAAATGATGAAACGCGATCCTGCAACAGTGCCAGCTGGTCAGCAATGGCCGGCGGGAACAAGTCCCGGCGGGTGGAGAGCATCTGACCGAACTTTATCCACACCGGCCCCAGTTCCTGAAGCGCCAGACGCAGACGCTCACCCAGCACTTTGTCTTTATGCTTGTTCGGCATCCAGAACAGTGAACGGCGCCAGAGACGGATTGCCCAGCTCAGACGGTTTTTAGGGATCAGTTCATCCAGCCCGTAATTCAGGAGAGTGCGGATGATAAAATAGAGGCGTTTTATTTCACTCGGTCTCATACCCGGTTCCTGCTTTTTTTTCCAGACGGGCGAGGCGCATCTCAAGTTCATCTGCGGTTTGTGCAGCATCCGCAACTTCATCACAGAAATGAGCGGCTTCCAGCGCGGAAGGAGCAAGTGCCCACTCACGGGTGAGCGCGCCGGTCAGATATTCCTGCTGACGGCATACCGCCCGACGGATAAACTGCCCGCCTTTTACGGCAATCTGAGTCAGTGTCTGTGCGGCAATATCGCCGGTATACGGTGCCAGATAATGTGCCGGATCCCATTCCGCCATATCCAGCAGTGCTGAAAAGTGCTGAATGACCTGCATATCGCCGTCAATAATGACATCACCCTGCCGGATCAGAGCTGAAAGCTGTTGTTTGTCTTTCAGTTTCAGCAGCGTGAGAAAACGGGTTTGCAGCACACAGTCTGCCGGGTCTTCCCAGCGGGAAATCACATCCAGCTGTTTTTCACTGAAGATCAGCGTAAACTGCATATCCGGCTCTGTCAGCCTGAGGGTCAGTGTTTTGCCGGTCAGACGGGCGCGGGCCGGTTTCAGTACATTTTCACTGTACAACAGCCGGTTGAGTACCGTTTCCAGAAATCCGGCAACCACAGGGTAAAGTGCCTGCTGACTGACAGGAGACGGGATATTTTCTGCAAACGTATCAGCCATATCAGAATTTGAATCCTTTATGCAGCGCCACAATGCCGCCGGTCATATTGGTGTAGGAAACATGCTCAAATCCGGCATTTTCCATCATGCCTTTCAGGGTTTCCTGATCCGGATGCATGCGGATGGATTCGGCAAGATAGCGGTAGCTGTCCGCATCATTCACAACCGCCTGCCCGATACGCGGCAGCACGTGGAAGGAGTATGCGTCATATACTTTACTCAGCGGTTCAATCACCGGTTTGGAGAATTCCAGCACCAGCAGGCGGCCGCCCGGTTTTAACACACGGAACATGGAACGGAGTGCTTTGTCTTTATCGGTGACATTGCGCAGCCCGAAAGAGATGATGATGCAGTTGAAGTAGTCATCCGGGAACGGCAGTTCTTCGGCGTTCGCCTGAACATAATTCACATTGCCGACAACCCCGTGGTTACGCAGCTTTTCCCGGCCCATTTTCAGCATGGAATCGTTGATATCCGCGAGGATCACCTGACCGTTTTCGCCGACCATACGGGAGAATTTTGCAGTGAAATCACCGGTTCCCCCGGCAAGATCCAGCACCCGCTGACCACGGCGGACACCACTGGCATCAATAGTAAAACGTTTCCAGACACGATGGATGCCGAAAGACATCAGGTCATTCATCAGATCGTATTTTGCGGCAACAGAATGAAAGACGTTTGCCACCATACCTGCTTTTTCGTTTCTGTTAACAGTACGAAAACCAAAATCGATTGTATCCCGGGATTGCTCTTCCATTCTCTTCTTGCCTGTTTTGCCTGTGTGCATGAATTAGTGATCGGAAAAGTGTATCAGCCTTTACCGCAAAACCCTATGCCCATTGTGTTGTTCTGCGAAATTAGCCTGCTCCTCAGGCAGTTCATCCGCAGCGGTATCCTGCTGTTCACTGAGACGGGCTTTCTGCACCAGAATTTCATCCAGCGGGCGTTTTACCTCAACGCCCAGCTCACGGAAGCTTTCTGCCTGTGACAGCAGATTTCCCCGGCCGGTGGTCAGTTTTTTCATCGCCCCGTGATAGGTATTCTGGGCTTTATCCAGCGCCTGGCCGATACCGTCCATTTCCTCGGTAAACAGGCGGAGTTTGTCATAGAGACGGGCGGCACGCTGTGCAATTGCCTGACTGTTTTCATGCTGATGTTCATAACGCCAGAGATTGGCGATTGTCCGCAGCGCCACCAGCAGTGTGGACGGGCTGACCAGCATGATATTGCTTCTGAGGGCTTCATCCAGCAATACACTCTCCTGCCCGACCGCCGCCAGAAATGCCGGTTCGACAGGGATAAACATCAGTACATAATCCAGCGAGTTAATCCCGCTGAGATCCTGATATTCTTTGCGGCTCAGGCCGCGGATGTGCTGACGCACAGAGTTGATGTGTTCCGTCAGTGCCGTCTGCCGGGCTTCCGGGGTGTCACTGTTGAAGTAACGCTCGTAGGCCACCAGCGACACTTTGGCATCCACAATCACCTGTTTGTTCTGCGGCAGGTAAATCACCACATCGGGCTGATAACGGCTTTGCTGTTCATTTTTCAGACTGACCTGAGTGGCGAATTCATGCCCCTCGCGCAGACCGGAGGCTTCCAGGATACGGGCAAGAATAGTTTCCCCCCAGCTCCCCTGCATTTTGTTGTCGCCTTTCAGGGCATTGGTGAGATTGACGGCTTCCTGCGCCATCCGCAGATTGAGCTGCTGCAGGCGCTGAATTTCATGTGTCAGAGTGTGGCGCTCGCGGCTTTCCTGGCTGTAACTTTCCTGCACCTGCCGGTTAAAGTTATCCAGCTGTTCACGGAACGGGCGCAGCAGCATGGACAGGCTCTGGCGGTTGAGTTCATCTGTCCGGCGGCCGCTCTGTTCAAAAATACGGGCGGCCAGGTTTTCAAACTGAGTATTCAGGCGCTGCTCACTGTTAAGCAGCAACCGCTGTTTTTCTTCGGCGGCCAGGCGGCTTTCTTCCAGCCGGGTGGTCAGCTCACGGATTTCCGCTTCCTGTTGTGCACTGATATGACGGGCATTTTCCAGTGACTGTTCACGCTGCTCCCTGGCCTGCTGCCAGTATGCAGCCTGACGCCGGGTTTCATCCAGCAGAGCCAGTTGCGCAATATTATCCTGTAACAGCCGGTTTTTGTCCGCCAGCCGCTGTTGCAGGCTGAACCAGACCACACCGCCGCCCAGCAGAATACCGCTCAGAATGCCGATAAAACCATAAAGCCACTGAATATCCACGATGGCCGTCTCCTCCGCGAGTCACTTACGCCGCTTACGGTAAAATAGCACTGTACAGATGTCCACTGTCTTTTTGCTGTCCGCCGTTTTTTTCGGCGCGCCACGCAAAAATCAATGTAATCCGGTGAAAATGCGGCGCTATCCGCCCATCAGCCCGGCCATCCATTTCAGCCCGAACGCGCCGGGGGCCAGCAGGCCGAATGCCCAGATCACGGCAGAAGACAGGTTCGCCAGCTGAAAATGACGCTGCGGCATTGCACAGATCCCGGCCACCAGCGGTACCACCGCACGGAACGGCCCGAAGAAGCGCCCGAAAAAGACACCCCATATTCCCCATTTTTCAAAGAACTGATGTCCTCTGACCAGGGTTTGCGGGGAGCGGGAAATCGGCCACATATGACGGACATTATCCTTGTAGTAGTAGCCGATGTAATAGGAGATCCAGTCGCCGAAAAAGCCACCGGTGGCCGCCGCGAGGAAGACCGGCAGAAAATTCAGCCCTCCCTCCCCGATCAGCGCCCCGACTCCGAGCAGAATCACTGTTGCCGGAAACAACAGGGAAAGGAATGCGAGAGATTCACCGAATGCCAGCACGAAAACGATCGGCAATGCCCAGATCTCATGTTCACGGACAAATGCGGTAACGGTGGTGATAATATCTGCCGGTGCCAGAAAATCCCCCTTATTGTCTGATATTACTCAAGGAAATGGTTGCGGATTTTGTCGCGGACTGCTGTTGTCAGCCCGATATCTTTCGCCAGCCAGGTATCAATACTGCCATAATGAGAGTGAATACTTTTCAGTGCGGTATTCAGGAAATCAGGCTGTACGGAGTAAACATAGGCGAATTTCTCCACCACCGCTTCCGGCATGGTTTTCGCGTGTTCCGCCAGCAGTTCATGGCGGTAAGGTGCCAGCGTGTCATTGGTCAGCAGGTAATCTTCCATCACCATATCGGTATCCGCGCCGAGTGCAAACAGCACCAGTGCCGAACCCACACCGGTCCGGTCTTTACCGACCGCACAGTGCTGCACAATGCCGCCTTTTTCCGGGTTGCGCAGCATATCGCCGAGTGCATGATACGCAGGGTTGCCCAGCGGCAGCAGTTCATAGAGGCGCAGCATAAAAGCTTTCGGATCAAACCCCGTCAGCGCTTCATTGCCGAGTTTCTCAAGGTTAGCATCCACTTCCTTTGACATCGGATTTGCCGGTGCGTTCGTGTACAGCGCGCCATTCCAGAGACGATCCGGTTTATCAGCAATTTCGCCGCTGTCGCGGTAATCCAGGATCTGAAACAGATTCTGCTCTGTCAGGCGGGTTAAGTCGTTGTCGCTCAGGCGATCCAGCGCCCCGGCACGGAACAGCAGGCCGGGTTTGATTTTACTGCCGTCCGGCAGCACTTTGTTTCCCAGGTCACGAAAATTGATCCCGCCGTCGAGCGGCAATACAGAAGGATGCGGTAATGGCTGTCTGGTCATTGATACCTCTTTATCATTATTATCAGTATGTTCGGCACGATCACTGTATCAGATTTACAGAATGAATGATTAAAAAAAAGCCGCATCACCGGAAAACCCGGCGATACGGCTTGATTCATGAAACCGGTGACGATCAGATGAGATGACGGGCGGCTTCCACCACAATATCCAGGGTATTGGATTCGGTTTTCTTCATCTTCGCTTCATCAGGAATTTCCTGCTGGGTGCGGTTAACGATAACGCCCGCAACCATCCCGGCACGCAGCCCCTGGCTGGCACACATGGTCAGCAGTGTGGCGGATTCCATTTCAAAGTTCATCACGCCCATTTCCTGCCACTCTTTCATTGATCCTTTGAACCGGCGGGTCACACGGCCGCTGAAGGTATCATAACGCTCCTGGCCCGGATAGAAAGTATCAGAAGAAGCGGTCACACCAATATGAACTGTTGCTTTGGCTGCTTTCGCCGCATTGACCAGCGCGGTGGTGCATTCAAAGTCAGCCACGGCCGGGAATTCCATCGGTGCGAAATGCAGGCTTGCACCATCCAGGCGCACAGCCGCCGTGGTCACAAGGACATCACCGACATTAATGTTTTCCTGAATCGCACCGGTGGTACCGATACGCAGGAACGTGCGGATCCCCAGCTGTGCCAGTTCTTCCACCGCGATAGAGGTGGACGGGCCGCCGATACCGGTTGAACAGACGATTACTGCTTTGCCGTCCAGTTCGCCGCGCCATGAGGTGAATTCACGCAGAGACGCGAGATGAACAGGATTATCCATCAGGCGGGCAATTTTTTCGACCCGGTTCGGATCGCCCGGTACGATAGCCAGCGTCGCACCCTGTAAATCTGCTTTAGTCAAACCTAAATGAAATACATCAGCCATCCTGAACTCCTTAGCGAAAAAATGATTATTGAGGACACTGTAACGTGTCACCACACAAAATTTAGTGATTATTATCACTTCATTGATACATGACGATGAATCAATTACATAAAAATGAGATTCAAATCACATAAACAACGGTTTATGCTGAAAATGTCGCCGTACTGCTCTCTGAAAAAACAAAACACAGGTTGATTTTTTATCCGCCTCACTCTACTATCCGCACCATTCCGGCACGCGATGCGTGCTGACAATCACTTTCAGAACGTAAGGAGGTTCATATGACAACATTACTGTGCACTCTTTGCGGGCTCTTGCAGAACTGATTATCACACCGGTATTACAGCGTTATTTCCCCGTATTACCCGTCCCTGTTACCTCTCTGTTTCTTCCTGACTGCCCGCCATAAACCCAAATTTTCACTATTTTCCGGAATGGATTATGGGCAATTATATGCATTTTGTCGCGCCGGGCGTCTCTTATATCGCCTCGGATGCGACGTGGATCGAAAGTAACGCGATCCAACAACTGATCACCACCGCACAATTACCGGGTATGACGGCTGTTGCCGGTATGCCGGATCTGCATCCCGGCAGAGGCTATCCGGTGGGTGCGGCATTTTTCTCTGAAGGCCGTTTTTATCCCGCGCTGGTCGGTAACGACATCGGCTGCGGTATGGCGCTGTATCAGACTGAGCTGAAAGTCAGCAAACTCAACGCGGACAAAGCTGAAAAGCAACTGCGCAGCATGCATGACCATGCGGACGCAGACTGGCTGGCAGAGCATGTGAGCGATCACTTCGCATCACATCCGTTTGCCGCTTCTCTGTCTTCTGTCGGCGGCGGGAATCATTTTGCTGAGTTTCAGCAAATCGATAAGGTCTGTGATGACGGCCTGTTTGCCGCGTCCGGGCTGGATAAACAGCGTGTGATACTGCTGGTTCACAGCGGTTCACGCGGGCTGGGGCAGATGGTTCTGCGTCATCATGTTGAGCAGTTCAGCCACGACGGGCTGACAGAGAACACGCCGGAAGCGGCGGAATATCTGGCAGCACATCAGCAGGCGCTGGATTTTGCACAGCACAACCGGGCGCTGATTGCACTGCGGATGATGCAGCAGTTGCGTACCAACGGTGAGGCAATACTCGATATCAATCACAACCTGGTGGAAGCCTGCACGGTGAACGGCCGTAACGGCTGGCTGCACCGGAAAGGGGCAACCCCGGTGGATCATGATTATGTGGTGATCCCCGGCTCACGCGGTGATTACAGTTATCTGGTGAAACCACATGCAACCGCTGACAGCCTTTACTCTCTCGCGCACGGCGCGGGACGTAAATGGATGCGCACCGAGTGCAAAGGACGCCTTTCTCACCGCTATACCCCGGCGCAGTTATCCCGTACCGATCTCGGCAGCCGGGTGATCTGCGCTAATAAGCAGCTGATTTATGAGGAAGCACCGCAGTCCTATAAATCCATTGAGACTGTGATTGAAAGCCTGTCAGGTGCCGGGCTGATTACCGTGGTGGCGCGGCTGAAACCGTTGCTGACCTACAAAACGAGCGGGGAGTGCTGCTGATGTTATTACAGTTTTCTGCCGCTCACGGCCCGGAAGAGTGCTGTCTGGCGGTGAAGCACGCGCTGCGCCTCTTTTTGCAGGAGGCTGCACAGTCGTCGGTCACAGTGATCTTTGCGGAGGAAATGCCGTCACAGCACGGCCTGCATTCCGCCCTGCTGTCACTGGACGGAGAACATGCGGATGCTCTGGCGGATCGCTGGTGCGGGACATTGCAGTGGCAGTGTGCCAGCCCGCTCCGCCCGAAACACCGGCGTAAAAACTGGTTTATCGGCATCCGTCGTTTTACTGCACCGCAGGCAGTATCAGACAGTGAGATTGTCTTTGAACGTCTGAAATCACAGGGGCCGGGCGGCCAGCATGTGAATAAGACAGAATCCGCTGTCCGTGCCACGCACATTGCCACCGGTATCTCGGTTAAAGTGCAGTCTGAACGCAGCCAGCACGCCAACAAAAAACTGGCCTGCCGCCTGATTGAATGGCATCTGAGCCAATATCAGCAACAGCAGTCCGCATCACTGAACGGCGAGCGCCACCGGTCACATCACCAGATCGAGCGCGGCCGGGCGACACGCTGCTTCAGCGGGCCGGATTTCCGTCCGGTCAGCTGACAGCACATAACACAAAGCCGGTCATTACTGACCGGCTTTTTTCTTCTTTATATATAAATAAACTCAGCGGGATGTCAGCGGATTTTCCCGCAGACGGCGCGCCGCTTCCACCATGTTCGCCAGGGCTTTGCGGGTTTCATCCCAGCCGCGTGTTTTCAGGCCGCAGTCCGGGTTAACCCACAGACGCTCCACCGCAATCTTATCCGCCGCTTTGCGCAGCAGGGCTTCAATCCACTCCACTTCCGGCACATTCGGCGAGTGAATATCATAAACACCCGGCCCGATTTCATTCGGATAATCGAAATCTTCAAATGCTTCCAGCAGTTCCATATCCGAGCGTGATGTTTCAATGGTGATCACATCCGCATCCAGTGCCGCAATAGAATCCATGATGTCATTGAATTCGCAGTAACACATATGGGTGTGGATCTGGGTGTCATTATCCGCGACCGCCGCATTCAGCCGGAAGGCATCTACCGCCCAGGTGAGATACTCCGCCCATTCTGCCCGGCGCAGCGGCAGCCCTTCGCGCAGTGCCGGTTCATCTATCTGGATAATACCGATCCCGGCTTTCTGCAAATCGTCCACTTCATCACGCAGCGCCAGAGCGATCTGTTTGGCAATGGTTTCACGGCTGACATCTTCACGCGGGAATGACCAGCAGAGAATGGTTACCGGCCCGGTCAGCATGCCTTTCACCGGCTTGCTGGTGAGGGATTGCGCGTAGGTCGCCCAGTCAACGGTGATCGGTTCCGGACGGCTGATATCACCGATAATCACCGGCGGTTTCACACAGCGCGAGCCGTAGCTCTGCACCCAGCCGTTCTGCGTAAAGACATAGCCGTCGAGATGCTCGCCGAAATACTCCACCATGTCATTACGTTCCGCTTCGCCGTGAACCAGCACATCCAGTCCGAGCCGTTCCTGCTCATTAATCGCCTGCTTAATATGTTCAGAGATATTAGTGCGGTAGAACGCTTTATCGATATTCCCTTTTTTGAAGTTCAGACGCAGCCCGCGGATTTCCGTGGTTTGTGGGAAAGATCCGATTGTGGTGGTCGGCCACAGCGGCAGGTTAAAACGGCGGCGCTGTTCCTCTGCGCGTTCGGCATACGGCGCGGCGCGTTCGCTGTCGCGGGCGGTTACCGCCGCCAGCCGGGCAGCCACCGCAGCATTGTGAACACGGGAAGAATCACGGCGGCGGGTAATCGGGGCACTGTATTCCGCCAGCGCGGCGATATCATCTGCCGAGCCGCTATTGACCGCGCGGGTCAGCAATGCCAGTTCCTCACATTTCTGCTGTGCGAAGGCAAACCAGCTTTTGACTTCTTCATCCAGTTTGGTTTCATCACGCAGGTCAATCGGGCTGTGAAGCAATGAGCAGGATGTCCCGATCCACAGGTCACGTTTTCCGGCCAGCGGGGCGATTACATCATATTTCTGCCGCAGATCGGCACGCCAGACGTTGCGCCCGTTAATCAGGCCGGCAGAGAGCAGCCAGTCGGCCGGTAATGCGTCGTGGATGGCCTGAATATCATCACTGCCCGCGACAAAATCGACGTGCAGCCCCTGCACCGGTAACTCACGGATCAGCGGTAAGTGATGGCTTACTCCGTCAAAATAAGTGGTCAGCAGCAGTTTTGCATGTCCCTGCAAAGCATCATATGCCGTACGGTAAGCATCCTGCCACTCCGGCGGCAGATCCAGCACCAGAGCCGGTTCATCAATCTGAATCCACTCAATACCGCGCTGCGCCAGCTTTTCCAGCACGTTTTTATAGGCTTCTGACAGTGACGGCAGTAATGATAAGCGGTCAAACTGAGCCCCTTTCACTTTGCCGAGCCACAGATAGGTTACCGGGCCGAGCAGCACTGGTTTAACCGCAAAGCCCTGCTCCAGCGCCTCATCCACCTCGTCAAACAGCTGCGGCCAGCTCACGGTGAAGGTTTGCCCGCGCTGAAACTCCGGCACAATGTAGTGATAGTTGGTATTAAACCATTTGGTCATTTCCGCCGCAGCCGCCGGTTCACCGGAAGGTGCACGGCCGCGGGCAATACGGAACAGGGTATCGAGGTCAATTTTCCCGTCGGCACCGGCATGGCGTGGTGGCACATTACCGAACAGCAGGCTGGTGCCGAGAACATGATCGTACCAGGCGAAATCCCCGACCGGTAATAATTCAACCCCGGCCTCTTTTTGCAGCTGCCAGTGACGGCGGCGTAATTCACGGCCGTTATCGCGCAGCTCATCCTGTGAAATCTGTCCTGCCCAGTAACCTTCAAGCGCTTTTTTCAGTTCTCTTTTCAGACCGATGCGCGGAAAACCCAGAGTGTGATTATGTGTCGTCATAAAAAATCCTATCATTTAGCCATCCAGATGTTTACACATCCATAATCAACGGGTACTGTATAAGAAACAAGCGCAAATTCTTCATCGCTAACCTGAAGGTTCCTCATGATAGAAATAAAACATTTAAAAACAATTCAGGCACTGAATCAGTCAGGGTCGCTCGCGGGAGCAGCAGGTGCGTTGCATCAGACACAATCCGCCCTTTCCCATCAGTTCAGTGAACTGGAGCACCGGCTCGGCTACCGGATTTTTATCCGCAAAACCCAGCCGCTGCAATTCACCCCGCAGGGACAGGTACTGTTACAACTGGCGGAGCAGGTACTGCCGCTGGTGAAAGATGCCATCCGTGAATGCAATGAGCCGGGACTGACCGCGCTGCGCGTGGCGATTGAGTGCCACAGCTGCATTCAGTGGCTTACCCCCGCACTGGCGCATTTCCGCGAAAGCTGGCCGCAGATTAATGTCGATTTCACTTCCGGGGTCAGTTTTGATCCGCAGCCGGAACTGCTGAAACGCGAACTCGATGTGGTGCTGACATCCGATATTGATGAGCAGCACAACGGGAAGCTGACATACACGCCGCTGTTTGATTATGAGGTGAAACTGGTGGTGGCACCGGATCATCCGCTGGCCCGCCGTCTGCATATCCAGCCGCAGGATCTGACCGCAGAAACCCTGCTGATTTATCCGGTACAGCGTCAGCGCTTTGATATCTGGCGGCGTTTCCTGCAACCGGCCGGTGTTTCCCCTCAGATAAAAACCGTGGATAACACCCTGCTGATGATCCAGATGGTCGCCGCCCGCATGGGGATCGCCGCACTGCCGCACTGGGCGGTGGAGAATTTTGAAAGACAGGGAATGGTGGTGACCAAAACCTTAGGTGAAGGATTGTGGAGCCGGCTGTATGCCGCAAACCGCAGCGGGGAACAGCGCCAGCCGGCTGTTGAGTCGTTTATTCGCGCGACGCGTCAGCACGCGGTGGACAATCTGCCTTTTGTAAAGACGGCTTCAGTATCCATACCCGGTGCACCCACAGGGATGCCACAATCAGGGTTGCGCCAATGCTGAACGTGAGCCAGTTTGGATGCTGCTGCCAGATGGCAAAGTTCACCAGTAATCCCGCCGGAACCATCATGTTGTTCATGATCGCGAGTGTTCCGGCGTCCACCTGTGTGGCGCCGTAGTTCCACATAAAGTAGCCGATTCCGGAAGCACCTATTCCCAGCCACAGCAGGACACCCCACTGTAACTGCGTGGACGGTATTTTAGCGAAATTACCGAACAGCAGCCAGCCCGCCAGCGCCACCACACAGGCACCGAGGTAGAACCAGGAAAACGCCGTGCGCTGCACCAGCGGATGCACTTCCATCAGCCGCTTGTAACCGACCTGACCGATGGCAAAGAAGATATTCGCCAGCTGTACCAGAATCAGCCCCGTCCAGAAAGAATCACTGAGATGATCATAGCGGATCACCGCCGCACCAATCACCGCCAGCAGCGAACTGAACACATAACCCCAGCGCAGACCACGCCGCTCCAGCAGGTCATAAATCAGTGTCACATACAAGGGTGTCAGCACGGTAAACAGCAGGAATTCCGCAACGGTCAGGTAATTGTAGGCATGGAAAACAAAGAGATACATAATGCCGAGCTGACAGGCGCCCACCGCCATATACATCAGAATGACTTTCGGGGCGATCCCGCGCCAGCGCAGAAACGGCAGAAAAACCAGTGCCGCCAGCGACACACGGACTAACACAGAGAACCAGCTGTCCACCTGACCGGCGAGATACTCGCCAATCAGGCTGAACGATGCGGCCCACAGAATTGTGGTAATAATCAGTAACGGCATCGGTTATGTTTCTTTCTCAACCAGCAGGGCTTCCAGCAGATCCAGGTCATGCAGCAGCAGTTGCAGGGTTTCATTGCTGATATTACGGGTCGCACGCTGGTGATACAGCTCCCCGCGCTCGGCACGCAGTGCAGTCAGACGGAAACGGCGCTCCAGATCTTCCACCTGGAGATTATATTCCATCTCATCATCACCGGCAGTACGCCGCCTGAGATGCCCGGCTACCCTGGAGGCCACTTCACTGATAGCTTCCGCATCCAGCGCCTCGTCCGAACTGGCGGACAGACGCTCTTCCATCTTGCCGATACTGACAATCGCCACTTCCGCCATCGCCGCTTTCGCCGCGCGGATTTCATTGGCATCCGCCTGTTTATCCCCGACATGCATCCCTTTGAGCAGGAACGGCAGCGATACCACCCCCATAAAGAGCGAGAAGATAATCACCCCGGCGGCGATAAACACCATCTGATAACGCGCCGGGAACGGTGTGCCGTCCGGCAGGAACAGCGGGATAGAGAGCACACCCGCCAGGGTTATCGCCCCGCGTACCCCGGCAAATGATGCCAGCCACAGTTCACGGGTGGTGTAGAAGGTGAAATCCAGCGGCTTGCGTTTTAAGGTCAGGCGGCTGACGGTTTTCATCATCCACAGCCAGCAGAAACGCAGCACCAGCAGAGCAAAATAGATAACGATAACGGCGGTAAACAGCATCCAGGTTTCCACGGTCGGATCCAGCTCCGCCTCAATCACCGACACCTGCCAGATCCCCGGCAGTTGCAGGCCGAGCATAATAAAGACCAGGCCGTTAAAGACGAATTCCAGCATCCCCCAGACATTATCCGCCCGCAGACGCATCGCCAGCGGCGCATTGCGGATAACCCCGGATTTACTGATGGTCATCCCCGCCGCCACGGCCGCCAGGATACCGGACACACCGATGTGTTCCGCAATCAGATAAGAGGCGAACGGCAGCAGTAACATAAAGACGATTTGCGTGGCCGGGTCATCCCCGCTCCAGCGGCTCATCAGGCGCAGTGACTTACTGTACAGCCAGGTAACTGCCACCCCCGCCAGCAGGCCGCCGATTGCGACTTTGAAGAATTCCAGCGTGACACCGGTGACGGAGAAAATCATCGTGCCCATGACAATCGCCACGGCAAATTTCAGCGCGACCAGGCCGGAGGCGTCATTCATCAGCGCCTCCCCTTCCAGAATGCCCATCATCTGTTTCGGAATGCGCCCTTTGCCGACAATCGACGACAGCGCCACGGCATCTGTCGGAGACAGCACCGCCGCAAGGGCAAAGGCCGGGATCAACTCAATCCCCGGCATCAGCCAGTAGATCAGATACCCGATACCGATAACAGTGACCAGCACCAGGAACAGCACCAGGATGAAGATTTCCCGCCCTTTCTGCATAAATTCCCGGGTCGGGGTTTTCCAGCCGTCAACAAACAGCAACGGCGGTATCAGCAGGACGAGAAACAGTTCAGGGTCGAACGTGACATGCAGACCAAACTGCGGGAAGGCAAGCAGAGCCCCCATCGCGATCTGAATGATGGGTAACGGAATACGATACGGGATCATTTTGGTGAGAACACCGGACACCGACACGACCAGAATCAAAATAAGAATCGTAAAGAATATTTCCATATTACCCTTACTGAACTTAGGGCTTCATCAGCCCGCTGACAAAAAGATACTGTTAATAACGGCAAAAAAACCGCAATAAGACCCCGGAGGAGAAAAAATTACCGCCGGTTGCCACTATCATACAAAAAAAAAGCAGTGGCGGATGCGTTATCCGCCACTGCTATTTTATCTTCTCAGGCCATTAATTCGGGCAATTAATTAGTATTTTGAGACAAATCGTAGAAATAAAGCGTATCGTCACCACCAGCATCCGTTAAGTGGTGATTTATCACTTAAATTGCCCAGCCGCCAGCATAAAACGCCACCAGTGCCGCTGCGATAAGAACAGTGCCGATATTCAGCTTACGCCATTCACCCCCGGCGATACGGCCGATAACCAGTGAGGCAAAGCCCAGCATAATCCCGGTCACAATGTTACTGGTCAGAACAATAAACACCGCACACAGCAGACCGGACATGGAGCCGACAAAGTCACCGAAATCCAGTTTGCTGACATTGCTCAGCATCAGCAGGCCGACATACATCAGCGCCGGTGCCGTGGCATAGGCCGGAACCAGATAAGAAAGCGGGGAGAGGAACAGAATCAGCAGGAACAGCACCCCGACCACGGTCGCGGTCAGCCCGGTACGGCCACCCGCAGCGGCACCGGCCGCAGATTCGATATACACCGCCGCAGGCGCCGCGCCGACCACGCCGGCCACAATGCTGCTGACGGAGTCTGTCGTCAGGGCTTTACCGCCGTTAATGATCTGATTATCTTTATCCAGCAGATTCGCCTGACCGGCGACCGCACGGATAGTGCCTGTCGCATCAAACACCGCTGTCATAACCAGCGCCAGTACCGTCGGCAGAACCACCGGCTTCAGTGCGCCCATGATATCCATGCTGAAAAAGAGTGACAGCCCGTCATCACCGAGGGATGGCAGTTTGAAGAAGCCCTGATATTTCACATTCGGGTCAAAAATCAGCCCGATAACGGAAATCGCAATAATCACCAGCAGTACTGCACCCGGCACTTTCAGGCGTTCCAGACCGAAAATCACCGCCAGACCCGCCAGTGCAATCATCACCGGGAAAGAGGTGAAATCCCCCAGTAACACCGGCATGCCCGCACCCGGGTTTTTGACCACAAGGTCAATATTGGTGGCGGCGATCAGCAGCAGGAACAGACCGATACCAATCCCCGTGCCGTGGGCAATACCCATCGGGATATTGCGCAAAATCCATGTCCGGATACCGGTGACAGAGATCAGGGTAAACAGCACCCCCATCAGGAAGACCGCGCCCAGTACGACCGGGATCGGGATATTCTGACCAAGTACCATGCTGAATGCGGTAAAGGCGGTCAGGGAAATCGCACAGCCGATAGCCATCGGCAGATTTGCCCATAACCCCATCAGCAGGGAGCCGAACCCGGCCACCAGACAGGTGGCGATAAAGACCGCCGTATGCGGGAACCCCGCCTGGCCGAGCATGCCCGGCACAACAATCACAGAGTACACCATCGCCAGGAATGTGGTCAGCCCGGCCAGAACTTCACGGCGGACAGTAGTGCCGCGCTCAGTCAGTTTAAAAAATTGGTCTAATTTGCACCCGCTTTGCGGCTGTGTCGCAGACATGTCATCACCTGTGTTAATGAATTTTGTGTCACATCACGTAAACGATTGCGTTTTCAGAAAAAATCCGCCGGTTTCCGGATAGAAAAACCGGACACACACGACGCAAACGTTTGGCTTTTTACAGAGAAAAGATGTGATTTTTTGAGGCAAACGATTATCTTAGGAAAAATCCTGATAATCAAGGCCAAATCCGGGAATTTTTTCACCTCTGTGCCGCTGACGGGTTATCATCATCCGTCCCGGTGCCTGATGACGGAATAGATGATGAAACTGACCGCTTTTCTCCTCCCTGTAAGCCTGCTCTGTTCTGCATTACCGGCAGCACAGGCGGCGATCACCCCGCTCAGCCCGGACACCTGCCGCGCCATGACAGCGCTGGGTATTATCACGCCGGAAAACCCGGTGCCCTGTGAACGGCTGGTCAATGTGGATGTCCGGTTTATCACCTTTGAGGGCGAAACCCGCACCGGCACCATTACTGTCGCCGATATTATTGCCCCCGAAACGGAAGCGCTGTTTGATGAGTTGTACCGGCAAAAATTCCCGCTGCACAGTGTGCTGCCGATAGAGACCTTCGGCGGCGATGATGAGGCATCCATGGCCGCCAATAATACGTCAGCATTTAACGGTCGCCGTCAGGCAAGTCAGAAGGCCTGGTCAAAACACGCTTACGGCATGGCGATCGATATTAATCCGCAGCAAAACCCTTACCGCTTCCGCGACAAAAACAGCCGTGTGACCATCAGTCCGCCGCAATCTGCTGCGGCGCTGACCAACAGAGAAAATATCCGTAACGGAAAAATGGAAAACGTGCTGCCGCTGGTTTTCAGTCACGGTTTTCTCCGCTGGGGCGGGGAATGGAAAAATCCGGTGGATTATCAGCATGCGGAGATCGGCAGTTTTACTTTTATCAACCACCTGCTGTCCCTGCCGCTGGCGGAGGCACAGGCGCAATACAGTGCCTATGCCGCCCGCTACCGCGACTGCTTCAGTAAAAGTAAAACCCCGGACGAGCAACAGCGCGCCCGGCAATGTGCTAAAAAAGTGCTGCGCTGACGGCTGTCAGTGTACCAGGTTGCTGATAAGCAACGTCAGCCCGGCCAGCAGGATCACCATATTCAGAAAACGGAAAAATGCCTCTTTCGGGATACGCATGGTGATATGCCGCCCGAGGACAATTCCCGCCACCATCGCAGGCAGGAACAGCAGCGCGGTAATAGCTATTTCGCTGTTCCGGTAGATCCCCATGATCAGGAAAATAATCACGCGGGTTAATGTACTGAAGCCGATCAGGGTAGTCTGCGTGATACGGAAGCGGTTTTTATCCTCAATCCGCCCGGCAAAATAGATGGCATAGACAAACCCGCCGGCCCCGAACAGCGCACTCAGAATACCGCCGCCGATCCCGAACGGAATAATGTATTTCTGCGGGTAATGCCGCACAGCTTTCTTAATAAAGAGGGAATAGAGTGCATAGAGAACAATAAAAGCACCGAGGAACACCGCCAGCAAATCAGGATGAGTTTTCAGCAGGATCGCCGCGCCAATCAGACTGCCGCCTATCATCAGCGGCACCATCCACTTCAGCTCGGCAAAATCGGCTTTGCGCCCGTCGCGGGTGACATTAATCACCGCCGCGCCCAGATCCATCAGCGCCAGCATCGGCACAATGTGTGAGACAGGAATAAAGAAGGCCAGTACCGGGCTTGAGATCAGCGCAGAGCCAAAGCCGACCATGCCGAAGACCAGATAACCGAAGAAGAGAACCGTAAAACAGATGAAAAAATCTGCCCATGGCAGGGTATAGATCATGGTGAGCACCCGTTTAATGACATATGTTAATTATCACCATGCCGGATGCTTTCATCTGATAGTATCACCTGTCAGACCTGTTTTTCCGGAAAATCACGGCTTACCGTTGTACAACAAGTGTGCAATACTAACAGGGTTTCCCTGCAAATTTCATTGGTATCAATTACATTATGCTAAAAACCAGTGCCCACATCGGCCAGAAAGTCAAACTGCTGCGTCAGGCGCGTAACCTGTCGCTCAATGATCTTTCAAAACTCTCCGGCATCTCGAAAGCCGCGCTGTCCAAACTGGAATCCGGTGATTCCAATCCGCGTATCGATACACTGGAGGCCATTGCCGTCGCACTGCGTTTTCCGCTGGGGGATCTGTTTACCGCCAGTAATGAAGGTTATCCCCGTTACGAAAAAAATAAAGTCTTTAAAGGGGAATATGCGGAAGATTTTAAATTCCGTGTCGGCATGGGGAATATTTCGGAGATCTGGCACCTGAAGATGATCCGCGGCGCAATTATTAACAGCCCCGCGCACAGCACCGGCACCCATGAGCATATTCTTATCCATCAGGGTACGCTGATGATGCGCTTTAATGAAGATCAGACTGTGCTGCTGGAACCGGGGGATTTCTATGCGTTCTCCTGTGATATTCCCCACTCTTATATCTGCATGGAAGGCGAGCTGAGCGGCACGCTGATTATGTCCTATTCCCATATCGGCCAGACATCGCCGTAACCACAGACAAAAAACCGGGCTTATCTGCCCGGTTTCATCATTCTACTGAATGTATTTATTCAGTTGCTCAAAGATACTGATGTCTTCGTTGTATTTTACGTCCTGCACGTCTTCCAGTTTTTCCACCTGACTGACCATCTGGCTTAGCCGATCATCCGATTTCACCAGCAGCCAGATATGGCTGTGATCCTGTCCCGGCAGCGGCAGACACAGAATACCGTCCACGTTAAACGCCCGGCGGGCAAACAGACCGCAAATGTGCGTCATAACACCGGGGTGGTTGCGGACAACCAGTTCCAGAGCGATAGGCTGATTATTTTTTTCCATGATTCTGTTCTCCGTCATCAGGCTGTGACCATATCGATATTGGCATCACCCGGCAATACCATCGGCCACACTTTTTCACTGACATCGATTAATGCGTGGATCAGACACGGCCCGGGACGCTCAATCGCCGCCTGCAATGCAGCATGCGGATCACTCTCTTTATTCAGATCACAGGTGTGTAATCCGAAGCCTTTGGCAATTGTCACAAAATCAGTCTGATACGGATAGGCAGATGCCACAATGTGCTCGTTGAACATCAGTGTCTGCTGCTGGTGAACCATCCCCAGCGCCTGGTTGTTCATCAGAATAATTTTGATATCCAGGTTATGCTCGGCGGCGGTCGCCATCTCCTGGATATTCATCATAATACTGCCGTCTCCGGTAAAGCAGACGATCTTGCGTGACGGCTCTGCCAGTGCGGCACCAATCGCCGCCGGTAACCCAAAGCCCATCGTTCCGAGCCCGCCGGAGGTCAGCCACTGACGCGGACGGCATAACGGATACGCCTGTGCTACCCACATCTGGTGCTGACCGACATCGGTGGTGATGATGGCATCATTATCCACCGCATCCGCCACAGCGGCGATCAGTCCGAAATGGCTTAACGGATCGGATTTATTAATCTGCTCCAGCGGGAACTCCTGTTTGATCTGCGCGATATGATCGTTCCACGTCTGACGGGCATTCACCTCAATCTGCGGCAGCAGCATGGCGAGCACCTGTCCGGCATCCGCGTTGATCGCGATATCCGGTTGTTTGATCTTGCTGATCTCCGCGCGGTCGATATCCACATGAATAATTTTGGCATCCGGACAGAACTGCTCCGCCTTACCGATCGCGCGGTCATCAAAGCGTGCCCCGACCACAATCAGCAAATCCGATTCCTGCAAAATCATATTGGTATAACGCGCACCGTGCATGCCCAGCATCCCCAGATAGAGCGGATGCTGCTGCGGGATGGTGCCTAATCCCATCAGTGTCATGGTGGTCGGCAACCCGGCACGCTCGGCGAAGCTCTGTACCAGCTGCTGGGACTGCGAAGCCACAATACCGCCGCCGATATACAGAATCGGGCGTTTTGCCTGATTAATCATCGCGGCAGCTTCAGTGACTTTTTCCGCATCAAACAGCGGCAGCGGATCTTTCGGCATGATTGGCGGTAATTCATCAATCTCAATGATGGCTGCCTGAACATCTTTCGGCACATCCACCCAGACCGGTCCCGGACGGCCGGATTCCGCAATACGGAATGCATCGGCGATAATGCCCGGCAAATCCTGAACATTGCGCACCAGGTAGTTGTGTTTGGTGATAGGGATAGACATGCCGTAAGTGTCCACTTCCTGGAAGGCATCGGTACCGATCATCGGCGAGGAGACCTGGGCGGTGATACAGACCAGCGGAACGGAATCCAGTTTGGCATCCGCAATGGCGGTCATCAGGTTGGTCGCACCCGGCCCGCTGGAGGAGATACACACTGCCGCTTTGCCGGTGGTGCGGGCGATACCCTGTGCGATAAACCCGGCGCCCTGCTCGTGACGGGCGAGGATATGCCGGATCCGGCTGTTGCCCAGCGCATCATACAGCGGCAGTGCCGCCCCGCCCGGGATACCGGACACAGAGGTGATCCCGTGCTGTTCTAACATGCGGATAATTAATTCCGCCCCCGTCATCCGGGTTTTTGCCTGAGTCTGCTGTGAAGCTCCCATAACATCATCCTTTTCTTAACAACCGGTTCAGTTTCGCGGAGCCTGACATAAAAAAACCCCGCTCGGTTTACGCCGGCGGGGTTAGTGATCCTGTTGCTGATCCCAGCCCGTTACGGCGCGCTGCCGACGACCACCACCACTACCACACGCACGACGACAACCGCGTCTGATAGCGCGGTTGTTAGTAGTACGTTTTGCGGACGGGTGAATGGTTTCACGGGATATCTCTCAACAGTAAATTGTGTATGAATAAATTCGGTTCGTACTTTAAAAAAACATAAGAATGAAATCTGTACAAGCCTTTTTTCATTTATTTTTTATTCAGCCGCTGAATTGTGATCGCCATCACTGATAAATCACTGCCATAAAACCCAAAAACAACTAACAAATTGATTTATAAATATATATTAAAATATCCAATTTACTTCAGCAGTGTGAAACAGCACTATTTCACAAGGAAAACAGCGATAAAAAAGGAAAGGTAATCATAACGCGGAGCTATAAAACTCAATTTAAGGAAATTGCAGCGGAATATATTGCAGTGAAATAACCGGAAGCAGCGTGTGTTCACATTATCGCTGTCAGTCACTAAAAACCGTTTCTTTATCAGTTTTATTGCTCAATGGGATAAAAGTCCGGCTTTACTCATCCGGCCAGTCCGGAAAAAAACATCATTTTAATGTGATTCATTTGTTACAAATAAGCTTTAAAATTACATTGAAATTACAAAACAGGCCAAAACAACCATTTTTATGTGATTTAAATCACATATAATTACTATCGTGATTGTCACGTTTCAGGTTTACCGATAAAACGTAATCCGACACATGCTCTTTAAGCCTCTTATCGCATTTTTATAAAAATTGAGTATATAACTTATTGATACCCAATGATTTTATTGGGTTTTTCTTTAATTAAGCGCAAACATACATCCGATTACGCAGACACTTATAATAAAAATACCCGTTATGATGAAAAATCAGACGAACAGGACAAAAACAGGACTTATAAAAACATAAGCTACACTGCCTGTTAACCCCGGGCAATCTCATGTGTTCATCCAACGGCATGAGACATCACCCCTTACTGTCACCGACATAAGGGGTATTTTTTTGTCTGTTCCGGGCTGCGGTCAGAAAATCCGGGCAAAAAAATACCCCGCAGATGCAGGGTACTTTCAGCGGATCCGGATCAGAACGGAATATCGTCATCGAAATCCATTGGCGGTTCATTGCTTTGCGGTGCTGCTGCTGCCGGCTGCTGTGCCGGGCGCGGGTTGCCGCCGCCGCTGAACTGCTGGGATTGTTGTGGCTGCTGTGGCTGACCCCAGCCGCCGCCCTGAGACATATTGTCGCCACCGCCGCTGCGGCCGCCCAGCATTTGCATGCTGCCGCCGATATTCACCACGACTTCCGTGGTGTAACGCTCCTGGCCGCTCTGATCCTGCCATTTGCGGGTCTGGAGTGAACCTTCGATATAAACCTGTGAACCTTTTTTCAGATATTCACCGGCAATTTCTGCCAGTTTGCCGAAGATCACCACACGGTGCCATTCGGTCTTCTCTTTCATTTCGCCGGTTTGTTTATCACGCCATGATTCTGATGTCGCCAGTGTGATGTTGGTAACCGCACCGCCGTTAGGCATGTAACGCACTTCCGGATCCTGACCCAGGTTCCCGATAAGAATGACTTTGTTGACGCCTCTGCTGGCCATGAAATACTCCCGATGAAATTGTTTAAAACATATAAGGATCTAGTCTAACACGTCTGAGTGGCTTTTTTGAAACGGTAATCTTTTGCCGTGATTTCCTTTGCAGATTTGCGTGTCTTCTCTAAAATCTGCTGCGCAAAATACAATCAGCTGTCAGGCAAATGCTGCTGAGATTATACACAGATTTCTTCTGATACTGGATATCCATTCAGTAAATTATGTGCAATAATATCAGGCTGAATAAATTGTTCGCTATCTGAAACTCCCGGGAAGTGGTACATGGATAATATCGATATACGGGGCGCCCGCACCCACAATCTGAAGAATATCAACCTCATTATTCCGCGTGATAAACTGATTGTTATCACGGGGTTATCCGGCTCCGGGAAGTCGTCCCTTGCCTTTGATACACTCTATGCCGAGGGGCAGCGCCGCTATGTGGAATCCCTGTCCGCCTATGCGCGTCAGTTCCTGTCGCTGATGGAAAAACCGGATGTGGATCATATTGAAGGGCTTTCCCCGGCAATTTCCATCGAGCAGAAATCCACTTCCCATAACCCGCGTTCCACCGTGGGAACAATTACTGAAATTCATGACTATCTGCGTCTGCTGTTTGCCCGTGTGGGTGAGCCGCGCTGTCCGGATCACGATATTCCGCTGACGGCACAGACGGTCAGTCAGATGGTGGATAATGTTCTGACCCTGCCGGAAGGCAAACGCCTGATGCTGCTGGCGCCGGTCGTCAAAGAGCGCAAAGGCGAACACACCAAACTGCTCGATAGCCTGGCGGCACAGGGCTATATCCGTGCGCGGATCGACGGGGAGATTTGTGATCTCTCTGATCCGCCGAAACTGGAATTACAGATCAAACACACCATCGAAGTGGTGGTTGACCGTTTTAAAGTCCGGGATGATCTGACACAGCGCCTGGCGGAATCCTTTGAAACTGCACTGACACTGTCCGGCGGTACGGCCATTATCGCCGATATGGAAGATAACAGCGCCGAAGAGCTGGTATTTTCAGCGAACTTTGCCTGCCCGGTCTGCGGATACAGCATGAGTGAGCTGGAGCCGCGCCTGTTCTCCTTCAACAACCCGGCAGGTGCCTGCCCGACCTGTGACGGTCTGGGTGTTCAGCAGTTTTTCGATCCGGATCGCGTGGTGCAGAACCCGAATCTGTCACTCGGCGGCGGGGCTATCCGCGGCTGGGATCGCCGTAATTTCTATTATTATCAGATGCTGATGTCCCTGGCGGATCATTATAAGTTTGATATTGAATCCCCGTATTCAGAGTTACCGGCCAAAATTCAGAAAGTGATCCTCAATGGTTCAGGCCGTGAATCCATTGAGTTTAAATATTCCAATGACCGGGGTGATGTGACAGTCCGTCATCATCCGTTCGAAGGTGTGCTGCACAATATGGAGCGCCGTTATAAAGAAACGGAATCCATGGCAGTGCGCGAGGAACTGGCCAAATATATCAGCAACCGTCCGTGTATTTCCTGCGGCGGCACCCGTCTGAAAAAAGAAGCCCGCTTTGTGTTTGTCGATAACACCACGCTGCCGCAGATTTCTGATTTCAGCATCGGACATGCGATGGATTTCTTTAATAACCTGAAATTCAGCGGCCAGCGCGCGAAAATCGCCGAAAAAGTCCTGAAAGAGATTCAGGATCGCCTGAAGTTCCTGGTTAACGTCGGCCTGAATTACCTGACACTCTCCCGCTCCGCAGAAACCCTGTCCGGCGGCGAGGCTCAGCGTATCCGCCTTGCCAGTCAGATCGGTGCCGGTCTGGTCGGTGTGATGTATGTGCTGGATGAGCCGTCAATCGGGCTGCATCAGCGCGATAATGACCGCCTGCTGGAAACCCTGATTCATCTGCGCAATCTCGGTAATACCGTGATTGTGGTGGAGCATGATGAGGATGCTATCCGCGCCGCTGATCATATTATCGATATCGGCCCGGGCGCGGGTGTTCACGGCGGGGAGATTGTCGCCCAGGGGTCACTGGAGGATATTATCGGCACGCCGGATTCCCTGACCGGGAAATTCCTCAGCGGCGAACGCAGGATCAGTATCCCGGAAAAACGCAATGTGGCCGATCCGGCCAAAATGCTGACCATCACCGGTGCCTGCGGCAACAACCTGAAAAATGTGACCCTGAATCTGCCGGTCGGCCTGTTTACCTGTATCACCGGGGTTTCCGGTTCAGGGAAATCCACCCTGATCAATGACACGCTGTTCCCGATTGCCCAGACACAGCTCAACGGCGCGACCACCATTACGCCTGCACCGTATAAGTCTGTCGAAGGTCTGGAACATTTTGATAAAGTCATTGATATCGACCAGAGCCCGATCGGACGGACCCCGCGCTCAAACCCGGCGACCTATACCGGCGTGTTTACGCCTGTCCGCGAACTGTTTGCCGGCGTACCGGAATCCCGCTCACGCGGTTACACACCGGGACGGTTCAGTTTCAACGTCAAGGGCGGCCGCTGCGAAGCCTGTCAGGGTGACGGCGTACTGAAAGTGGAAATGCACTTCCTGCCGGATGTGTATGTGCCGTGCGACCAGTGCAAAGGCAAACGCTATAACCGCGAAACCCTGGAAGTGAAATACAAAGGGAAAAATATCCACGAAGTGCTGGATATGACTATCGAGGAAGCCCGCGAATTCTTCGATGTCGTCCCGGCGCTGGCGCGTAAATTACAGACCCTGATGGATGTCGGACTGTCTTACATCCGCCTCGGGCAGTCGGCAACAACCCTCTCCGGTGGTGAAGCGCAGCGGGTGAAACTGGCGAAGGAACTCTCCAAACGCGGCACCGGGCAGACACTCTATATCCTCGATGAGCCGACCACCGGTCTGCACTTCGCGGATATCGAACAACTGCTGGCGGTACTGCATCAGTTGCGCGACCAGGGCAACAGTATTGTGGTTATCGAACATAACCTCGATGTGATTAAAACTGCGGACTGGATTGTGGATTTAGGTCCGGAAGGCGGCAGCGGCGGCGGTGAAATCCTGATCGCCGGTACCCCGGAAGAGGTGGCGGCATGTGAACGCTCACACACCGCCCGCTTCCTGAAGCCGATCCTGAAAAGAGGATATTAATCTTTTCTGATTCTGAAAATACCGCAGCGTTCGCTGCGGTATTTTTTTGTCCGCTTTCCGTGCTGGTGAAATAATAAGCAACCCGTGATAAAATAAAGTATCAGGCAACCACCGGAAACAGGAGGCGGACATGGCAAGCGGATGGGCAAGTGATTCTGCTGTTCAGGAGCAGATTGATGCCACACTGGATGATGCGGTCGCGCGGGTGCGCAGCCAGCTGGTGACAGGGGAAAGCGCGCTGTTTTGTGAAGAGTGCGGTGACCCGATCCCGCAGGCGCGGCGTGATGCAATACCCGGTGTGCAGTTGTGTGTGAATTGTCAGGCAGAAGCGGATAAAAAGCAGGCCGCATTCAGCGGCTATAACCGGCGCGGCAGTAAAGACAGTCAGCTACGCTGAAACAGGCGCGGAACAGAATTATTCCGCGCATCATCATTTCATTGCTGAGGATTAACGGCTGACCGCCGCAAAAGCCTGCGCAATCGCATCCACATTATGACGGTTCACCCCCGCCATACAGACACGCCCGGAACCGACCAGATACACCGCATGCTGCTCACGCAGTGCGGTAACCTGCTCCGGACTGAACCCAGTGTAACTGAACATCCCGCGCTGATGCAGAAGATGATCAAAGTTCTTCTCCGGCAATGTGTTTTTCAGTGTATTCACCAGCACTGTCCGCATCTCTGCGATCCGGCTGCGCATGGTGTCCACTTCCGCCAGCCACTGTGCTTTCAGCGCAGTATCATTCAGCACTTCAGAGACCAGTTTTGCCCCGTAAGACGGTGCACTGGAATAGACACGGCGCACACCCGCTTTCAGCTGACCCAGCACCCGCTCTGCTTCATGTTGTGTCGGGCAGAGGACTGACAACCCGCCCACACGCTCACCGTACAGTGAGAAAATTTTTGAGAACGAGTTACTGACGAAACACGGTACCTCTGCCGCCGCCATGGCGCGGATAGCATAAGCATCCTCTTCCATACCGCCGCCGAAGCCCTGATAAGCAATATCCAGGAACGGGATCAGCTCCCGCTTTTTCACCACCGCGACGACTTTGTCCCACTGCTCCGGTGTCAGATCGGAACCGGTCGGGTTATGGCAGCACGGATGCAGTAAAATGACGCTTTTTGCCGGTAACGTCTCAAATGTTGCCAGCATCTCGTCAAACTTCACACCTTTGGTCTGCGGATCAAAATACGGATAATAATGAGTTTTAAATCCTGCTCCGGCAAAGATCGCCTGATGGTTTTCCCATGTCGGATCACTGAGCCAGACATCCGATCCCGGGAAATAACGGTGCAGAAAATCCGCGCCGATCTTCAGTGCACCGGATCCGCCCAGAGTCTGGATCGTCGCCACGCGGCCTTCGCGGATAAGCCCGCTGTCATCGCCCAGCAGCAGCGTCTGTACCGCGCTGCGGTAAGGAGCAAAACCTTCCATCGGCAGATACAGGGAGGCCCCGGTATCCTGCGCGTTATAGCGCTGTTTCGCCTGTGCGATGCTGTTCAGTTGCGGAGTCACCCCGGAATCGTCGTAATAGAGGCCAATACTGAGATTGACCTTCTCCTTCCGGGGATCCTGTTTGAAATGCTCAACGAGCGTTAAGATCGGGTCGCCGCCGTAGGCGTCTACATGTTCGAACACAAGCGATACTCCTGATTGTAATTTTTCTCACTATCAGAACATATCGCGTCAGATTTTATTCGTCCAGATATTCCATTGCCACGCGGGAGGTCAGCTTGGTGATCAGTTCATAGGCGCTGATACCGCTGGCTTCTGCGATTTGCTCTACCGGCAGTGAATCCCCCCACAAAATGACTTCATCACCCGCTTTATCACTGCAATCCGGCCCCAGGTCGATAGTTATCATATCCATGGAAACACGCCCGGCAATGGGAACACGGCGCCCGTTAATTACCACCGGTGTGCCGGATGGCGCACTGCGCGGATAGCCATCACCGTAACCGACGGCAATCACACCCAGGCAGGTGTCACGATCACTGACCCAGGTACCGCCGTAACCGACCGCTTCCCCGGCTTTATGTTTACGCACAGCAATCAGGCGGGATTTGAGGGTCATCACCGGTTTGAGGCCGTAATCACCGGCTTCGGTACCGCTTTTCGGTGACACGCCGTACAGAATGATCCCGGGACGAACCCAGTCGAGGTGCGCCTGCGGCCAGTAAAGAATACCACCGGACGCGGAAATCGATTTTTCCCCCGGTTTATCAGCAGCAAATGCCATAAAGCGGGTGATTTGGGCTTCTGTCGGCTGTGCGTCATCTTCATCAGCGCGGCTGAAATGGCTGATGATATTCACCGGCTGCTGTACGTTTTTGCATTTACACAACCGCTGATAAAACGCTTCTGCTTCTTCCGGACGCACGCCGAGACGGTGCATACCGGTATCAATTTTCATCCAGACTTTCACCGGATCCGATAACTGCACCTGCTCCAGCGCCACTAACTGCTCTTCAAAATGAACCGCCACTTCCAGACGACTGGCAACAATCACCGGCAAATCCGCCGCATCGAAAAAACCTTCCAGTAAGATGATAGGTTTAACAATACCACCGGCGCGCAACGCGTGCGCTTCGCTCAGACGCGCCACCGCAAACGCGTCCGCCTCATTGAGTTCACGGGCGATTTCGACTAATCCGTGGCCGTAGGCGTTTGCTTTGACCACCGCAACATGACGGCTGTCCGGTGCCAATTCCCGGATCCGCTGCCAGTTGTGGCGCAGCGCACCACGGTCAATGACGGCTGTTGCCGCTTTCATAGGGGTTCCTTGGTTAGGGGTTGTTGATGTCTTGTTTGTTATCAGGGTTATTATGCCGTCCGTACTATATTCAGACGGTTTATTCATCGTCATAACTCGGCCCTGCATAGTTATCAAAACGCGACCACTGGCCGTTGAAGGTCAGACGGACGGTTCCGATAGGGCCGTTACGCTGCTTACCGATAATGATTTCAGCCACGCCTTTCAGATCACTGCTTTCGTGATACACCTCATCACGGTAGATAAACATGATAAGGTCGGCATCCTGCTCGATAGAGCCGGATTCACGCAGGTCGGAGTTTACCGGGCGTTTATCGGCACGTTGTTCCAGACTACGGTTCAGCTGGGACAGCGCGACCACCGGTACCTGTAATTCTTTGGCCAGTGCTTTCAGGGAGCGGGAAATCTCAGCGATTTCCAGGGTACGGTTATCAGAGAGAGACGGTACGCGCATTAATTGCAGGTAGTCGATCATAATCAGGCTTAAGCCGCCGTGCTCACGGAAAATCCGCCGTGCGCGGGAACGGACTTCGGTCGGGGTCAGGCCGGAAGAGTCATCAATATACATATTGCGCTTTTCCAGCAGAATACCCATGGTGCTGGAGATGCGCGCCCAATCCTCATCATCGAGCTGCCCGGTACGGATACGGGTCTGGTCAACGCGGGAAAGGGAAGCCAGCATACGCATCATGATCTGGTTGCCGGGCATCTCGAGGCTGAAAATCAGCACCGGTTTTTCTTCGGTCATGGCGGCGTTTTCACACAGGTTCATGGCGAAGGTGGTTTTCCCCATGGACGGACGCGCCGCAACAATAATTAAATCAGAAGGTTGCAGACCAGCGGTCTTTTTATCCAAATCCTGATACCCGGACGATACCCCGGTCACCCCGTCATGCGGCTGAGCATAAAGTTTTTCGATCTTCTCGACGGTTTCTTCCAGAATTGCCTCGATCCCCTTCGGCCCTTCATCTTTATTGGCACGGTTTTCGGCGATCTGGAACACGCGGGATTCCGCCAGATCGAGCAGATCCTCACTGGAACGCCCCTGCGGATCGTAACCGGCATCGGCGATCTCATTGGCGACAGAAATCATATCGCGGATCACCGCACGTTCACGGACGATATCAGCATAAGCATTAATGTTCGCCGCACTTGGCGTATTTTTCGAAAGTTCTGCCAGATAGGCAAAACCACCGACATTTTCCAGCTCGCCGCCGGTTTCCAGTGCTTCAGACAGAGTGATCAGGTCAATCGGCCGTCCCTGCTCGAGCAGGCGCTGCATCTGACTGAAAATCGTCCGGTGCGGGCGGCTGAAAAAATCCTCGCCGGTCACACGTTCAGAGACATTATCCCAACGCTCGTTGTCCAGCATCAGTCCGCCGAGAACGGACTGCTCGGCTTCCAGGGAATGCGGCGGTAATTTCAGCCCTTCCATCTGATGGTCACGGGGTTTGTCGGTCTTGGTGTCCTTGGGATATCTGGCCATGAAACTCTCTTACTTATCAGTGCGTCTGCCGGGGAGAATACCTGCGTCCCTGAACGGGACAGAGCGGGTAGTATAGCCCTCCTTTGCCGCTGATTGCACGAAGCTTGAGTAATTTTCAGTGACATGCAATTATGCCAAATACAATAAATCATATGATTAACTGTCCCGCTTACTGTTTCTGCGCTGTTTGCAGGTAAGTGGTCACTCTTTTTTTCCGAATGAGGTTCCCTCCATGGCTAAACGTATTGAATTTGATGCACCCGGCGGTACCGATGTGCTGGTTTATCGTGACTTTACGCCGGCAGATCCGGCACCGGGTGAAGTTCAGGTGGAAAACAAAGCAATCGGTGTGAACTATATTGATACCTATTTCCGCAGCGGCCTGTACCCTGCGCCGGTATCCCCTTCCGGTGTCGGCTCTGAAGCCGCTGGTGTGGTGGTGAAAACCGGTGCAAACGTAAAACACATTAAAGTCGGTGACCGCGTAGTTTATGGACAGTCTCCGCTGGGTGCGTACAGCGAAATCCATAACGTGCCGGAAGAAAAGCTCGCCATTCTGCCGGACGGTATCAGCTTTGAAACGGCTGCTGCCTGCTTTATGAAAGGTCTGACCGCGTTTTATCTGCTGCGCAAAACCTATGAGGTAAAAGCCGGGGAAGTCTTCCTGTTCCACGCGGCTGCCGGTGGTGTCGGACAAATCGCCTGCCAGTGGGCCAAAGCGCTGGGCGCGAAGATGATCGGTACCGTGGGTTCTGATGAAAAGGCGCAGAAAGCCAAAGCCGCCGGTGCCTGGGAAACCATCAACTACAATAAAGAAGACATTGTTGAGCGGGTGCTGGCACTCACTAACGGTGAAAAAGTCGGTGTGGTATATGACTCTGTCGGCAAAGACACCTGGCTGCCGTCACTGGACTGCCTGAAGCGCCGCGGCCTGATGGTCAGCTACGGCAACGCCTCCGGCCCGGTCACCGGTGTTGACCTGGGGATCTTAAATAAGAAAGGCTCACTGTATGTGACCCGCCCTTCTGTCTTTGGTTACATCACCAACCGTGAAGAACTTAACGAAGCCAGCAAGGCAATTTTTGATCTGATCCTGAGCGGTAAGCTGACTATTTCCATCCCTGCGGATCAGGTTTACCCGCTGAAAGACGCCGCACTGGCACACAAACGCCTGGAAGGCCGTGCAACGACCGGATCCAGTATCTTAATTCCTTAAGATATATATTATTTAATTAATAATAAAAACTCTCGTTATTAAATGAGGGTTTTTATTAATAAATACCTCTGGTTCATATTAAATTTGTATATTTATTTTTATTGATTGTTTAACACCGGATATTTATTCTTATTTCTCTTTCACTAATAAAAGGAATGATTATGAATAATACGGAAATAAACCATCTTGTTGATTTCATCTATCAGGATGACAGAATCACAAACGCTGAATTCCAGATGATTCGTGATGAAGCGGATAAACGCTTTGATGCCATTCTTGAATGTTACGGTAAAAACAATAGCTTATCTGCATTTCAAAAATCTGCAGATGTCACTGTACAATTAATGCAGGAAAGCTTTTTTATTCTGAAAAAGAAAGCTGAAACACCGGAACAGAAAGACGAAATCAAAGACGCATTCAATGCACAAATCAGTTATATCATCGCATGCTATAACCGTTTCTTTGATTCATTATAATTGAAACAAAATGAACTCTCTGTTCAGAGAGTTCATTATTCATCTGATAATTATTCAGTTATATTTTTTCGGGTAACAAATTCCAGTGCCGCTTCAATCACACGCAGATCTGCCCCGGCTTTATGGGCATTTTCACTCAGATGACGACGCCACTGACGCGCCCCCGGGATCCCCTGGAAAATCCCCAGCATATGGCGGGTGATATGGCCGAGATAAGTCCCTGTCGCCAGTTCCGCCTCAATATAAGGATACATCGCTTCCACCGCCGCGACCGTATCGGTCACCGGCAGTGCCGCATCAAACAGGGCATTATCCACCTGTGCCAGGATTGACGGATTCTGATATGCCTCACGCCCGACCATCACGCCATCCATATACTGCAGATGGGTTTTCGCCTCTTCCAATGTTTTTATCCCGCCGTTAAGCGCCATAGTCAGATGCGGAAAATCTTTTTTCAATTGATATACACGAGGATAATCCAGCGGCGGAATCTCACGGTTCTCTTTCGGGCTCAGACCGGAGAGCCAGGCTTTACGGGCATGGATGACAAACATCTCACAACCGCCGCGCTCCGCCACGGTACCGACAAAATCACACAAAAATTCGTAACTGTCCTGATCATCAATCCCGATCCGGGTTTTAACGGTAACAGGAATATCTGTCACATTCCGCATTGCTGCGACACAATCCGCCACCAGTGACGCATTGCCCATCAGACAGGCACCGAACATCCCGTTCTGCACACGGTCAGACGGACAGCCGACATTCAGGTTGATTTCATCATAACCGCGTTCCTGTGCGATTTTCGCACACTGAGCCAGTGCCGCCGGGTCACTGCCGCCGAGTTGCAATGCAACCGGGTGCTCCGCTTCGTTATACGCCAGATAATCCCCTTTCCCGAACAGAATCGCCCCGGTGGTCACCATTTCGGTATACAGCAGCGCGTGGCGGCTGAGTTTACGGTGAAAATAACGGCAATGGCGATCAGTCCAGTCCAGCATGGGCGCAACGGAGAAACGGTTAAGGTTCTTATAGCCGCCAGTAGTGCGTAACTGCTGGTTTTCAGTGGTTTTTTCTGTTGGTGTGTTTTGGTGCATGGTGTATCCGGGATCTCAGTACATCAGTCAGAAAGAAAAACAAAGGCGGAGTATATCACAGAGGTATGATATCTCCGCTTTCTGCATCACGCCTGCCGCTGTTCCTTTTTACTCACCCGGTACGCATTCCATGCCAGCAGGGCGCCGCACAGCATAGTGACGGCCAGTGCAGTTTTCGGCGGTAAGGGTGATGCGATAGCAACCAACGTCAGCACTGCGCCGCCCGCCATCTGCATAAACCCCACCAGTGCAGAGGCAACACCGGCGTTATCAGAATAAGGCTCCAGGGCATAGCTGGTTGCCGGTCCCATAATAAAGGCCAGCCCGGCACAGGCTGCGGCCACCGGCAGCATATAGATCAGCCAGTGATTCTGTATTTGTGCGGAGAACAGTACCGGGCTCAGTGCCAGCGCAATGCACCCCAACACCATCAGTACACCACCGGAAACCAGACAAACAGGCCGTCCGGCTCTGCGGATCACCCGGTTGGCGATCATACTGATCCCCATAATCCAAAATCCGTTAGCGCCGAACACAACCGAAAACTGTAACGGGCTGAGTGCCGCGTCGCCCATCAGTACCGCCGGAGCCAGGGAAACATACGTTAATACCATTCCCATTGTCCCGGCATTCACCAGGGAAAAGATCAAAAACCGCTTGCTGAACAACACAGAAACGAGGCTCTTCAGCGGGTTCTCTTTATGCTGAGCACTGCTTTCCGGCCGGGTTTCCGGCAGATATTTAGCCGTCAGAATCAGCAGAATAAAAGCATACAGCGCCAGGAAGCCAAAAGGCAGCCGCCAACCGTAATATTCCGCCATAATACCGCCCAGCAGCGGCGCCAGCGCCGGAACAATATTTAATGTCCCGTTTAAAAAGCCGAAAGCACGTGCCGCTTCGTTGCCGTTAAAGCAATCGCGGACACAGGTAAAAGCAACCACTGAGGTACAGCAGACACCCGCTCCCTGAATTAACCGGGAAGCGATAAACATCCCCGGAGTCACCGCAAAGGCAGCAGTCAGGGAACCGGCGATATACAATACCATGCCCACCATCGCCATCGGTCTGCGGCCGAATTTATCCACCAGGTGACCGGAAATCAGCTGACCTGCGCCTAATACAAGAATAAACAACGAGATAGTTGACTGAATCAATGACTCACTGCTGCCCAGGCCTTTTGCAATTGCCGGAATAGCCGGTAAATAAAGATCAATACCCAATGGTCCCAATAACACGATAACTAACAATAAAAGCAATAAATTCCGCATACCGTTAAATTTCACTCATCACCTGACGACAGCAAAAAATACACGTAATTGTTGTTTTTTACAACCATCACTTATAACTAAACCTGTGAATTAAAAGAAAAAACAATGCTGTATATTTCATTATATAGTGAAATTACAATCAACCTGGATTTTTTATTTAATGAAGGAATAGATTTCCGCCAATATTACTTATTTTATAAGTAAACAAAATAACACATATCAATACAATTACTGACAAATATTATCGCCTGATTTTATGTATTTTATGGAAATATTCAGATATTTTAACCTTTGTATTTTCTCATAATACCCTCAGAGAATTTAACAAACTATCTTCAGCCATATTGTAAGACAACAATCACACTTCCGGGTTGTCTGTCATTCCGCTAAAGCATGAAAAGGTAGTTAAATCACCCATTTTGAACTCAAAATCAGCATCAATATCTTTATATTAGGTATAATCCCGACTAAATATCAGAATATTCCGCTTACTCATCATTCGTGTAAGATGTTAAAAACCGGGTATTCTTTGTAACAACATGAAATCGCTGAGGTTATAGTGTTAATACGTAGTATTCTCGTCTTTATTGTTTATTATTTGTTGCTTTTTTGTATCTATTACATATTAAAAGGGTATCGATTATACTTTTTA
This sequence comes from Morganella sp. EGD-HP17, assembly GCF_000512315.2. Taxonomy (NCBI): domain Bacteria; kingdom Pseudomonadati; phylum Pseudomonadota; class Gammaproteobacteria; order Enterobacterales; family Morganellaceae; genus Morganella; species Morganella sp. EGD-HP17. The sequence continues at coordinate 48,183 of NZ_AZRH01000018.1, forward strand.
AAGAAACTATTTGAGGAAATAAATACGTCAAGTTAAATTTTAACATTATTAATGACAACCGTTTATCTTCATAATTTATGACAATATATGATAAATATGAGTTGGCAATGTTTATTGGCGGCAAAATAAAATGTCAGCGACTGAAAAACTGTCTGACAGGTAAAGAGCTTTCAATAAAAATTAATATCTCACAACAGCAGTTATCCCGTTATGAAACGGGAGCAAGCTTAATTCCTCTGGATAAACTGTTAATGCTTGCAGACGTCCTGAATATTAGTGTTAGTTATTTTTTTGATGAAATGGGTTGTGATGAAGAATAAGTTTAATTTGACAAACATTAATATATTATTGTTTAACCAGACTGACAGATGATAATGAGTAATAAAACAGATAATAACCTGAACACCAGCATTAATGAGATGTACAAGCTTATCGGCGGGCAAATCCGCAAAATGCGCAGGATCACCGGAGTCACATCAACAGAACTGGGCAATCTGATTGGTGTATCACAACAGCAAATCTCCCGTTACGAAATCGGCAGCACAAAAATTTCACTGGAAATTATTCTGAGGATCTCCCAGGTCTTCGGCGTCTCCCCTTACTACTTTATAGAAGACAGTCTGCTGTTCTTTACCCGCCAGCACCTGCCGGATGATGATAACGTTATCCCCCGCAGTACCGACGCCGGTGTAAATACGGAGCCGGAGACCCGGCCACCGGAACACTGAGTGTGTGACAGCACCGCTGATGCGGTGCTGTCTGTTTATACCGGCTGAGTGGTTACATCCAGCCACTGTGCGTTTGTCAGTTCCGCCAGCCGCGCAGGTGTCAGCCGGACAGCGGAATTAGCCGACCCCGCCGCAGGTAATACCGTGTCATACTCACGGAGTGAATGATCCGCATAAACGGTCAGCGGTACCGGCAGCCCGAACGGACAGACTCCCCCGACCGGATGGCCGGTGAAATGCACCACTTCCTCTGCATTCAGCATTTTGGCCTTGCAGCCGAACTGTGTTTTGAATTTTTTATTATCCAGCCGGGCGTCCCCTGCCATCACAATCAGAATCGCGCTGTCATCCGTCAGCTTAAAAGAGAGTGTTTTGCAGATCTGACCGGGGCGGACACCATGAACTTCTGCTGCCTGAGTGACAGTGGCAGTCGGCTGTGTGGTCTCAATAATCGTAACATCCGGGGCATGCGTGCCGAACCAGGCACGAACCGTTTCGATACTCATTCAGGACTCCGTTTTATTATCATGTGCTTTTTATGTGTTTGCACCAACAGCTCACCATAATTTGCCCTGAATTGACAGCCCTTTTTTGACAAAATAGCGCGGATACCGGTTATTCTGCCGGAATTCATGTTAGAGTGGGCTGTTCATATATTTATTGATTAGCGGAAGGTGATGTCATGCAATCTGTTGATATTCAGACTTTATTAAAAAAAGCAGAAGTACTGTGTCTGTCACGCAGTGTGCGCATGACGTCTCAGCGAAAGTCGATTCTGCAGCTGATTGCCGGCCAGCCCGGAGCCATCAGTGCTTATGAGCTGCTGGATCTGCTGCGCGAAACCGAGCCGCAGGCAAAACCGCCGACAATCTACCGCGGTCTGGAATTTCTGCTGGAGCAGGGATTTATCCACAAAATTGAGTCCACCAACAGCTTTGTGATGTGTCCGCATTTTGATAAACCCAGCCATACTTCAGTACTGTTTATCTGCGATCGCTGTAACAGTGTGACAGAGCGGGACGGAGAAGCGATTGATTCACAAATCAGTCAGCTGGCGGACGCCGCACAATTTCATATCCGCCACAGTGTGATTGAGGCACACGGATACTGCCGCCCTTGTTATGATATTGAATCCTGCACCCGCAGAGATAAATGCCTGCATGACCATGAACATGACGAACCGCGTAAACGCGGACGCTGAAAAACAAAAACCACAGTGTCCGTCTCCGGCGTACTGTGGTTTTTAAGCGGATACCGTTTCAGGCGGCTGTCCCGGAAATCAGTGCCAGTCGTTATTACGGATCACACCCACTGCCAGACCTTCAACAGTAAAGTTCTGTTCCCGTAAATCCACCACGATCGGGCTGAATTCTTCGTTTTCAGCGTGCAGCTCAATCTTGCTGCCCACTTTCTTAAACCGTTTGACTGTCACTTCATCTTCGATACGGGCAACCACCACCTGGCCGTTATGCACGTCCTGGGTTTTATGCACCGCGAGTAAGTCACCGTCCATAATACCGATATCTTTCATTGACATACCATTTACCCGCAGCAGGAAATCTGCACTCGGTTTAAACAGCATCGGGTCAATCTGATAACGGCTTTCGATATGTTCCTGTGCTAATAAAGGCTCACCTGCGGCCACACGGCCTATTAGTGGTAAACCTTCATCCTCTTCTTCTTCCAGAAGCAGACGGATCCCCCGGGAGGCCCCGGAGACAATCTCAATGACGCCTTTACGCGCCAGGGCTTTCAGGTGCTCTTCCGCCGCATTCGGAGAGCGAAAACCCAGGCGTGCCGCAATTTCTGCACGCGTCGGTGGCATGCCCGTCTGCGAAATATGGTCACGAACAAGGTCATAAACCTGTTGCTGCCGTGCCGTCAGTGCTTTCATTTCGCCCCCTGTTTGTTTATACAGTCAGGCTGTGAGTATATACAGGTATTCCGGGATTGGGAACCATAACATGAGGAAAATACGTGTTACGCCGCAGGTTTCACAAAAAATCGTCTGTTAAAGACGCTGGAACCAGCTGATAAACAGCATAATCCAGACAAACAGCCCCAGTAATGCGGCGATAAATACTGCAGCAGACCCCATATCTTTGGCCCGGCCGGACAATTCATGATATTCCGTACCGATACGGTCAACCACGGCCTCAATCGCACTGTTGATAAGCTCAATCACCACCACCAGTACCACAGAACCAATCAGCAGCACCCGTTCAACGGCCGTAAAAGAGAAAGCAAAGGCAATAATGACGGCCGGGATCAGCGTCAGCAATTCCTGCCGGATAGCGGCTTCGTTTTTCCATGCCGCGATAAGTCCTTTCTTTGAATAACCTGCCGCTTTAATTAATCGTATAAATCCGGTATTTTTTTTCATTTCTGTCACTGTAAATAATCTGATTATCTGACTAATCGCCACTATTTTTCCGCGATTTTATTGCTGCCGCAACACAGATCTGGCTTCGCCTTTCTGGTATGCTGAACGCGAATTGTCAACAAGAGGCTTCATACATTTATGTCACTTTGGCGTAAAATATACTATAACGTATTGAATTTACCATTAAAACTATTGGTAAAAAGCAAGCCGATCCCGACGGATCCGGTCAATGAGCTGGGGCTGGATACACAACGTCCGACACTCTATGTTCTTCCTTATCACTCTAAGGCGGACCTGCTGACACTGCGCCGTCAGTGTCTCGCACAGGGCATGCCGGATCCGCTGGAAGATAATGTCATCGGTAATACCACATTGCCGGGTTATGTCTTTATTGATGACGGCCCGCGTGTGTTCCGTTATTACGCCCTGAATCCGCGTAAGGATTCCGTCCATATTTTCCACGCCTATCTGGATCTGCACCGCAATAATCCGGCGCTGGATATTCAGATGCTGCCGGTCTCTGTGATGTTCGGTCGTTCACCGGGCCGCGAGGGACACCACGGTGTGCCGCATCTGCGTCTGTTAAACGGGATCCAGAAATTTTTCGCCGTGCTCTGGCTGGGACGCGACAGTTTTGTCCGCTTCTCACAGCCGGTGTCCATGGGCGCAATGGCCTCTGAACACGGTACCGACACTATTATCGCTAATAAACTGGCCCGTGTCGCCCGTATTCACTTCTCGCGCCAGCGTATGGCCGCTATCGGCCCGAAACTGCCGGTGCGTCAGGAGCTGTTCAATAAGCTGCTGAAATCCAAAGCGATTGAAAAAGCTGTTGAGGACGAAGCGAAAGCTAAAAAAATCACCATTGAAAAAGCACGTCAGAATGCCGTTTCCATGATGAACGAAGTGGCTGCTAACTTCACCTATGACGCCCTGCGCGTGGCTGATCGCGTTCTCGGCTGGACCTGGAACCGCCTCTATCAGGGGCTGAATGTCCATAATGCGGAGCGGGTGCGCCAGCTGGCACAGGACGGCCATGAGATAGTGTATGTGCCCTGCCACCGCAGCCACATGGACTACCTGCTGCTCTCCTATGTGCTCTATCATCAGGGCCTGGTGCCGCCGCATATCGCCGCCGGGATTAACCTCAATTTCTGGCCGGCGGGACCGATTTTCCGCCGCCTCGGTGCTTTCTTTATCCGCCGCAGCTTCAAGGGCAACAAACTGTACTCCACCGTTTTCCGTGAATACCTGAGTGAGCTCTTCTCACGCGGTTATTCCATCGAGTACTTTGTCGAAGGCGGCCGTTCCCGTACCGGGCGTCTGCTGGAGCCAAAAACCGGCACATTATCGATGACGCTTCAGGCTATGCTGCGCGGTGACTCGCGACCTATCACCCTGGTGCCGGTCTATATCGGCTATGAGCATGTGATGGAAGTGGGTACTTACGCCAAAGAGCTGCGCGGTGCCACCAAGCAAAAAGAAGGTTTTATGCAGATGGTGCGCGGCCTGCGCAAACTGCGCAACCTCGGCCAGGGTTATGTGAACTTCGGGCAGCCGATTCCGCTGTCACAATACCTGACAAAACAGGTACCGGAATGGCGTGAGGCGATCGATCCTGTCGAGCCGCAGCGTCCGTCCTGGCTGACACCAACCGCCACATCTCTGGCTGATAACATTATGGTGAGCATCAATAATGCCGCCGCCGCGAATGCTATCAACCTGTGTACCACGGCTCTGCTGGCTTCCCGTCAGCGCGCACTGACCCGCGAACAGCTGATCGAACAGCTCGACTGCTATCTCCAGCTGCTGCGCAATGTGCCGTATTCCCCGGACAGCACCACCCCGGCGAAGAGTGCGGAAGAACTGCTGGAACACGCATTGCAGATGAACAAGTTCGAGGTTGAGAAAGACAGCCTAGGGGATATCATCATTCTGCCGCGTGAAAATGCGGTACTGATGACCTACTACCGGAATAACATTCTGCATATGCTGGTACTGCCGTCTCTGGTGACCAGTATCCTGATCCATCACCGCCGCGTCAGCACCGATACTCTGCGTGAACATGTCGGGATGATCTATCCGCTGCTGAAAGCCGAACTGTTTATGCGTTACAGTCAGGAAGAGCTGCCGGCGATCCTCGATACCATCATTGATGAACTGTGTCGTCAGCAATTAATCTGCCGCCGTGATGATAATATGCTGGTCATTAACCCGGCCCGTATCCGTCCGTTACAGCTGCTGGCAGCCGGGATCCGCGAGACATTACAGCGTTATGCGATCACCCTGTCGCTGCTGAATGCCACCCCGGAAATCAGCCGTTCGGCACTGGAAAAAGAGAGCCGGATGCTGGCACAGCGCCTGTCGGTTCTGCACGGTATCAACGCACCGGAATTCTTCGACAAAGCCGTGTTTGCCACCCTGGTCGGCACACTGCGTGAAGAAGGCTATATCAATGACAATGATGATGTGATTGAAGCCAACGCCGGAGAGTTCTACAACGTGCTGGCGGAGCTGATGTCACCGGAAGTCCGTCTGACTATCGAAAGTGTCAGCCTGGAGCCGGAAGAAGCTGTACCGGCAAAAAGTGACGACAGTAATCCGTCTGACTGACGCTGAGAACAAAAAAAGGAGACCGGATAACCAGTCTCCTTTTTTATTGCCGGTTATCTGCACTTACAGATAACTGACCAGCATGCCGAGAAACAGAATAAACCCGACATAGTTATTATTCATAAAGGCCTGAAAACACGGGTCGCGTTCGCGATCGGCCATCAGCCGCTGCTGATAGACAAATAACGCCCCGGCCAGCAGCAGGGACCAGTAGAAGATCCCGGACAGATTAACCATCAGCCCTATCCATAACAGCATCAGAATCATTACCAGCTGCAATATGCCGATAATCATCTTATCAAAGCGCCCGAACAGGATAGCCGTGGATTTCACGCCGATTTTCAGGTCGTCGTTGCGGTCCACCATCGCGTACTGAGTGTCATACACCACAGACCAGACAATATTGACCGCAAACAGCAGCCAGCACTCTGCCGGCAGCGATTCACTGACCGCCGCAAACGCCATCGGAATCGACCAGCCGAAAGCCGCGCCGAGCACCACCTGCGGCAGATGGCTGACCCGCTTCACAAACGGATACACCCAGGCCAGCGCCAGCCCGGCGACTGACAGCCAGATGGTCATCGTATTGAGCGTCAGTACCAGTCCGAATGACACCAGCACCAGTACCGCAAACAGAATTTTGGCTTCTTTTTCCGTGACATCACCGCGCGGCAGCGGACGGTTTTTGGTGCGTTCCACCGAGCCGTCAAATTTCCGGTCGGCGAAATCATTAATCACACAGCCGGCGGCTCGCATACTGAACACGCCAATGGTAAAGATGATCAGAATATGCCAGTCCGGGACACCCCGGGCCGCTATCCATAACGCCCAGTAGGTCGGCCAGAGCAGTAACAGTGAGCCAATCGGGCGGTCTGTCCGCATCAGACGGCTGTATGCCTGCCACTTGCTGCGTACCATGCTTCGTTCCACGTTATTCTTCTCCGAGATATTCACTTATGCGGGGTATGCCGGAGAGGCCGGCAGAAAAACTTCAGTCAGCAGCAGCGGTTTACCGGCCAGGCACAACCGCGAACAGCGGGCCCAGTGGGTTTCTGACAGCCCGAAGCGGATATAATCCCGCGTCAGACAACCGCTGGTAAAGAGATAGCGCCCGAGCGGCACATTTCCCATTTTCAGTAACTGCTGCTCTTCCCCTGTCAGCGTCTCCTCCGGTACCACTGTCCGGCCGGTCAGCCAGGGAACCCCGTCACCATATAACACCACCTCCCGTAACCAGTAGCGTGCACTGCCGGGCAGATGCATCTGCTCTTCTTCAGTCAGCGCTTCACGGGAGATATATTTTTCACAATACGGTTTTACCGTCACTTCATTGCAGTGCTGTTCAAAGCGCCGCGTCATTGACCCTAATTCTGATAACCAGTCCAGCACCCCGGCGGGGATCATTTCCGCATTATCAAACCAGCGGATGGGGGGTGTTATCACTGTTTGTGTCATGAATGTATCCGGTTATCAGGGGCATAATATGCGTTCTGATACACTTTAACAAAACCCGGCAGGAAATGAGCGCGTTACTGAAAATTTTTTGCTAAAAATAAAGCCGCTCTGCATTGTGCAGAGCGGCTTTGTTTATAAAACGCACGGTTAAAGTAAATTCAGCACTAACGCCAGTTTTTAAACCGGTTAATCAGGCCGTTGGTTGAGCTGTCGTGGCTCTCAACCGGCTTGTCACCCGCCAGTTCCGGCAGAATGCGGTTTGCCAGCTGTTTGCCCAGTTCGACGCCCCACTGATCAAACGTATAGATATTCATAATCACGCCCTGAACAAAAATCTTATGCTCATACATGGCGATCAGAGCCCCGAGGCTGAACGGAGTAATGGATTTCAGCAGGATGGAGTTGGTCGGGCGGTTACCCTCAAAGACTTTAAACGGCGCGACATAATCCATTTCAACCGGATTTTTGCCCTGTGCGGCAAACTCCGCATCCACCTGTTCACGGGTTTTGCCGAAGGCCAGTGCTTCGGTCTGCGCGAAGAAATTCGACAGCAGTTTACTGTGATGATCCCCCAGCGGATTATGGCTCTGAGCCGGTGCGATAAAATCACACGGGATCAGTTTGGTACCCTGATGGATCAGCTGATAAAACGCATGCTGCCCGTTGGTGCCGGGCTCACCCCAGATAACCGGACCGGTCTGATGAGAAACCACCTTACCGTTACGATCCACATATTTCCCGTTGGACTCCATATTGCCCTGCTGGAAATAGGCCGCAAAGCGGTGCATGTACTGATCATAAGGCAGAATTGCCTCTGTTTCCGCACCGAAGAAATTGTTGTACCACAGACCAATCAGCGCCAGCAGCACCGGAATATTCTGTGAGAATTCAGTTTCGGTGAAGTGCTTGTCCATGGCATACGCACCATCGAGCAACTGCGTGAAGTTGTCATAACCGACAGAGAGCACGATAGACAGACCAATCGCCGACCACAGGGAATAGCGCCCACCGACCCAGTCCCAGAACTCAAACATATTGGCGGTATCAATACCAAACTCAGCTACTGCATCCGCATTAGTGGACAGCGCGGCAAAGTGCTTCGCCACATGCGCCGGGTCTTTGGCCGCCGCCAGGAACCAGTCACGCGCGGAATGGGCGTTAGTCATGGTTTCCTGGGTGGTAAAAGTTTTGGAGGCGATCAGAAACAGTGTGGTTTCCGGATCCAGCGCTTTCAGGGTTTCGGCGATATGAGTACCGTCAACATTAGAGACAAAATGCATGCCCAGATGATTTTTATACGGACGCAGCGCCTCTGTCACCATATAAGGGCCGAGATCAGAGCCGCCGATACCGATATTCACCACATCGGTAATCGGCCTGCCGGTATAGCCTTTCCACTCCCCGCTGATGATCCGCTCACTGAACACGCGCATTTTTTCCAGCACGGCGCGAACCTCTGGCATCACATCCTGCCCGTCAGTCATCACCGGGGTATTGTCACGGTGGCGCAGCGCGGTGTGCAGAACCGCACGGTTTTCTGTCCGGTTGATCTTCTCACCGGAAAACATACTGCGGACAGCCCCACGCACATCACACTCTTCAGCCAGTGCCAGCAGCTTATCAAGCGTTTCCTGTGTGATACGGTTTTTGGAATAATCCACCAGCATTTCTTCGCCGAACGTGGCAGAAAAACGGCTGAACCGGTCGTTATCCTGCGCAAATAAGTCGCGGAGATGCACAGTTTTCATTGTGTCGTAATGCTGTTCCAGCGCCTTCCAGGCCGCAGTATCAGTGGGGTTAATATTTTTCATTGCAGCTCTCTTTTCATTGAAAACCAAAACTGAATCGTGTCAACAAAGTGTACTCTGTCCTGACGATAAAGGTGTTATGCATCTGTCATTCCGTGATATTGCTCAAAAAACAGAAACAAAACCAGCGCCGGAACCGAATATCGCAAAAAACGATAATTTGCCTGTCATTATGAAAGATATTGATTATCCGTTAATCAATATTGACTCATTCCGGCAATCCCGATAATTCTATCAGTGTAACACAGCTCACATTTTTCACTTTACGGGATAAGGGAATTCATTATGGCGTCAGTATCTTCCGCGCCTGCTCAGCAGGTCATCGCAAAATTCGGTGGTACCAGTGTGGCAAATTATGACGCCATGCAGAAAAGTGCCGGGGTCGTTCTGCAGACCCCCGGTGTGGCACTGGTGGTGTTATCCGCCTCCGCCGGGATCACCAATGCATTAATCGAATTAGCTCAGGGATGCCCGCGCGCGCAACGTGAAAAATGTCTGAAACAGGTTCGTGACACACAATATGAAATCCTGTCCCGTCTGCCGGAGAACACAGCGGTGCACAATGAGATTGACCGCCTGCTGGGCAATATCACCACCTTATCGGATGCAGCGGCACTGGCAACCTCCAGCGCTCTGGTGGATGAGATTGTCAGTCATGGTGAGATTATGTCGACGCTGCTGTTTACCGAAGTGCTCCGCGAGCAGGGCGCACAGGCTCAATGGTTTGATGTCCGTGAGGTCATGCAGACAGATGACTGCTTCGGCCGGGCTGAACCGGATACCGCTGTGCTGCGCACGCGCTGTGATCAGCTCCTTGCCCCGCGTCTGTCACAGGGCCCGGTTATCACCCAGGGATTTATCGGCCGCGAAGCCGCAGGGCGCACCACCACGCTCGGACGCGGCGGCAGTGATTACACTGCGGCACTGCTGGCGGAAGCGCTCGGCTGCCAGCGTGTGGATATCTGGACGGATGTGCCGGGGATCTACACCACGGATCCGCGCATTGTCCCGGATGCCTATCCGATTGATCATATTACCTTTGATGAAGCGACGGAAATGGCGAACTTCGGGGCGAAAATCCTGCATCCGGCCACTTTGCTGCCTGCCGTGCGCAGCGGAATCCCGGTGTTTGTCGGCTCCAGCAAAGAGAGCGGCGCGGGCGGCACACTGGTGTGTGATAATGACCCGAATCCGCCGCTGTTCCGCGCCCTGACATTACGCCGCCAGCAAACCCTGCTGACACTGCACAGCCTGAAAATGCTGCATGCGCGCGGCTTTCTGGCGGAAATCTTCACGATTCTCTCCCGCCATAATATTTCCGTGGATGTGATCACCACGTCAGAAGTCAGTATCGCCCTGACGCTGGATACCGTCGGTTCCACACACACTAACGGAACATTGCTCAGTGATGAGCTGACCGCCGAGTTGTCTGCACTGTGCCGTATTGAAGTGGAGCAGAATCTGGCACTGGTCGCGGTTATCGGTAATGAACTGACCCGTGCACACGGCTTGGGCAAAACGATTTTCAGCGCCCTTGAGCCGTTTAACATCCGCATGATCAGTTATGGTGCAAGCGGACACAACATGTGCCTGCTGGTTCCCGGCAATGATGCCGAAGATATCATCCGCGCCCTTCACCGCGATCTGTTCTGACCCCCGCCTTTTCAGATAAAAAAACGCCTGACGTGGTCAGCGTCAGGCGATTAATCACACGAAACAGAGATCAACATGAAACACAAGTGACGAGTATTGCCGATACATGCATACCGTATACTGTCCGCTGTATAACGATATTGAAGCTCCCAATATGAAGAAGAGTAAGACGATTACGGGAGGAAATATAAATAACAGTGAATTATTTATCGCTATTAATCATATCCCTCATGAAAAATTATACGGTAACCAGCCGACCTTTCCATTAATAAAACTCACATTTACACAAAACAATATAAATAATTTTTATCAATAACCATCAGAGTTATTTATACTGTTCTTAATTGCCAACTATGTATTACTGCTTCAATAATAATTAATTTTATTTACCAGTTTCGGAAGTAACAATTCATATCTGGTGTTATTCTTGCGTAACAAAAATTACTGAATCATCAGCAAACCTGATAACCGCCGTGTTCTGCCGCGAATAAATTAAACTCACGCCAGCCTCTCAGGGCATATTCCAGTGTTTTGTGACTGATTTTGCACAGTGATGCGATATTACTGACCACCATATTGTTATCTTCCAGCATGTGATCAGTCAGAACACCGGCAATAAGCAGGCATTCTTCCGGCATGATCCGCCAGGCATCCTGTGTGGCAAATTTATGGACAGGCACATACCCCTCTTTCGGGCTGCGCCGGCTCAGCAGCGCCAGTTCATCGGCTCTCGCCTGTTTAAAGGCGGCGATTTCATCCGGTGACGGTACCGGTTCCGGCAGTTGCTGCTGATATAAGAAGTGATAGACCTCTGACGCCCGGGCGGGTGTCAGCTCGCTTTTCAGCCAGATTCGGTTAAAACAGTCATCATCCAGCACATCATCGGTATCCAGGATATCCGTGATCTGCATGATATTCAGTGCAGCGTTGAGGATACTCTCATCCAATTCATAATAATGAGGCTGATCTGCTTTCGGCAGCGAATACGCGGGCAGGCACCCGGCAGGTAAAGCATCCTGAATATAGAAACGGTACATTGTCTCATCACTCCCTTTTATGGCTGAATCTGATATGCCCGGTCACGGCTGTTATCAGCCATAGTACGGGAAAATTACTTATCTATAAATGGGGATGAAAAAAACAATGACAAGAGCAGGCTGTCACATTGCGTGATAATTGAGAAAACGATTGAAAGGATCCCGGCCGGTTATCCTGTTTTATTTCAGATTATGGTGTGGTGTCCGGTGAAATATCCACAGGGAGTATGATTTCACAGACCACCGGGACAATGACATCTGCAGTTCTGTCAAAAGGTAAAGGCTCTCCGGGACGAAAACAGGTAACCTGAACGTTTTTTTCCTGCACCTCTGACGGCTGGCATAGCACAGGGCAGCCCGGTAACCGCTTTTTGCTGATGCACGTCGCGCCATCCAGCATGATGGCTCTGTGTTGCAGGGTCATAGTGCATGGCAGATCAGTCTCCGCCCGGCAGTTACCGGCGAATGCGCTGCATAATACAAAAGTGGCAGATATAATTAACGGCCTGAAAACGGGGAGTGTCATATCACCTCCCCGGCCCGGCCGTCAGCAATGATAAATACTGAATTCATACGGTTCTCCTTCTGTTCTGATAATGGCGTACAGTGATACAGCGGAATTCACTATACGCAGAACAGTACCCGGTGGTTAACGCAAACCGGGACAGGAGACTGACATGCGATAATACTCAGTCTTCCGGATCATACCCCAGGTTCGGGGCCAGCCAGCGCTCAAGCTCTTTCACCGGCATACCTTTGCGGGCGGCATAATCCTCAATCTGATCTCTCTGGATCTGAGCCACCGCAAAATAGCGGCTCTGCGGATGACTGAAATACCAGCCGGATACCGATGCCCCCGGCCACATAGCATAAGATTCCGTCAGCCGCATGCCGGTATGACTTTCAACATCCAGCAGTTCCCAGATTTTGCTTTTCTCCGTATGTTCCGGGCAGGCCGGATAGCCGGGTGCAGGGCGGATCCCCTGATAGTTTTCACGGATCAGCGAGTCATTATCCAGGTTTTCATCCGGACTGTAGCCCCAGATGGTTTTACGCACCTGCTCATGCAGATACTCCGCAAACCCTTCCGCCAGCCGGTCAGCGAGGGCTTTCACCATGATTTTATTGTAATCATCGTGTGCCGCATCAAACTGAGCTGCCAGTGTATCCTCCTCCAGCCCGCCGGTGACAGCAAAGGCTCCGAGATAATCCGGAATTCCCGGTGGCGCGACAAAATCCGCCAGGCAGGCATTCGGGAAATCATCTTTCTTCTGTGTCTGCTGGCGCAGATGACAACTGTATAACAGCACCTCTTCGCGGGATTCGTCACGGTAAACCGCGATATCATCGCCGATCCGGTTAGCCGGGAAGATCCCCGCCACGCCACGCGGTGTCAGTGCGCCGGTTCTGTCCAGCTCATCCAGCATCGCGTTTGCCTCTTTAAACAGGCGGCGGGCTTCTTCACCAACGACATCATCTTCCAGAATACGCGGGTATTTTCCGGCCAGCGACCAGGTCATAAAGAAAGGTGTCCAGTCAATATAACGGCGCAGTACCGAAATCGGTGCAGTGACGGTTTTCACGCCGGTAAATGCCGGGCGCGGCGGCGTATAATTATCCCAGTCCGCCGCAAACGCATTTGCCCGCGCCTGTGCGAGTGTCACCGGTGCTGAGCGCGGCTGACGGCGGGCATACTGGTCGCGGACAACCTCATATTCTTTACGGGTGCGGGCAACAAATTCATCCCGTTGTTTATCTGACAATAACGCCGCCACGACCCCGACCGTCCGTGAGGCATTCTGTACATAGGTTACCGGGCCGCTGTAATTCGGTTCAATTTTCACCGCCGTATGAGCTTTGGATGTGGTGGCACCGCCGATCAGCAGCGGCAGGGAAAATCCCTGACGCTCCATCTCTTTGGCTACATGTACCATTTCATCCAGTGACGGCGTGATAAGCCCGGACAGCCCGATAATATCGACTTTTTCCTCAATAGCCGTGCGGAGAATTGTTTCACAGGGCACCATCACCCCGAGATCGATAATTTCATAGTTATTACACTGCAATACCACGCCGACGATATTCTTGCCGATATCATGCACATCGCCTTTGACTGTCGCCAGCAGGACTTTCCCGGCACTGGAGCCGCTGGTTTTCGCTGCCTGAATATAAGGTTCCAGATACGCCACCGCCTGTTTCATTACCCGTGCGGATTTCACCACCTGCGGCAGGAACATTTTTCCCTCACTGAACAGATCACCGACCACATTCATGCCGTTCATCAGCGGGCCTTCGATCACTTCAATCGGGCTGTCAGCCCGCAGACGGGCAGCTTCAGTATCCTCAACAATAAATTCGGTGATCCCTTTCACCAGTGCATATTCCAGACGCTTTTCCACATCCCACCCGCGCCATTCCGCGAGCTGCGGCTGATCATTTTCCCCTTTGCTGCCGCGATATTCTTCTGCCAGCGCCAGCAGCCGGTCAGTGGCATCCTCGCGGCGGTTCAGGATCACATCTTCCACCGCATCACGCAGTGCAGCCGGTAAATCATCATAAATGGCCAGTTGCCCGGCATTCACAATCCCCATATCCATGCCGTTACGGATAGCGTAATAGAGGAAAACGGCGTGAATCGCTTCCCGTACCGGATCATTTCCGCGGAACGAGAAAGAGACGTTGGAGACCCCGCCGGAGATCAGTGCATGGGGCAGTGTCGCTTTGATATCCTTACAGGCTTCAATAAAATCAACGGCGTAATTGTTATGCTCAGGAATACCGGTTGCCACTGCAAAAATATTCGGGTCAAAAATAATATCTTCCGGCGGGAATCCCACCTGCTCAGTCAGAATGCGGTAAGCCCGCTGACAAATTTCTGTCTTGCGCTGCCGGGTATCCGCCTGGCCGGTTTCATCAAAGGCCATCACAATCACGGCAGCGCCGTAACGCAGCACTTTTTTGGCATGATCGATAAAGGCTGCCTCTCCCTCTTTCAGGGAAATCGAGTTCACAATGCCTTTACCCTGGATACATTTCAGCCCGGCCTCGATCACCTCCCATTTTGAGGAGTCGATCATAATCGGTACGCGGGCAATATCCGGCTCACCGGAAATCATATTCAGGAAACGCACCATGGCCGCCTGTGAATCCAGCATGCCCTCATCCATGTTGATATCAATAATCTGTGCGCCGTTCTCCACCTGGTTACGGGCAATATCCAATGCTTCCTGGTAATTACCTTCTTTAATCAGCCGCTTAAACCGTGCGGAGCCGGTGATATTGGTTCTCTCCCCCACGTTGACGAACAGGGAATTCTCATCGATGGTCAGCGGCTCCAGCCCCGCCAGACGGCAGGCCACAGGGCGATCAGGAATAACACGCGGCGGAATATCCGCTACCGCCTGCGCGATTGCACGGATATGGTCAGGCGTGGTGCCGCAGCAGCCACCAACAATATTCAGCAAACCGGACTGTGCCCACTCACTGATATAGCCCGCCATATTGGCGGCATCCAGGTCATAACCGCCGAACGCATTCGGCAGACCGGCATTCGGGTGAGTACTGACATAACAATCCGCGATACGGGACAGCTCCGCCACATACTGGCGCAGTTCAGCAGGCCCCAGCGCACAGTTCAGCCCGAAAGAGATCGGGCGGATGTGTCTCATGGAGTTATAAAAGGCTTCAGTTGTCTGACCGGTCAGTGTCCGGCCGGAGGCATCAGTGATCGTACCGGAAAGCATCACCGGCAATTTAATCCCCAGCGCCTCAAACTCGGTTTCAACAGCGTAAATCGCCGCCTTGGCATTCAGGGTATCGAAGATTGTTTCGATCATAATGATATCAGCCCCGCCGCGGACCAGTGCCCGCACAGAGCTGCGGTATGCCTCAACCAGCGCATCATAGGATACATTGCGGTAAGCCGGATCATTCACATCGGGGGAGATTGACGCCGTCCGGTTGGTCGGCCCCAGAATCCCGGCCACATAGCGGGGTTTCTCCGGCGTTTTGCGCGTCCATTCATCGGCACATTCCCGCGCCAGTTTCGCGGCAGCTTCATTGATTTCATCAGACAGGGACTCCATCTGATAATCCGCCATGGAAATAACCGTGGAGTTAAAACTGTTGGTTTCAATAATATCCGCGCCGGCTCCCAGATAGGCGTGATGGATCTCGCGGATAATATCCGGCTGCGTAATGGATAACAGATCGTTATTTCCTTTCAGATCCACCGGCCAGTCAGCAAAACGCTCACCGCGGTATTCCTTTTCGTTCAGTGCATAGCGCTGGATCATTGTTCCCATCGCACCATCAAGAATCAGGATCCGTTGATTAAGCGATTTTTTTAATACACTGAATTTATTATCCATTTATCTGACTCCGCTCTGCAATGCCCGTTTAAATAGCCGTCTGAACGTCTATACTACCACAACTTTCCCTGAGTGCATTAACGTGCAACCTGAGCGTTTTTCATGTTGCTGTGATCCGCAGAGGTACTCAACCCTCTTTTTCTGATTATTCGATCCGCGCCGAAAGCTTTCTCGTTTCAGCTAAATTTGAGGTGGATCATATTCAGGAAAGAGAATTGCTCATAAAAGTTGCAATCCGTTGCTGATCTATGCCAATGTTACCGGTAACAAACGAATTAATGATACTGCAGCAGGCAGATAATCAGCACGGAGCCATGACTATGACACATTCTGCGTACCCGCCGGTTCATCCGCGACTTTCAGAAATTACCGCCCGTATTACGGCGCGTTCCCGTGTATCCCGTGCCCGGTATCTGGAAAAAATCAGCGCCGCACGCAGTAAAACCGTTCATCGTGCCCAGCTTGCCTGCGGTAACCTGGCGCATGGCTTTGCCGCCTGCCAGCCGGATGAGAAACAACAGTTACGCAATATGGCGCATAATGATATTGCAATCATCACTGCTTACAATGACATGTTGTCGGCACATAAGCCGTATGAATTTTATCCGGCACAAATTAAAGCTGCACTGCACAGCGTGGGTGCCATCGGCCAGGTTGCCGGCGGGGTTCCCGCCATGTGTGACGGCGTGACCCAGGGGCAGGATGGTATGGAGCTGTCCCTGCTGAGCCGTGATGTGATTGCCATGTCTGCCGCTGTCGGGCTTTCCCACAATATGTTTGACGGCGCACTTTACCTCGGGATCTGCGATAAAATCGTCCCGGGGATGATGATGGCGGCACTCTCTTTCGGGCATCTGCCGTCCGTATTTATTCCGGCGGGTCCTATGACCAGCGGTCTGCCGAATAAAGAAAAAGTACATGTCCGTCAGTTATTTGCTGAAGGAAAAGTTGATCGCCGGGCACTGCTGGATGCAGAAGCGGCCTCTTATCATTCAGCCGGAACCTGTACCTTTTACGGCACCGCCAATTCCAATCAGATGGTGATGGAAATCATGGGGCTGCATCTGCCGGGCGCGTCCTTTGTTCATCCTGATACCCCGCTGCGTACCGTACTGACGGATGCCGCTGCCCGCCAGGTTGTCCGCTTTACTGAAAACAGCGGCAATTATCTGCCGGTCGGGCAACTGGTGGATGAAAAAGTCATCGTTAACGGCATAGTCGGTTTGCTGGCAACAGGGGGTTCCACCAATCTGACCATGCACCTTATCGCAATGGCCGCTGCAGCCGGGATCATCATCAACTGGGATGATTTTTCTGAGCTGTCGGACATTATCCCGCTGCTCAGCCGGATCTACCCGAATGGCCCGGCAGATATCAACCAGTTCCATGCCGCAGGCGGGTTACAGCTGATTATCCGTGAGCTGCTCAGCCTGGGGCTGCTGCATGAAGATGTTCATACTGTCGCCGGTTTCGGCTTATCCCGTTATACACAGGAGCCGTGGCTGGATAACGGTGAATTGAAATGGCGGGAAGGCGCGCTCAGCTCGCTTGATGACAGTGTGATTGCATCCGGAAATACACCGTTTTCGTCTCACGGCGGCACCAAAGTACTGACTGGAAATCTCGGACGTGCGGTGATGAAAACCTCAGCTGTTCCTGCCGATAACCAGATTATTGAAGCCCCGGCCATCGTGTTTAACAGCCAGCATGATATTGTGCCCGCGTTTGAGGCCGGAAAACTGAACAAAGATTGTGTTGTGGTAGTGCGTTTCCAGGGGCCGCAGGCCAACGGGATGCCGGAACTGCACAAACTGATGCCGCCGCTGGGCGTGCTGATGGATAAAGGCTACCGGGTGGCCCTGGTCACCGACGGCCGTTTGTCCGGTGCATCCGGCAAAGTGCCTTCCGCTATTCACGTTACCCCGGAAGCGTATACCGGCGGGCTGCTGACCAAAGTCCGCGACGGCGATATGATCCGGGTGAACGGGCAGACCGGCGAGCTGATGCTGCTTGTTGATGAGGCTGTTCTGGCAGAACGTGAAAGTGTCATTCCTGACCTCAGCGCAGAGCGGGACGGCTCAGGCCGTGAATTATTCAGTGCATTACGCACGCAACTCTCAGGTGCGGAAGAAGGCGCCTGCTGTATCCGTTTTTATAAAAGTGAGAATGACGATGAATGATCAGATGTTAAGTGCGCAATCCGTTTTAAATGCAGGACCGGTTGTGCCTGTCATTGTTATCCGTGAGCTGCATCAGGCAGTACCGCTGGCCCGTGCACTGGTCGCAGGCGGGATCCGCGTTCTGGAAGTCACACTGCGTACAGAGTGTGCAATTGAAGCTATCCGCGCCATTGCGGAAGAAGTGCCGGAAGCGATTGTCGGTGCGGGTACCGTGATTAATCCGGAGCAACTGAAAGCCGTCACTGACGCCGGTGCACAGTTTGCTATCAGCCCCGGTCTGACAGAATCTCTGTTACAGGCAGCCGATCAGGGCTCCATTCCGCTGATCCCGGGGATCGCCACCGTTTCCGAGCTGATGGCTGGTATAGCTTACGGACTGAAAAATTTTAAATTCTTCCCGGCAGAAGCAAACGGTGGAGTGAAAGCGCTGAAAGCTATCTCCGGCCCTTTCCCGGATATCCGTTTCTGCCCGACCGGCGGGATCTCCCTGAATAACTACCGGGATTATCTCGCGCTCAGCAGTGTGGCCTGTGTCGGCGGCTCATGGCTGGTGCCGGAAGATGCACTCTGTGGCGGAGACTATGATCGTATTACTGCACTAGCGGCGCAAGCTGTGGCCGGTGCCGCTGCATAAGACATCGTGAATTAAGTCTGCCTTTTGCCACCGTTCGCGGTGGCTTTTTTTATCAGTCCGCCGTCGGATTCATCACACTCAGGTCATACGGTGTTATCTGATAAACACAATAATTCAGCCAGTTAGCATAAAGCAGATGACCATGTCCGCGCCAGCTGGATACCGGTGTTTTCGACGGGTCGTTATCCGGAAAATAGTTCACCGGGATAGCAGGATCCAGCCCCGCATCCGAGTCACGCTGATATTCTCCCGCCAATGTATCCGCGTCATATTCCGCATGGCCGGTCACATAGACCTGACGCTTGTCTTTACTGGCAAACAGATAGGCTCCGGCTTCTTCAGAAGCGGCCAGGATATCAAGATCGGTGTTTTCACGGATCATCGCTTCAGGAAATGCCGCATAGCGGGAGTGAGGCGCAGAAAACTGCCCGTCAAACCCCCTGGTCAGCAGCGCATGCGGCATAAGTGTAGTGTGGGTATACACCCCGGAGATTTTTTCCGGCAGCGTTTGTTTCGGGATATTGTAAAGCGTGTTCAGCCCCGCCTGTACCGCCCAGCAGACAAAAAGTGTTGATGTAACATGTGTCTGTGACCAGCGGATAATCTCATCCAGTTCCGGCCAGTAATCCACATCCTGAAATTCAACCAGACCGAGTGGTGCACCGGTGATCACCAGACCATCAAAATTCTGTTCTTTTATATCATCAAAGTCACAATAAAAGGCATCCAGATGCGCCTTGGGTGTGTTCTTTGATTCATGGTGACTGATACGCAGCAGTTGAATATCAACCTGAAGCGGTGTGTTGGAGAGCAGACGCAGAAATTGCAGTTCTGTTTCAATCTTCTTAGGCATCAGATTTAAAAACAGCACTTTCAGTGGCCGTATATCCTGAAATTGTGCCCGTGATGATGTCATCACAAAGATATTTTCATCACGCAGATCAGTGACAGCAGGAAGTTCATCAGGGATACGGATTGGCATAGCGGCGGGCTCTCCTTGTTATTTTAGACATCCGGACATCCAAAACTAACGAAAAAGAGAGGTTCTGTCGAGGAAAAAACAGCAAGGTGAATTTATTTCATACAAAAAACAAAACCCCGATAGTTTCCTATCGGGGTTAATGTTTGTTGGCGGAACGGACGGGACTCGAACCCGCGACCCCCTGCGTGACAGGCAGGTATTCTAACCAACTGAACTACCGCTCCGCG
>NZ_AZRH01000019.1:0-64875 GCF_000512315.2 Morganella sp. EGD-HP17
TCAGCCCCTTTGAGTCAAGCGTTGTTTTTCAACTTTCCGCTTTTTCTCTTTCTGCCGGAACCGCGTGTTATCGCGTTGTTCCGTGTCAGTGGTGGCGCATTATAGGGAGCTTTTCGTTTTGCACAACCTTTTTTTTGAATTTTCTTATTAACTGTCTGTCTTTTGAGCATCATGTCTTATTTTCCGGCAATTATGCCCGAAAGTTGCATTGCCTCCGGTAAACTCTCTCATTAAGATCACCAAAATACATTTATATTCTGAGGTAATTATTGTGAATAAACTCCGTCCCTATCTGACATTAACCCCTTCTGTCGGTAAAAATGTCATGATCGATGACTCCTCCGTCATTATCGGTGATGTGCGTCTGGCTGATGATGTCGGTATCTGGCCGCTGGTTGTTGCCCGGGGAGATGTCAATTACATTCAGATTGGTCAGCGTACCAATATTCAGGACGGCTCCGTATTACATGTCACTCACCAGACGGCAGATAACCCGGCCGGTCACCCGCTGATTATCGGTGAGGATGTTACCGTCGGCCATAAAGTGATGCTGCACGGCTGCACTATCGGTAACCGTGTCCTGGTCGGTATGGGTTCAATCCTGCTGGACGGAGTGGTGGTAGAGGATGATGTAATTATCGGCGCGGGCAGTCTGGTCTCTCCCGGCAAACGTCTGGAAAGCGGCTACCTGTATCTCGGCAGCCCTGCCAAAGCCGTCCGTCCGCTGAAACCGGAAGAATATGAAGGGCTGAAATATTCAGCCAATAACTATGTTATGTGGAAAAATAATTATCTGTCACAGGGCAACCGGTAAGGCGGCTCATCCGCCTCACCTTTTTCAATGAATTCCGCAAACTCTTCCTCCAGATCCCAGCGGTTCCGGCGGAAGAGAACCAGCATATCCTCCCCGGGAGCCGTTCCGTAACGGGATTGCAGGTATTGTGCAGAGACGCGGCAATCTGATAAAAAGCCGTTGATCATCACCGGAAAAACAATGCACTCCCGATCATCATCCCGTGATTCGCGGTCCGGAAACTGAATGGACTGGTTCATGATGTCATCTTCTGTTTGAGTTTTGTCAGTACCGGTGCAATATCCGGCAATACACCATGCCATAACCTGAATGCAAAAGCCGCCTGACCAGCCAGCATACCCAGCCCGTCAGCATACCGGGTTACACCGTTATCTGCGGCAAGCTGCAGAAAAGGTGTCAGCCCCGTACGGTAAAACATATCGTAACAGGCAACAGACGGATTCAGTAATGACTGAGGGATTTGCGGAACCACGCCGTCCACCCCGGATGATGTGGCATTAATAATCAGTGAAAATCCGGTCGTTCCGGTTTCACTGACAGGCATTGCACTGACTTTTCCGTGACCGGCAAACCGCTCAGCCAGAGACTGCGCTTTGCTGAATGTCCGGTTAGTAACGGTAACAGCGCAACCTGCCAGCAACAGAGACAGCAACGCGCCGCGGGCTGCGCCACCTGCACCAATCAGCAGAATACTGTCGCCGGGGCGGATAAACATCAGCCGCTGCAAATCAATTACCAGCCCTTCACCGTCGGTATTATCCCCTGCCAGCCGTTTATCTTCTGTCAGATACAGGGTGTTTACCGCACCGCAGACCTGTGCCCGTTCACTCAGCTCATCCGCCAGCGCATGTGCCTGCTCTTTAAAAGGCAGTGTGACATTCGCCCCCAGCCCGCCTGCAGCAAAAAATGCAGAAACGCTGTCGCGGAAGCCGTCGAGCGGAGAGAGGATCCGTTCATAACTCAGCTCAATACCAAACTGTCCGGCAAATTCCTGATGAATAAAAGGTGACTGACTGTGTGCAATCGGATGGCCAAAAACGGCAAATTTTTTCATTCCGGGTCCTTTTGGTGTTCTGTCAGCCCTGGCGGTATAACTGCCCTGTCAGTGCATCACGGATCTCAGACGGATTTTTCCGCCCGCCGACCAGCCCGTCAACCACCGGGATCCGTCCGTTAAACTGTGCATTTACTTCATCAGTTGTCCGGCACGGCTCCAGCCCGCTCAGGTTCGCACTGGTGGAGACCACCGGTTTGCCGTACGACTGACATAATGCTTTGACCACCGGATGATCTGTCACGCGGACAGCCAGCGAGTCAAAACGGCCGGTCAGCCATTTTGGTGTGGCGGGTTTTGCCGGGATCACCCAGGTCACCGGGCCCGGCCAGGAGGCAAACATCGCTTCACGCTGCTCATCTGTCAGCCGTGAGTCATCAATATAAGGTTTTACCTGATCATAGTTATCTGCGATCAGAATCAGTCCTTTTTCCCACGGGCGCTGTTTCAGATCCAGCAGCGCCATCACGGCCTGCTCACTGTCAGGATCACAACCCAGGCCAAAAACAGCCTCTGTCGGATATGCGATAACTTCGTGGTTATTCAGGGCTTTTATAATTGTGTCGAAATTTGCTGTGGTTTGATTATGATTCATCATTATTCTCATTTTGTTCTTTTTGTCGTTTTGCGCAGGCTTTACTCGCACAACTTAATCTTACGCCTGTTGATGTCCTTTTTTCCACCAGCAGCGGATAACCACAATACTGACACTCACCGGCAACCGGTTTGCTGTTCAGTGAAAACTGGCAGGCAGGATAGCGGTTACAGGCATAAAAAACTTTACCGAACCGTGACTTACGCTGAAGTAACTTACCATCATGGCACTGCGGACAGGCCACCGTCGTTTCATCTGGTGAATCAATAGATGCAATATATTCACATTCCGGAAAATTTCCGCAGCCGATAAACATCCCGTAGCGCCCCTGGCGCAGCACCAGCGTCCCGCCGCACTGCGGGCACAACTGTCCGTCCAGCACTTTGATGATATGCCCGTCAGTACCGGCTTTCAGTGGACGGATGTAATCACATTCCGGATAAGCAGAACAGCCGAAAAAAGGCCCGTGGGCACCATTACGGATAACCAGCTCTCCGCCGCATTCCGGACAGCATTCCGCCGTTGATTTTGACATGATAATTTTACCTTACGCCGATACCGTTCAGTGATGCAGGCGGATATATCCCCCGCTGACCACGGCTATTTTACCTGATAACTCCAGCTGCAGCAGTTGTGTTGTCACCTCTGTGACCGGCAGCTCACACCGAGCGGCAATGATATCTGCCGGTGTCGGTTCATCATCCACATTAATCAGCACATGTGCAAACGGCAGTTCCTCCTGTACCGGTGTGATAATCACTTCCGGTGCTTCCGTGACCGGCGGCAGCGCCAGCCACTGCATATCCAGCGCGAGATGATCCGTGATATCAGCCGGTGCTGTCGCAATATAGGCGCCCTGCTGCAACAACCAGTGATTACCCTCATACGCCGGATTACCAAGCACCGCCGGTAACGTAAATACATCCCGCCCCTGTTCCAGTGCGCATTGTGCCGTAATTAATGACCCGCTGCGCCGTCCGGCCTCAATCACAATCAGCAGACGGCTTAACCCGCTGATTATCCGGTTACGGCGGGGAAAGTTTTTGGCCAGCGGCGGTACATCCGGAAAATATTCAGAGATAAGTGCGCCATTTTCTGTAATCTCCTCTGCCAGCGACCGGTGTTTTGCGGGATAAATATGAGACAGCCCGCTGCCGGATACCGCAACCGTCTTTCCGCCTGATGCCAGCGCCGCCTTATGGCAGCATCCGTCCACGCCCGCAGCCAGGCCGCTGGTTATCACCAGATTGTGCTGCACAAGATGCCGGGTAAAACAGTCCCCCCACTTTTCGCCGTAATGGGTAACCGCGCGGCTGCCCACCATACTGACCTGCGGGGCAGATAACACCTCATACTGCCCTGCCACAAAAAGCACAAGCGGAGGTGAATAGATCTGCTTTAATAAAAACGGATAGTGTGGTGATGACAGGGGTAATATCATGTTACCCGGTGAATCAGCCCATATAAGTGCCGTTTTCAGCCTGGATGTATTCACATTCATGAATTGCTGACACTGTACCAGTGTAAGTCCGCACTGATGTAACTGGCGGCGGATCTCACCGTTTTTCTGTGTGCAGGTCTCTGTCAGTATTGTCGCAGCACTGACAGCATGATGTGCACTTAACCGCCTGATACACGCCAGACGTAACCAAATTTCCCTTTCATCCATTGCGCCATCCTGACTGAGCCTGTGATAAAAATGCGGTGTCCGCTGCGGGCAATACTGTCAATCAGGCTGATAACTGTCTAGAATAGACATTAATTTCCATCCATTTTTTAGATAGAACACGAAAAAATCTATGGCGTTATTAACTGTATTACATTATCCCGACGAGCGGCTTCGCAAGATTGCAAAGCCGGTTGAAAAAGTCGATGCCGGCATTCAGAAGATTGTCGATGATATGTTCGAAACCATGTACGACGAAGAAGGTATTGGTCTGGCAGCCACTCAGGTTGATATCCACCAGCGCATTATCGTGATTGATGTGTCAGAAGAGCGGAATGAGCGCCTGGTGCTGATCAACCCGGAACTGCTGGAAAAATCCGGAGAAGCCGGAATCGAAGAAGGTTGTTTATCGATTCCTGAGCAGCGGGCATTCGTACCGCGTGCTGAGCACGTTAAAATCCGGGCGCTGGACTATAACGGCGAGCCTTTCGAGCTGGAAACCGGCGATCTGCTGGCAATTTGTATCCAGCATGAAATGGATCACCTGGAAGGTAAATTATTTGTCGATTACCTTTCCGCTATGAAGCGCCAGCGCATCCGTCAGAAAGTCGAAAAACTGGACAGACTCAGAGCCCGGTCTTAATACCCGCAGTCTTTATCTGCCACAGACCGCAGCAGCGCACGGGCACTGTTATTGTTTATGGCATTATTATTTTTACAGGAAAGCAACGTGTCAGATTCATTACGTATTATCTTTGCAGGAACGCCTGATTTTGCCGCACGTCACCTCGATGCCCTGATTCAGTCAGAGCACAATGTCGTTGGCGTCTTAACCATGCCGGATCGCCCTGCCGGCCGCGGGAAAAAAATCACCGCGGGCCCGGTAAAAGAACTGGCACAGCAGCACGATATTCCTGTTTTCCAGCCATCCACGCTGCGCAAAGAAGAAAATCACCAGTGGATACGTGACCAGCAGGCGGACATTATGATTGTCGTAGCCTACGGGATGATTTTGCCGCAGGCAGTGCTGGATATTCCGCGTCTTGGATGCCTGAATGTTCACGGTTCCCTGTTACCGGCATGGCGTGGTGCGGCGCCTATCCAGCGTGCATTGTGGGCCGGTGATACCAAAACCGGGGTCACCATCATGCAGATGGATGCCGGCCTGGATACCGGCGATATGCTGTATAAAGCTGAGTGTGATATCACATCAGAAGATACCAGTGCATCCCTGTATGAAAAACTCGCCGGTATCGGCCCGCAGGCACTGTTACAGACACTGTCTCTGGTGTGTCAGAATGCACTCCGCCCTGAAAAACAGGATGACACCCTGGTTACCTATGCAGAAAAACTGAGCAAAGAAGAAGCCCGGCTGGACTGGTCTCTTTCTGCCGCACAGTTAGACCGCTGTATACGTGCCTTCAATCCGTGGCCAATCAGTTATATGGTGATTGATGAGCAGCCGGTGAAAGTCTGGCAGGCCAATGCGATTGCGGAACAGACTTCCGCAGCGCCGGGAACGGTTATCCGTGCGGATAAAAACGGCATTCAGGTTGCCACTGCAGAAGGGATCCTGAATATCACACAGTTACAGCCTGCCGGGAAAAAACCGATGTCAGCCGCTGATATTCTGAATTCCCGCAAAGAATGGTTTACCCCGGGAAATTCACTGTAATTTTGTTTCATAACCGGCATTCCCCGCGTGGTATGCCGGTCCCCCTTTCTCTTTATCGCTTGCCGGCATACCGGAATCACAATGAAAAACAGCTATAACTTACGCAGCATTGCTGCCCGTATCATCAGCCAGGTCCTGGATCAGGGACAGTCACTCAGCGCACTTCTGCCTGAATATCAGCGGGATATCAACCCGAAAGATAAAGCATTACTGCAGGAATTATGTTTTGGTGTGATGCGGGTGCTGCCGGAGCTTGAATGGTACAGCCAGCAGCTGATGGCAAAACCGCTGACCGGTAAGCAGCGGGTACTGCATTATCTGATTCTGGTCGGTTTTTATCAGCTCCGTTATACACGGATCCCGGCACACGCAGCACTATCCGAAACGGTTGACGGTGCTGTGGCACTGAAAAAACCACAGCTGAAAGGACTGATTAACGGCGTGCTGCGTCAGTTCCAGCGTCAGGAGCAGGTGTTGTCCGAGCGTTTTGCTAATAATGAAAGCCGCTGGCTGCATCCGAAATGGCTGCTGTCGCGGATTCAGGCGGCATATCCTGACAACTGGGAAGCTGTTATTACGGCAAATAATGAAAAACCGCCGATGTGGCTACGGGTTAACCGTAACCATCATTCCGCTCAGGAATATCAGGCGCTGCTGACAGAGAAGGATATTGAAGCCTTTTATAATCCGGCATATCCGGATGCACTGCGTCTGGCAGTTCCCTGCCCGGTCACTGATCTGCCCGGGTTTGCTGATGGCTGGGTCACCGTGCAGGACAGCTCCGCTCAGGGCTGTGCATTACTACTTGATCCGCAGAATGATGAGACTATTTTAGATTTGTGCGCGGCACCCGGCGGGAAGACCACCCACATTTTAGAGATAGCGCCCCGCGCTCATGTCATGGCTGTTGATGTGGATAAACAGCGTTTAACCCGGGTTAATGAGAATTTACAACGACTTAAACAAAACGCGGTGGTGAAAACCGGTGACGGCCGTTATCCGGAACAATGGGCAGAATCACAGACATTCGATCGCATTTTGCTGGATGCACCTTGCTCCGCGACCGGCGTTATCCGCCGCCATCCGGACATTAAATGGCTGCGCCGTGATAATGACATCAATGAGCTGGCGGCACTGCAACGGGAAATTCTGGACGCTGTCTGGCCTTATCTCAAACCCGGCGGCACACTGGTCTATGCAACCTGTTCTGTATTACCGGAAGAGAATATTCATCAGATAAATAATTTCCTCTCTTCGCACCGTGATGCTGTATTAACCGATACACCGGCAACAGGCTACCAGATGCTGCCGGATGCGCAGAGCGGAGACGGATTTTTTTACGCTAAACTGGTTAAACAGGCACTTTCTGCCTGATAAACAACCCGGACGATCATTTATATGAAAATTATTATTCTCGGTGCCGGTCAGGTCGGCGGCACACTGGCAGAAAACTTAGTGGATGAAAACAACGATATTACTGTTGTGGATACCAACCCGGACAGGCTGCGTCAGTTACAGGATAAATTCGATCTCCGGGTAATAAACGGTGCTGGCTCTCATCCGCGGGTACTGCGGGAAGCGGGCGCGGAAGACGCGGATATGCTCGTCGCAGTGACCAACTCCGATGAAACCAATATGATCGCCTGTCAGGTTGCATACACGCTGTTCAATACGCCAAATAAGATCGCCCGTATCCGATCTTCTGAATATGTCCGGGAAGCTGATAAATTATTTTTACCGGAAGCGATCCCGATCGATCACCTGATCGCCCCCGAGCAGTTAGTGATCGACAGTATCTATAAGCTTATTCAGTACCCCGGTGCTTTCCAGGTTGTGAATTTTGCCGAAGGGCGCGTCAGTATTGTCGCCGTGAAAGCCTATTACGGCGGCTCGCTGGTCGGAAACGCCCTTTCCAGCCTGCGCGAGCATATGCCGCATATTGAAACCCGGGTTGTGGCTATCTTCCGCCAGGACAGACCGATTCGTCCGCAGGGTTCAACCATCATCGAAGCCGGTGATGAAGTATTCTTTGTTGCCGCATCCGAGCATATCCGTGCAGTAATGAGTGAATTACAGCGTCTGGAAAAACCGTATAAGCGGATCATGATTGTCGGCGGCGGGAACGTCGGCGCCGGTCTGGCACTGCGTATCGAGAAAGACTATAACGTCAAACTAATCGAGCACAACGCCAACCGGGCAACCGACCTCGCTGAGCTGCTGCATGACACCATTGTTTTTTATGGAGATGCCTCTGATCAGGAATTATTAGCAGAAGAACATATTGAGCAGGTTGACGTCTTTATTGCCCTGACCAACGATGACGAAGCCAATATTATGTCCGCGATGCTCGCCAAGCGCATGGGTGCCAAGAAAGCAATGGTGCTTATCCAGCGCAGTGCCTATGTGGATCTGGTCCAGGGCGGCGTGATTGATATCGCTATCTCCCCGCAGCAGGCCACCATTTCTGCATTACTCGGCCATGTGCGTAAAGCAGATATTGTCAGTGTATCGTCATTACGACGCGGTGTTGCTGAGGCGATTGAGGCTATCGCACATGGCGATGAAAATACGTCAAAAGTTGTCGGACGCAAAATTGCCGATATTAAGCTCCCGCCGGGCACTATTATTGGTGCGATTGTCAGAGATGAGCAGGTTATTATTGCGAATGACGAGCACAGTATTGAACAGGGAGACCATGTCGTGCTGTTCATCACTGACAAACGCCACGTACCCGAGGTGGAGAAGCTCTTCCAGCCAAGTCCGTTCTTCTTATAAATAAGTACTTAATATTTTGATAGTAAATACTATCTCATGTTCGTAAAGGTGACCACGAGGGCTTTATTGTTCACGAAACCTCGTCAATTTGGATTTAATCAATTGATATTAAATGGCATTATGTAATTTGCGGTGATTCGTGGTGCTTGGCAGTAATTTAACATCCGCGGTGGCGCATAAGATTTGTGTACATATTCATGTACATGAATTATCATTTCCCCCAGAGTATTTAACGGGGAAATAATATGGCAATCACCGACTCCTGGCTTCGTTCTGTGAATGGAAGGCCGCAACAAAAAATGCTGACAAAATCGGACAGGGATGGCTTGTCTGTCAGGGTTACGCCATTGGGTAAGGTTGTATTTCAATTTCGGTATCGGTGGGGCGATAAAGGTGAACGTATCGACATAGGTACTTATCCTGCTACCGGCCTCAAAGAGGCCCGGGACAGCGCGGTGTTTTATCGTGGCGAAATTGAGCAGCACCGCAACCCAAAAGTAGTGAAGCGCATCAAAAGGCAGGAGGCCATCACATCCTGCACGGTTGAGACTGTTATTCGCGAGTGGTGGGAAAAGGCAGTAAAAAAATCACAGGTCAGAGCCGATGAGCTACTAAGGTCTTTTGAGATTTATGTTTTCCCTAAAATCGGGATGCTGCCCCATAATGACACCCATCTGCACGTATGGTTATCCCTCCTCGAGGATGTAAGCAAAAACAAACCGGCTATAGCAGCCCGCATTCTTCGTTACGCTAAGGCTGCTCATCGTTGGGGGATAAGGCGGGGTATCATAACTACAAATCCGTTAAGTGATTTGTCACCAGTGGATCTTGGAGTTAAGAGCAGGCAGGGCGACCGCGTATTGTCGGATGATGAAATATCACTGCTTTTCAGGCTGATTGATGATGAAAAATACAACCCGAGAAACCGGCTTATTATCAAATTGGCATTGTTGTTTGGTTGCCGGATTGGTGAACTCCTGAAAGCAAAAATAACTGATTTTGACTTTGACTCTGGCGTTTGGACTGTTCCGCCTGAAAATCACAAAACCGGAAATAGAAATAATAAGCCACTTACCCGACCAATCATTGAGCCAGCAAAGGCTATGATATCTGAGGCTATATCGATGAGTGGTGGCATTTATCTTTTTACGACAGCAGACGGAAGTAAAATGATAGAAGGTAGCCAGGGTCCGATAATGCAAATTCTGAACAAGAAAATGGCTGCCAACTGTGATGACTATAAAACCTGGTCAATCCATGATCTGCGCAAAACCATGCGTACCGGTATATCTGACCTAACCATGCCTCATGTCGCTGAAATTATGTTAGGTCACAAATTGCCGGGAGTATGGCAGGTGTACGATAAGCACACCTACCTTGATGAACAGCGCGATGCTTATGAAAAGTGGTGGGATAAGGTTAATAAAATCGTTTACCAGAGCGCCACGCGATGATCTCTTCCGGATCAAATTGATGTTGCTTCGTCGTATATTTGGGTTTCGGGAAACCGTCTTTTTTCTGTTTTCCCGATCCCGCCCACCGAATGATGGTTTTATCCGTTACTTTCAGAAAAGCGGCAACCTCCGCCGTGCTCCAGTAATCGCTCATTTCTCACACTCCTTTTTGTACCCGTTCATCAATATTGTATTTGCCACTGCTGCAGGTGTACCTTCCCACTTTGCTTCAAAGATAATCCCATTCAGATGGTACTGACTGAGGTCATCCAGCGTTTTAGGTAGTGTCTCAACAGGGAAGCCGTTCAGCACCGTATCGGCGGTCTGATTAACCGCCATTTCGATAACCTGCTCAGTGGTAAAGTCTGTTTTCCGGTAACCGGCAGCCCAGACAGCATCTGTAATATCAGACGGGTCATGACCGGCGGCCGTGATAATTTGCACCAGGTGCAGATCAGTTGCTTTCATCATTTTATCCCCTTAGCAGCACGCCAGACTTCAAACATGCGGCGAACAATTTCACGGGCGTAATTGCCTTCCATGTCCCGCTCTAAACTGTACCGGCTGCCGTACATGCGGCGGATCATCGCTTCAAATTGTTTGTTCATGGCTCACCTTCCTGACTTTCTTATTCCATTTTTTACCCGTCATTGTCGGGGTTAACTTCGGCGCAACGACCTGTGGAGCTGGTGGGCGGGGAAGGTATATCCCCGCTCTGATGTAATACCGCTGGCGCATATCGTGAATAATCCGCTGCGTATAATCCCGTCCGTCATCCACATGGTGGATCGCCTTTATCAGCGGGTCGTCGTACACACCGATTTCGTAATCTTCTTCCTGCTGGCTCATCGTGACACCTCCCGGCAGATAATCTTATGTGCCCGGCGGATATGGTTCTGCTTGCCGTAGATAGTCGTCATGCGGAATAACAGGCCGGTAGTTGATTGCTGAACCGGAGTACGGAGCAGGGCCGCGTCAACCAGGCGGTTCAGTTTCCTGTGTTCGGTGATGAAGGAATGGATCACCACCTTGGCTATGTTGCCGTTTGAGATAAATTCGATTTTCATTTTTCACCGTCCTTAGTGCATGGTGGGCATTGCAGGAAAACTGCCATTAGCTTCCAGCTCGCGGATATAACCATCACGAAGAAGGCACAGACCTTCGCGTCCCTTTTCTGATAGCCGTGGCCCGTGTTCAACAGAGATTTCAATAAAATCTATATAGGTTTTGATAGTGAAATCAGCCCAGTAATCATTTCCGAATGTATCGATCATGATTTGTTCCAGCACTTCACTCAGTGAAAGGCGCAGAGGTGCTGGGTAAATAGTCAGTGCTGATTCGCCGTTACTGTAAATAGTCGCAAGATCAGTACCGCCTTCATCATTCGGAACTTCAACAGTGCCGTTCTTTGCCTGCTGCTCCCGGATAAAGCAGGCGGCTACCACCCAGCGCCATATTGAAACGCGCTGCACAGGCGTCAGAGTGTCAGGATCATCAGCTAACTTTCCCATGACGGCAGCGGCCAGATACAAACCGCTTAATAAATCTTTGTCATATTTGCCTGACTCAAGGGCGCTGACTGAATCTGAGTAAGTGATCAGGGTGCCGTCGTCAGAAAGGACGCCATTGCCGGTATCAGTAAAGTTCATAATTATTTAACCTCCGCTGTTTGCAGTGCTTCACGCTGATTCCATACGCGCACGGCAGTTTCCAGAGTGTCTTCGGGCTGACTGGAACCGCAGCAGTCACAGCGGACGGTATACAGGTATTCACCATCCCAGCTGGTACTATTCAGCTTGATGTCGTCATTACCGCAGAAAGGGCAGGGTTGCAGCTCAATCTCACTGCGCGGCGGGCACATATCGACTTCAGCCATCATGCTGGTACTGAACCCGACCGGAACCACTGCATGAAGCATGTGATTGGTTGAGGTGATCCGCTCGTCATCAAAGGCTTCCTGCGCTTTTTCAATAGCCGAACCTGCATCCTGAGCCGTCACTGTGACAGTCAGGGCATGACGGTGGCCACACGGATAATTGCCCAGGTAAGTTACTGCGTATTTTGTCGTTTCCATTATTTGTCCTCCCAGCCGATAGCCTGAAACAATCCCATTTTCGGGTGATACCAACGTGCCCCGCGTAATTCCGCCTCACTCATCATCAATCTGAAAGCTTCCATAAACTCAGATTCAGGGATGATCGCCATCGGGCGTGGAACCCTTTCCGGCGTGAGTATGGTTATTTGGTCCTTGCGGATATTGAATTGCTTCACCAGTGTTTTGCATTTATCGACGGTCATACCTGATTTTGTTTTGGCCAGTGAATAGCCGATCCAGCCGGCAGGTATGGTCCCCTGCTTGATTTGCTCAACAGCCTCATGAACATGGTCGACCTTGTGTTCTACGCTGGATATTCGGCGCTCACTCTCAAGGTTTGCGATAGCCATTGCGGCGATAATTTCTGCCTGTGATTTTGGTTCAGGCTGACCAAGTGATTTAAGAGTGGCGAGCACGGAGCGACGAACCGCTTTTGATTCGCGCATTCCGACCAGCATTAACTGATCCATGTTCAAATCGTAGGATCGGACTTCATTTCCATAGCGGTAAATAATTTTTACCGCTGGTAAATCGTCCAGTTCATCCTCTATCCGTTTGACAAAATGTGTATTTTTAACCTCTGGCTCACCGCATGAAGTTCTGGCCGGATTAATAATGTTGTCTAAAAATTCTAAACTGGACATGATGATATTGTTTTGCATACTGATTAATTCGTTCATAATTAAACTTCCTTTAATTCAATTTTTAATCTTTTGGCTAACCGGCGTTGTTTTCTGTTTAATGGCATCCGAATTTCATCGCCACATTTTTCAAATTGAGATAAGTGTTTGCAGACATTGGTATAATCTTTAACTTCATCCCTTTCTAAACTCATCCCCTGAGCAATAGTCATGCCCGCGAAACCTTGTTGCGTTCTGCTACGTTTTCTTTTGCCCATCACAAACCCTCTGCGATTTTAATTTTTGATTTAATCAGGCAGCGTTCCATTGCCTGTTTGCTTGTTTTTTCCTGCTTACTTAATACGGCACCGTTACCGGGCTCGGCTAAATGAAATGCCTTGTTATATTGCTCTGCTGCACGGCGATATAATTTCCGCTTTTCTAAGTTGCTGCCGGATATCATCAGTTCATTAAACAGGCTCATTCTTAAATTCCTTTCTGTGCATGTTTTCAGCAATTAACTCTGTGATTAAACTGATAAACATTTCACCATCTGGTGTGATATTTCCGTAATCGTTGTAGTAATTTGCATATGAGTTAATTATCTGTTGTTCTGTATACCCTGCGTCTTTGCATGCTTTGTTTTCATAAAGCGATATCAGCGCTTGTGTCAGTACCTCAGCATCTAAATCAATCTGATATTTCACACCATCTACAGAGCGTTTAAACGATGCTGACTTACCTTTCTTTTTCAGATGATGAAAGAAAGCATCAGTGAATGACTTTCTTCTGTTTGATAAAATATTGTTATTTTCCATAATAGATATCCTGATTTGAGATAAAGGGATTCCCAGCGCAGGCGCTGTAATTAAAAGTTATTTTTGATTTCTGTTATTTATTAATGGCTGACTTTAATTTCCATGATGCAATTGATAAAGCTTCTTGTGCGTCAGTTGCTTTTTTAATAGCTTTTTTATGCTCAACTTTTAATTTCATAATTTCGTTTTCACGGCGCAGTGCCGCTTTTAATTCGTTTAACACTTCGTTTTTGCGTTCGATAAATTCGTCCCGTGGTGCTCCTGCTTTCCATGCGGTCGCACCATTCTCAAGCCGGATAGCCTGAGCGGGTTCGTTTGTTTGCTTGCCTTCCGCATGAAACTGCTTTTCAGCGATAATGTAGGCCAGTTTATTCAGCGCGCCGCCCTGGCTGAGGTAAGCATGATTGGCACCTGATACAACATACACGGGGCGCATTTCGATAGTAATTTCACCTTTTGATGCTTTTTCGATTGCTTCAAATTTATTAGTCATGATTGTTTCCTGTCATTTTTTCCAGTTGGTCTAATGAACCACTTAACTTAGATGTCACTAAATCAAGCTGTGCGAATATTATTTCTTTCTCTGGTTCGTTTTCGTATAAATCACTTTTAAGTTGCTGTAGTGATAATTCAGCATTGTTGATATCGCCAATGACACCAATAATTTTATTTCGCTGTCCCTCTGACTTTTGATTGTGCAGATGGGGGGCTGAGCGGCTATTTAACTCACTCTCAGACTGCATTGCATTTTCATTTAATGTGGCTGCAATCATTGCAGTGTGCTGAATAAACAAACCCAGTCTTCTGATAGTATCTTTAGTTAAGATGTCATTATCACCTAATGAACATTGAAACATTAAAGTTCCGATAACACTAAGGCCTTCAATAATCCCCTGTGAGGATGCGCCGTTATAGATAGATATATTTGTCAGTTCTTTTTCTGATAACGCATTGAAGTCTTTTATTTCGAGTAATTCACCGATATTCATAATCAGTCCTTTTTAATTACAGCGTCTAATCTGGTTAAATCATCCAACTGAACAAATATAATTCTCTGCACAGTACGTAACATTAAATAGGTGTCAGTGTCAGCTTCGTTTTCCACTGCGGTAAGTAAGGGTGTTAATAAAGCCTGTAATTCTTCGTTTATTTTCAACGCGTCATCAAGGTGTTGGCGGTGTGCCGGTAAAAGGCTGTATTTAGCCATTGTTCGCAACCTTATTATTTGTATCGCTACGTTCTGCATGGGCCGGTCGTTGCAGCTGCTCTAACCAGTACTGAACTAAAAGCAGAACCCCGCTATCCTGAATAATTTGCGGTATAGCATCACAGCGAATGTGGGTTAATAATGCATCTAATTCCAGCAGGCGGCGTTGAGAGTGATTTTCAGCCACCGATGTATCGGTGTTTCTAATCACGGTATATGCCTGGTCGCATATATCGTTATATGCTTCTAAATCCTGCTCGGTATATGCACCGGTCACTTTATTCATTTTCGTCTCCCTCCAGAACCTCATCAATTTCAGCTTCCGCCTGACAAAGTAATTTCAGTGATAGCGGGTGTTCTTCGTTGTCGTTAATCAGGTGTTGCGCTGCTGCTGTAAACGCCTTAACTCTGAGTAACGTATCTATGAGCTGCACGCGGCTGGCAGCTACCTCCTGTGACATGTCACGATTGTCGTTTATGCTTTCTTCAATCAGAAACCCAGAAACCATGTCAGATAATTCACGCGCCAGTTCGATAAGGTTATCCGTGATCGGGTCAATGCAATGGGCGCTTAACTGGAACAGTAGTGCGCTTAACTGTGCTGCTTTATCGACAGCGGTTCCTAAATTAATTTCGTGTTCCATGTCACAACTCCTTTCTTTGTTCGTTTTCTTCGATTAACCAGCAGGCAATCGGGTCAGCTAATGACGATGCGAGCTCAAATAAATCGGATACCTGCTGGCAATCAAGAGCGATAAAGTCAGCGTCTTTGATAACGTACAGCAGGGTATTTAATTGCGATACTTTCCTTTCCGCTGTTTCTAAATCAATTTCATGCGCCATAAATCACCTTTTTTAATTGTGCCTGATTGTTTTCCCACCTCAGGCAGCGGTGGTATCCTCTGTTCACCACAAACAAAGAGGAATTTTTATGACCGCTCACGCCAGAATCCGGGAGTACTTTGAAGCCGGACATCAACTTTGTGTTACCTGCTCACACCAGACCAATGTTCTGGTCATGGATGATGAAAATTACGAGTTATTCAATAAAGATGAAGCTCATGACTGGATCGGGGGTTTTAGCGCCATTTTTCCTGTCCGTATTACTATTCCTGAATCCGGGTATTGGAATGTGGTGCTGTCTATTCCTGATGAAGTCAGCTCCGATAAATTCACTTATTCAATCAATGAAAATTGATGTTTAGCCTCTTCTAATGCTTCCTGAAGGGCGGCAATGATCTGATCCTGAGTTCCGTCCTTCAGCCATTTCACGGCCATGCGTCCGCTTTTCGGGTCCTGGCGAAATTCCCAGCGAACGTCGGGGTTTTTCTCGTTTGTTATCGTTACCAACATGTCACACCGCCTTAACTGGAATCTGTGTTGCCAGTGATAAAATATAATCACGGACAAGCTGTAATTTTGCGGACCGTAAATCCGGCGCCTGCACCTCTTTGCATTCAGGTTTTGCGTTCTGGTCGATACGCTTGATAGCAAAGAACCGAAAGGTGAACATCTGATTAACCGCTGTATAGGTGTCAGGTTTCGGCACGTTGCCATTTGACATACAATGTATAGTCGGCATTTTTTAAACCTCGCGGTTATCAGTAGAAAAATTAGTAGGGTACATTTCGCCGGTTCCGTAATGCAGCCAGTCAAAATTTATCCCCAGCGCATGAGACAACACACCTGACCGGGTTCCGGTTTTATCTTTACCGGTGATAAGCCGACTGATCACGCTTTGCGATACCCCGGCGCGTTCTGCCAGTTCCTTCTGTGTTAATCCTGCCACTTTCATGGCGTGTTTTAAGCGCAGCGGGAAGCTTACGCATGGTTCGGACTGCACACATTTTTTCGGTGATGTATTTGTGAGCGGCTGATCCATTGAAACAAAAGATGCTTCAGACGAGTATCGCTTGGTGATGCCCACTAACAACAATCCGATCTCATTAAGTTCGTTATCTGTGCTGCTAACCAGAAGAAGTCCTGCCTCCAACATAATCTCAATGTTATGTAACGCGTCAGAATGATTTAACGGAAAACCTAAGAAATTTTTCATATCACGCACCTTGAATTATCGCTTTACCGATTATCAAGATACCATTTTTTTATGGGGTGTCAATCGGTTTTCCGATTTTATTTTGATGCTGGCGAATTAAGGGAAAATAGGCAATAAAAAACCCGCAAGGAATGCGGGTTTGACAGGGAGCAAGCTTATGCGAAACGTCGCAATTTCATGGGCCAACTAACTATTACTTTACCATCAATGAAAAGTTGGTCTTCCTCATGTTCATCGATTTGCCATTCTTTGTAGGCGGGGTTATCGGATAGAACGACAAGATGATTTTTTATTTTTTGAAGCCTTTTGATGTGAGATGATTCACCAAATGTAAATGCATATACCCCGTCACCTTCAAACTTTTTCACAGTAATGTCGATAAAAACCAAGTCTTCCGGGTCTATGGTTCCTTGCATGCTGTCACCTTGAGCATTAATGGCTTTCATTGATGACGCGGGCCTGCCGCCAAAGAGACTCAACGCAAAGTCAGGCTCTAAAGAAATGGATCTTATAATATCTGGAAAATCAGAATTATAACTTCCGGGACCGCAACTATATGCCAAGTCCATCAAATCGACTGTATATGAATCCCGTATGGCAATCTCGTGTTCGTAAGTTCCGGTTAATCGTTCCACGGAGTATTGTCCACTAGGCAGCATAGGCCCCTGACCAAACGCCAGCCACTCAGGATTAACCCCCAACACCTTGGCTATTTCAACAGTTTTCCTAGATCCTGTGGCTTTGTTAAGTAGCTGGTTAATGCTGGACTGAGCCATGCCGACAGCCTTAGCTAGAGCCCCTTGAGTATACCCTGCCTTTTGCATTGCGGTGTTTAGCCTATCAGAAAAACTCATTTTATATCCTCCGAAAACGTAAGAGTGATTCTATCGCTTTTCCGATAAAAAGCAACCAATAATCGGAACGCCTATAGACAAACGGTTTTCCGATTTGTATCCTATTGGAAATAGGAGAACCGATAATGAAAAATGAAGCAATCGAAAAAGCCATATCGCATGTTGGTAGCCAGCAAGCGCTTGCCGAAAAGTGCGGTAGAGCACAGCCAACAGTATGCGATTGGTTGTATGGGAAAAGCAAAGTACCAGTCGAGTGCGTGCTGAGAATAGTGTCAGCAACTGGCGGGCTGATTAGTCCACACGAAATTCGCCCTGATCTTCCTGATCTTTTCCCTCATCCGGAGGGTTATTCCCATGCATCCGAACCAAAACACACTGATGCCTGACAGCTATTTTCCTGATGACGGCAAATGGATTCAGGAAATGCTGTTGCAGTTATCACCGGGAGCCAGAAACAGGGCGCTGGTGGCTTACTCAGCGGTGTATCAGGAACGGTGGGAAGCAGAGCCTGTTCCGTACAGGAAAGACAACACAGCACGCAGGGAAGCGAATAAACGGCTCAGGGAATACGTCAGGAAGTTTAACAGAGCCATGCAGGGTTACACCGCAGACCCACAGAAAGTTGCGGGATAAAAATTATCAGGAGGTGTGGAAGTTAAGACGTTTAGCCGTCCAGATGGTTTTCCGGTTTGGGGAAGAGGGGAAAACTTTCTAGGGGGGTAAGGGGGGTGATCTTTGAAAGGGGTGTAGGGGAAGGCACTGCCAAGGGAAGGACTCAGATCTTAAAGATAGATCTCTGTAGGGGTTAAAAATGGCATCAGACGTATAGACGTCCGTTTATTAAAAATACCCCTCTCCTTGGCAGTGCTACCTGGTCGATAAAATTGAGGTAATGGCATGTTAACTATCACACCAAATTTTGCACAGGAAAGAGCACTGCGGTTATTGCGCAGAGAGTGGAAATCACACCGCACGTTCATGATCAGCAGTCCGACCGGCAGCGGTAAAACAGCGCTGGCTGCATTCATCACGCACGGTTGCAACAGCCGTGAT
Source organism: Morganella sp. EGD-HP17 (assembly GCF_000512315.2). Taxonomy (NCBI): domain Bacteria; kingdom Pseudomonadati; phylum Pseudomonadota; class Gammaproteobacteria; order Enterobacterales; family Morganellaceae; genus Morganella; species Morganella sp. EGD-HP17. Next base: position 18,737 of record NZ_AZRH01000019.1, read on the forward strand.
ATGCGGGTGATGTTTGTTGTGCCGTACACGATCCTGATTGAACAGACCGCAGCACGGTTTATCGATTACGGGATTCCGATGGAAGATATCGGTTTTGTCTGGCGTGAGCATCCGAACTATGACCCTACACGACTGATCCAGATTGCGTCAGCCGATACGCTGATCCGCCGTGAATTCCCGGACAACATCGATCTGCTGTTTATCGATGAGGCCCATCTGCGCCGTAAAAAACTGCTGGAAGTTATCCGCGATAATGAATTTAAGGTGATTGGCCTGTCCGGCACACCGTTTTCTCCGTTCCTGGGGACGTATTACGAAAGACTGATCAAACCTACCACGATGAAAGAACTGATCGAGCGCGGGGACCTGAGTCCGTATGAGTTTTACGCCCCGACAAAGCCGGATCTTTCTGCGGTTAAATCCACCAGCAGCGCAGAGTATGGCAGCGATTACAAAGAGGCTGACATTGCTGAAATTATGTCGGGTGCGGATCTGGTCGGTGACGTGGTCGATAACTGGCTGGCCAACGGTCAGAACCTGCCGACCATCTGTTTTTGTGTGACCGTCAGCCATGCAAATTTCGTCACGATAGCGTTTAACCGGGCGGGTGTGAATGCAGAGATTATTACCGCAGATACCCCGCATGAAGAGCGCCAGCTTATCATCCACCGCTTTGAGCAGGGCGGGACAAAAATCATCGTGAACGTCGGCACACTGGTTGCCGGGTTTGACAGTGATGTCCGGTGCATTATTTACGCCCGTCCGACGAAATCGGAAATTCGCTGGGTACAGTGTCTCGGTCGGGGTCTGCGTAAAGCACAAGGCAAAGATAAATGCCTTATTTTCGATCACTCCGGCTCCGTACATCGTCTGGGGTTTCCTGATGATATCGAATATGACGAATTGCCGGGTAAAAGTGACGGTCTGGAAGAATCATCGTCTGTTCGTGACCAGGAAAAGCGGGAGAAAAAGCCGAAGGAATGCACATCCTGTCACTACATGAAGCCTGCCGGTGTTTACGTCTGCCCGAAATGCGGCTTTAAACCGCTGGCCGGTGAAGACGTTGATGTTGATACCTCCCGTAATATCAAAAAAATGGGCAAATCCGAAAAGGTTTATACCACCAAAGACAAACAGAGTTTTTACTCCCAGCTCAAATATTACCAGAACATCCGCGCCACAGAAGGAAAGCCGGTCAGTGACGGGTGGGTCTCTAATACCTTCAGGGACAAGTTCGGTGAATGGCCGCGCAGCCTGCATGCCACACCGCAGGAAATAACCCCGGAGGTATCCAATTTCATCACACACAAACGTATTCAGTGGGTTAGACGCAAACAGAAAGCCGAAGCATTGATGCCGCAGAGAATCGCAGATTTAAAACAGCAACTGAATAAAAACGCACAGCAGGGAGAATTATTGTGAATACAGCTGAAGCAGCAAAGGGGCAGTGGGAAAAGATTTTTGCACACTACGGACTGCCGCCGATCACCGGGAAACGGCATTTTACAGGAAAGTGCCCGATATGTGAGAAAAAGGGAAAATTTCGCATAGACGATCAGGACGGCCGGGGAACGTATATCTGCACCTGCAGTTCCGGCACAGGATTTCAGTTGCTGGAAAAAACACAGGGTAAGAGCTTTAAGCAGCTGGCGGATGAGATTGATCAGTTGCTCGGAAATAACCGGGAAAAAGAGGTTCTGAAGCCGGTCAGCAGCAATACCCGTTCAGACCGTGAAAAATTTATCAGTTGCTATGCTCAGATGCCGGATCTGAAAGACACCTCAGCGGCTGGCTACCTGCAAAACCGGGGCATATTTACGTTACCGGCAGAACATATCCGGTTTTGTGAGAGACAGCCGACTCGTAAAGGCATGACGGTTATTAATTATCAGGCCATGTGGGCGCTGGCCACGGACTCAAAAGGTCAGCTGTGTTATCTGCACCGCACATATCTGGACGGTGACCGGAAGGCCGATATCAATGTGGTAAAGCGCATGACAAAGCTGCAGGAAGATAACTATCTGGATTATGCCGAATCAGTGGCAATCCGCATGTTTCCGGTCGCATCCACGCTGGGAGTGGCTGAAGGAATAGAGACAGCATTGTCCTGTAAACAGGTTTACGGGGTAAACACCTGGGCAACGATTAATGCCGGATTTATGGATAAGTTCACTGCACCGAAAGGAGTGACTCACCTGATTGTTTTTGCTGATGCTGACTGGGGCAGCGCAACCGGGCATGCTGCGGCTTTTGCCTGTGCCAAACGCAACCTTGTGGCAAACAATGATGTGGAGAAGGTCAGCGTTCGCTGGCCTGATAAAGGTGATTTTAATGACCTGATCCGTGACGGAAGTGAAGTCCGGGAACTGACATTTTACCGGGAAAAACACCAGGAGGCCGCGTAATGAAACTCGAAAGCGCATTAAAACAATTTCATCCGAAGTCACCGACATTCAGTGACAGCTCAAACTCCACAGCCCCGGACAGACTGAAAGGCATGGATTCGGCAGCGGCAATGGGTATGGCATCACAGCGGGCCGCGTTCGGCATGCATGCGTTTTTTGGTAAGAATGATGTCAGCATTGAAGATAAATTCAGGACGGTTGAAGCACTGACGCAGTATGCTCTGCGCACGGTACCAAAGCTGGTGGCGAAATCGGCCGGTAACCGTGTTGCTCAGTGTATGAAGATTCTGGCCGCAATGGCATTTGAGGATTACGCCCGTTCAGCGGGTTCTGTCTGCCAGTGTCAGGACTGCGACGGAAAAGGGCTGATTTATCGCCGTAAAGAGGTGGTGAAGCATCCGGGTATCACCAATATGGAAGGTACTGTGATTGTTGAGCCGGTAGTCCGCACTGAGCGCGTTGACGAACTGTGCACGACCTGCAACGGTAAAGGGCAGTTAACCCACCGGTGCCGCTGCAAAGGCCGGGGGAAGGTGTACGACGAAGAGCAGAGCGAATTACAGGGTGCGCCGGTATTCAAAGATTGTCCGAAATGCTCGGGGCGCGGGTATAAGCGTGTGCCGTCGTCAGTGGCGTATCAGGCGATAAAGCATCTGGTACCGGATTTAAACGAGAGAACATGGCGCAGAAACTGGAAACCGTTTTCCGAAGGTCTGACAGGGAAATGTCATATTGAGGAAAGTCAGGCGGAAAATTTATTTAGTTATATAACAAAATAAGGTATAAAAATCACCGGAATAGTTTGATGTGATGTAAAAGTTTAATTACCAGGTAAGTAAATGAAAAAAAAATCATTTCGCATTTCGTTATCTTTAGATTTTTTCCGGAGGTCGATGGCTTTAATGTCACCGACTCTTCTTATTTTTGCGGTCATATCATTCAATATTTTTGTGATCGATAACCGCTCTTCCTGGAAGTACACAATATCAATATGTGTTTTTTCATTTGTTTTATGCGCAACTATGTTCGCTATACTTCACGACTACATATCATATTTAAAAGAGACGCACTGGGGAAATTGGATTGCTAATACTATTTTGTTGATGTTTTTCATTTTATTTACGCTGTTACTTGTTAAACATGGTATATACAGCGGGTCAAGTCTCCACTCTTCAATTCTTCGCGCCATAGGGCAGCAGACATAACCCTTGCATTTTGTCCGAAAGTGCCTTATTATCTCCAAATAGTGGGCATCTTACGGTTAGCGCACTACACAAATTTTAAACCTCGCACTCGCGGGGTTTTTATATTTCTTAGTTACTTTTGTCAGCCGGCTAAAAGAGCTAAAGCTATCACTTTTTCTTTATCCACAGGGTTATCCACAAAACTGGATTGTAACTTTAATAAATGTTGATAACGTTGATTTTTTTGCGTTTTGTGTGATTAACTATGGATTCATAACTTAACTTATAGTTAAATAGGCTAAAGCTCCTTCTTGGCTGTTAGCCATCGGAACTGTAACTGGCGAAGCAGCGGTAATAAAAGTTGAATATGTACGGTGCTGCAGTAATTTCCTGGTAAGAACCATGATGTGCCCAATAAGGGATAATATGAAAACATTAACATACGCGGGCTTGGCTATACTGCCACTTTTTTGTTCAGCTCAAGTTCAGTTAAGCCAAACGACGACTCCAATTGTTAAGATTGTAAAAAAAGCCACATCACCTTCTGGTCGAAATGTGGTGAAGAGTCGTGAAAATAAAAATGTTTTCGATGGTTTTTACCAAGAGATAAATGATAAAGTTTCTCGATTAGAGCAAGCGAGAATACTATTGGAGCGTGAAGTTAGTCAAACTATGGACAACATAGATTGCGTTTATTTCTCTGATGATGAGCTTGGCAGGACGGCTAAACTCATTGATAAAACAACGGATGGCATTATTAGAGCCAAAGCCGTTATATCAAAATCTTTTGAGAGCATACTCAATGATCCCCGATTAAAGGATTTAACGTTCGCTGCCGATTTAAGAAATCGAGCCTTGAAAGGGATGGACAATCTTATGCTAACAATAAACAAAGTGGTTGATTTGAAAGAAGCGCTTGAGAACAGGCAAAAAACAGTAGTAGTGTTCGATGTCGACAGAATGAATGCTGCAATCAACTCTACTAGGTATCGCGCACCAAATGGTTTGAGCAGAGAAGAACGAAGAAAGTTTATTTTAGATCGTGCAACTGCGTAATTAGGGATGATGCTCTGACATGGCAACCGATAACAACTGGGAGTTTTCTGGATTATTTGCTAGGGAATTCAAAAACTTTCCATCAGATCAGCAGGATAAGATTCTAGATTTTGTTGATGTATACGAGAACAATGGGTTGTCTGATTTTTCCTGCTATGAAGGAAAAATAGCGTGTTCTTGGCGAGGGTTAGATACAACCGATGCCAAGTATACCTACGCTCGTCAGAATGAATTATGGCATTATCATATAGGCATCCCAGAGTTTCGTTCCCAGAATGGTAAATACAAAACATCTGATTGGGTTTTGCATTTTCAATGGGATAGAAAAAGTAATACAATATCGTTAGTCGATATGTATAAACACTATACTCGAGACGGAATTTTTTACTTGCCGGATCCTGCATACCTAGCATGGTCAACAGAAAAAGCCTCCTAATTCATAGCCTCACTTCGGTGGGGCTTTTTTATTGTCTGGAACCCAGCTCGTAACGACAGTTTGCAGGCAGGCCCCCTGAAGTGTTCGGGTGGTTTTTTGCGCGACGGAACTTATTCAGTTCCCGTGGTCTAAATTTAAAATGAAAGCGACCGGAGAGCGAATGAAACTACTGCCACTTATTTTTTCTGTATTTTTATTTGGGTGTGCTTCTGCTGATAATAGTCAGCTAAAAGACAAACCAAAAGAAGACCCATACGCGGAAAGCACGCTGAACACAATAAAAGCAAGCCAGGAGGCTTACAGGGAATTACAGCGGCAAAGATATGGATTCTGAAGTACTTTCCGGATAGTTCACATGTTCGGCTATTCCGGGCAACTGAATACCAGTAGCAATCGCTTTGTTAGCGCAGGGCAGTCCGGCTGAACTATATCAGCCACCAATCTGAAAGGTCGCCTGCGCGGCCTTTTTCCATATACGCCGCCACAGTATCAATCACCTCGTTATCACTTAACACAAGAGCTGTGTGCGGCTTTCTGATATCTACAAAAAGGTATTGAGATGAAAAAATTAACAGTATCCATAGGTAGTCTGGGTAGCGCGGCTACCGGTGATTATGTGGATTTTAATATCTGGCAGGGTAAGCGCCTGCTGGTCAGTGATCGCATTGAAGGTCGCCATACCGGTACGTTCTACCGTGAGTATGATGTGGGTTATACCCGGAGTGAGCCGCTGCGCATCGAAAGCAATGCACCGGCTGGTTGTGCTGTCTGTGTCCATATGGTGCCGTGTGATGAACTATTTCATTCATTTAATGCCGCCGGTATGGTGGATGCAGCATCTACAGACACAGATACTTATAAATTGATCGCAAAAAGATTTGAGTTTTATCACCCCAACGGTGAACCTGTTTCAGCGACAGGGTGCCCCGGTGGAGATGGTAAAACATTAGAACAGCGTGTTACCGATCTGGAAGAAAGGCTGACCACCAAGCAACAGGAAGCCAGCCTTTGTCATGAAATTGAAAACAAGGTTTGCTCAGTTTCAGTGAATACGAAATGTACTATTTCTTATCAGCGAGACTAAAGTTTTTCATCATGCCTTCAATAGCCCTGTTTCCCTTAAATGGCTCAAGCTCAACCAGTAGTTCTTTTCTCTGGCGCTCAGGAAGCTTGAAATAAATATGAGCAATGAGGGCTTTTATTGCTGTCAGTTCCTCCAGTAAATCTTGTGTTGTTTTTACATTAGATTCAAGTGTTAAGGTAATGCTTTTCTCTTTGATGATATCGGGCATTTTTACTCCATCCGAAGCTGACCAGCCATCACTCCGGTTAATTTCACTGGGCTGAACTGATAACCATATCCCGGATATGTGTTAATTACGTTTAACTAAATCACAGGTCGCTCCGGCGGCCTTTTTCTTTCAGGAAGCAACAAAAAGAGCGCCAGGCAGACGGCATATTTTATTTTCTGACCAGCAATCTGCGAAAGGCCAATAGGATATGTGGCGACGCTCGTCAGTGCTCTTTTTATTGCTTTCCCGCCGCTGGTGGGATTACCCGAACCATGCCGCAGCCACCTCACTTTAACCTGTTTAAAACATATAAACCGGTTGCGGCATTTCCCTTATTAATTTACACACGGAACACTCCGCAGGGGGTGGATATATGCGTATGCCTGATAAATTTGACTGGTGGGCACAGATACTGCGCTGGTTGCAGAATGCCACCCCGCTGCTGGGCGGTTTTTCTGTCGCCACTATTATCGCCTACATCAGAGAGCGCCGGGATGGCTCCCGGTGGAAGCAGTCGCTGGGCGAGGCAGTCATCTGCGGCCTGCTCAGTGTGGGGACTATCCGGTTTATGGACTGGTGGTTATTACGCAGCGGTGACACCGGAAGCTGGGGGCTGCTGGCTGAATTTTGCGGTGCGATGATTGGTTTCCTGGGCACCCGGAAGCTGTATGTGCTTCTCGAGCTGGCGGCAAAGGTAATTAAAAATAAACTTGGAGTAAAAGATGACTGAGCCAGAATGGATTACTGAGGCCCGAAAAGAAATCGGCGTATCAGAACACACGGCAGCAGGTTCCGCAGCAGTAGACCAGATGTGGATTGACAGCAAACTGCGCGGACTGGTTGGCACTGCGCGTAAAGTGCCGTGGTGTGCAGGATTTGTTAATGCCTGCCTGGAACGTGCTGGTATTCGTTCGACCCGTTCTGATTCTTCCCGCTCATATCTGGCGTTCGGAAAAATGCTGACACAGCCCGCATACGGTTGCATTGTCACATTTTCCCGTACTGGTGGCGGCCATGTCGGGTTTGTGGTCGGCAAAACAGAATCAGGTCAGCTGATGGTTCTGGGTGGCAATCAGTCCGATGCAGTAAATATCAAAGCATTCAGTGCCGACCGTGTTACCGGTTACCGCTGGCCGTCAGGTGTGCCGGTGGATAATCGCCCGCTGCCGGTCGGTAACGCTGCGCTGTCAGTAAAAGAGTCATGATATGGACTGGCTGACAAAAGCACTGACTGGTATCTGTGTGGTGCTGGTCATTGGTCTGCTACTTACCCTGCACCTGTATGGTGGTCTGAAAGATAATTATCAGCTGCTGTCCTCTCAGTTTGCTGAGCAGGTCGCCATCAACAAAGACTATAAATCCCGCATTCAGTCACTTCACGAACTCGACACTATGTACACGCAGGAGTTAACCAATGCCAAAACTGAAATTGATAGTCTGCGTGACGCTGTTAAGTCTGGCACTAAGCGCGTGTACATCAAAGCCGAGTGTCCAAAGAGCGGAGCCGATACCGCCGCCGGCATGGATGATAGCAGACCCGCCACCCTGGCGAGAGACGCTGAACCGGATTATTTCGATCTCCTCGGACAGCTTGAAACGCTGGAAAAGCAATACCTTGGCCTGAGGGATTATGTGAGAACGGAGTGCTCGGCTAAATAGCAGACAACAGAAGCGGAGAGACAAAAAAACAGCCCTTTACTATAACAATAAAGGGCCGATGCAAGGCATGAGAAATGGGTATCTGTTGCGGATTATTATGCCGACAGGCAGTTCAACAAAGTATCAACGCCCCGCCTGTTATGGGCAAAAAAATAGCCCATGCATCATGCAGGGCTGAAAATGATGAAAAAATATCTATTAATTCACGCTCAACAATATAGCCATAACAAATTAAACAAATCAACAACGCTTTGCTAAATGGCCGACTCTTACCGATGAAAGAACAAAAAAAGCAGCCCATAACCGGATGGAAAGTGGGCTGTAAAGATCAATGAAATCCGTTTAGGAAACTTACGGCGGGAGAATACCGGAACAAACTTAAACCAAACATCAACGTCCTGCTATATAGCGTTTTTTGTGTGCGCCGCGTTGTCGCCGTCCCTCCGTGTTAACCATAACCCGTCTACCTTGTACGGTGAGTGCGCGGAGAGAATCAAAAACAACGAATCCAGCCTGACTCATGGTGTAAGTGGCAACGTCAGTCATTGGAGAATAAAAGGCGTGACAGCCGGAGAGGCGGCATAAACCAATCATAAAGTCTGTTCATAATGAGTCGGCTTTATAATCGGAGGATATGATGCCACCACGCATACCCCGCGCCTGCCGCAAACGTGGCTGCGCAAAGACAACCACCGACCGCAGCGGATACTGCGAAGAGCACCGCAATACTGGGTGGGAGAACCACCAGCAGGGTAAGAGCCGTCACGAGCGTGGATATGGTACCAAGTGGGACCGCCTGCGTACCGTGGTGCTGAGCAGGGATAAGCACCTGTGCCAGCAATGCCTGCGTGAAGGCCGGGCAACGGAAGCAAAGACAGTCGACCACATCACACCTAAAGCACATGGGGGAACCGATGCGGAATCAAATTTAGAGTCACTCTGTTACTCCTGCCATAAAGCCAAAACCGCACACGAACACCTGAAGCGATTCTGAATTTTGAGGCAAATATGACTGAGCTAAAGAATGACTCAGGGCTTTCGCACGCCCATAACGTCTGTGAAGCAACAGATTGCGGCATGTCCACCCGTTCACGTAATAGCAAATATTGCGAGAAGCATTACATGCGCATTCGTCGCCATGGTTCAACCGAAAAGCTTAGTACCAGAAAGGAAGGTAAGCTGGAGCATTCAGGAGGATATCTGTTGGTTTATGCACCTGAGCATCCGCTGGCTGGCTGCAGAAGTCGTGTCTATGAGCACCGTAAAGTTTATTACGATATTCATGGTGCAGGCCCGTTTGATTGCCATTGGTGTGGTAAATCAGTGAATTGGGATACTTTGCATATTGATCATCTTGATGACTGCAAAACTAACAATAAACCCGGCAACCTAGTGCCAAGTTGTCCTGTCTGTAATCAGAAACGGGGTATAGGCAAAATGACGAAAAAAATGAGAGAGAAATCACCCCGCAGATACACTGCACATGGAAAGACAATGTGCCTGAATGAGTGGGCTAATTATCTTGGTCTATCCAGAGCTTCGTTGGACTACCGGCTTAATGCAGGATGGTGTATCAGCAGGGTATTCAGCCCGCGCATTGGTAACTGCGGACCCCAAAGCCGGAAGACCGCAACGGAGAGAACACGATGACGCTACCTGATTTACCCGAATCACAGAATGAATACCAGGCTGCGCTGTTTGCCAAAGCGTATGCGGACAGTATCGTTACCCATCCACGTATGCGTCAGCTCAGACTGAATCGCATTAAGGCAGCAGATAAGCAAGCGCCCGACTGGTTCATACGCATGGTTGATGTGGAGATAGATAATGTCCTCTATCGTCTGGATTACCTTTCTCGCTGGGGGTTTAACAATGACCCGCGGCACTACGCAACAGATACACTGCAGTTCATCAGGGTAACCCATGACATGCTGCTTAATTTTCTTAATCCTGATCGGATGTATTTCAGTGGAGTCAAGCGAGCAGAGGCGTGGCTTGCGGGCGGTGAAAGGGAGTCGGTTAAAGTGGACACCCTGAATGAAAATAATTCCGTAGGTTAAAGTTACACTATTATTCACAGGGGAGGGGAGGTCAAATCCTTGCCACTCTCGCCTCAGGGGACCGCCGCCTTAGTCAGATTTTTATACCCGCGAAAAATGAAATTAAAACCGGCTGATCTGTAAGCAGTATTTATGTATCCGTAAGGAGGGATTTTATGGCTGGCACTCCGGGCAAATCTGGTCGCCGCCCGAAGCCGACAGCCAGAAAAGAACTGGCTGGCAATCCCGGCAAACGGGCACTGAATAAAGATGAGCCCGTTTTTACCCCGCTGACCGGTGTCGACCCGCCGGGCTGGTTTGCGGAAAACGATTTGCACCTCGCTGTCACAATGTGGGAAATGACCGTCAAAGAGTTGTGCGGACAGGGGATTATTTGTCTGACTGATTTGGCCGTTCTTGAGCGCTGGTGTGTTGCTTATCATTTCTGGCGGGAGCTGGTTATCGCAATAGCCAGAGACGGTACCCGGCTGAAAGGTGCAACCGGCGGCCCGATAAAGAACCCCGATTTAACCGCGAAAAAAGAGCAGGAAAGCGAAATGGATCGCACCGGTGCAATGCTCGGTCTGGATCCGGGAAGCCGTCAGCGTCTGATCGGGTTGGCGGGACAGAAAAAACAGGATAATCCGTTTATGAGGTTAATCACATCATGAGTCGCAAATCTTACCCGAACGTAAACGCGGCCAGTCAGTATGCCCGCGACGTGGTTCGCGGCAAGATTGTGGCCTGTCAGTACGTGAAAGATGCCTGCCAGCGTCATCTGGATGATCTGAGTGAAGAAAAAAGCCGTAAATTCCGGTACCGGTTTGATAAAGACCTGGCGGAACAGGCCGCAAAATTTATCCAGCTGCTGCCGCACACCAAAGGTGAATGGGCATTTAAGCGCATGCCGATAACACTGGAGCCGTGGCAGCTATTTATTGTCTGCAGTGCATTTGGCTGGGTTCACAAGGGCAGCAGGCTGCGGCGGTTCCGTGAAGTTTATACGGAGATCCCACGTAAGAATGGTAAATCAGCTATTTCAGCCGGTGTTGCTCTATATTGTTTTACCTGTGATAACGAGTTTGGTGCTGAAATCTACTCCGGTGCTACCACGGAAAAGCAGGCATGGGAAGTGTTCCGCCCCGCAAAACTGATGTGCAAGCGTACCCCGCTGCTGACGGAGGCGTTCGGTATAGAGGTCAACGCAAAAAACATGAACCGGCCGGAAGACGGGGCGAGGTTTGAGCCACTTATCGGATCCCCCGGTGATGGTCAGTCCCCGCACTGCGCTATCGTTGATGAATACCATGAGCACGACACGGATGCCCTGTACACGACCATGATTACCGGTATGGGGGCCAGGCGGCAGCCGCTGATGTGGGCTATCACCACCGCCGGATATAACATTGAAGGCCCGTGTTACGACAAGCGGCGCGAAGTGATTGAAATGCTCAATGGTACGGTGCCGAATCCTGAGCTTTTCGGCATTATTTATACCGTTGACGATGGTGATGACTGGACAGATCCGGCAACATTGCGCAAAGCAAATCCGAATATGGGGGTTTCTGTCTACAGTGACTTCCTGATCAGCCAGCAGAACAGAGCCAAAAACAATGCCCGTCTGGCGGGTATATTTAAAACAAAGCACCTGAATATCTGGGTTTCCGCCCGGGCGGCCTATTTCAACATGGTGTCCTGGCGGGAATGTGAGGATAAGACACTCACCCTGGAAATGTTCGAGGGGCAATCCTGTGTTCAGGCTCTGGATTTAGCCAGAAAACTCGACATGAACTCACGGGTAAGGCTTTTTCACCGGGTTATTGACGGCAAACGCCATTACTACTGTATTTCACCTGATTTTTATGTTCCGTATGACGCCGTATTCAGCGTTGATGTTGAAAACAGACGTACAGCAGAGCGTTTTATGAAATGGGTGGAAACGAAGCATCTTAAACTTACAGCAGGAGCGGAGATTGATTACCGCGTCATTCTGGAGGATGCGAAGGCCGGAAACCTGATAAATCCGGTTGATGAGACAGCTATCGACCCGCATGGCGCAACAAACATCTCCCATGAACTGGCTGATGAGGGGATGAATCCGATCACAATAGTACAAAACTACACCAACATGTCCGACCCGATGAAGGAGCTGGAAGCTGCTGTAGCGGCCGGACGGTTTCACCATGACGGTAATCCGATCATGACATGGTGTATCGGTAACGTGGTCGGCAGATATCTGCCGGGCAATGATGATGTTGTCCGCCCCACCAAAGAGCAGAACGAAAACAAAATTGACGGTGCAACAGCGCTGATTATGGCTATAGGCAGAGCGATGCTGAACGGTCCCGGTGACTTCCTTTCCTCTCTGGATCCTGACGAAGAAATTCTATTCCTATGAAAAATATACTTCTTGATCTCACTGCCCTGACAGGTTTCGGCGCGGTGCTGGCTGGCTGTTACCTGAAATACGGCCTGCCGGATTCCCTGGTGATTGGCGGGTCAGCAATGGTTATCTATTCACTGGCTGTGGCCATGAGGGGGAAACGTGCTTCTTGATGCATTATTCCGCGATACACCGACCAGTATTGAGAATCCGGCGGTACCCATCAGTGCAGATTCTGTTGATACAGACGGTCTGTTCAAAGCCGATGTGTATGTCAGCCCAGAAACTTCGATGAAACTGGCTGCTGTATATGCCTGTATTTATGTTCTTTCTTCCTCAATAGCACAGATGCCGCTGCATGTGATGCGCAAAACCGGCGATAAGGTTGAGACTGCCCGCGATCATCCCGTGTTCCACCTTGTTCACGATGAGCCGAACGAATGGCAGACCAGCTATAAATGGCGGGAAACCAAAGAACGCCACATTCTCGGCTGGGGAAACGGCTACACACAGGTGATCCGTAACAGTCGCGGTGAGGTGACCAATCTGGAAGCCTGTATGCCGTGGGAAACCGCACTACTCAATACAGGCGGCCGGTATACCTACGGGGTTTATAACGAACAGGGTAATTTTGCGGTCAGCCCGGATGACATGATCCATATCCGGGCGCTGGGTAATAACCAGCGGATGGGGATCAGCCCGATAGTGCAGCATGCGGAAACCATCGGCATGGGGATGTCCGGGCAGAAATACACCAGTTCTTTCTTCGGCGGTAACGCCCGTCCTGCCGGTATCGTCTCGGTGAAAGGGGATTTACAGAAAGATGGCTGGGCCAGACTGAAAGACATGTGGCAGAAAGCGTCTGCGGCACTGCGCAGCCAGGAAAACAAAACCATGCTGTTGCCTGCTGATCTTGATTACAAAGCCCTGACTGTTTCCCCGGTGGATGCCCAGCTGATTGACATGCTGAAACTCAACCGCTCCATGATTGCCGGAATTTTTAATGTGCCGGCACACATGATCAATGACCTGGAAAAGGCGACATTCTCCAACATTTCCGAACAATCTATTCAGTTTGTCCGGCACACAGTTATGCCGTGGGTGGTGAACTGGGAGCAGGAGCTTAACAGGCGGTTGTTCACCCGGCAGGAGCGCCGCGCCGGATTTTATGCCCGGTTTAATCTGGCCGGGCTGTTACGCGGAACCCCGAAAGAGCGTGCTGAATTTTATCATTACGCCATTACTGACGGCTGGATGAGCCGGAATGAGGCGCGGGCATTTGAGGATATGAACCCGGTTAGCGGGCTGGATGAAATGCTGGTCAGCGTTAACGCCGCACAACCTGTCGGCAGTAAATCAAAAGGTGGTGAAAAAGATGAGCAGTAATGAAAGAGAAACCCGCAGCTATGTCGGAGAGGTACGGGCCGCGCCGGGGGAAGAGGACAAGCCGACCCACATTATCGGTCTGGCCTCGGTGTTTAATTCCCTGTCAGAGCCGATGTGGGGATTCCGTGAAATTATCAAACCCGGCGCATTCGACGATGTGCTGAATGATGATGTGCGCGGGCTGTTTAACCATGACCGCAATTATATCCTCGGCCGGTCCTCTTCCGGGACGTTATCCCTGAGTGTCACAGAGCAGGGGCTTGTTTACGACATCACTGCGCCCGACACGCAGACTATCCGGGATCTGGTTATTGCCCCGATGTTACGCGGTGATGTCAATCAGAGTTCATTCGCGTTCAGTGTGGCGGTGAATGGTGATGACTGGTACCAGGATGATGACGGCATGGTTGTCCGGGAAATTCACAAAATATCCCGTCTGTATGATGTCAGTCCGGTGACTTATCCGGCTTATCAGGCTGCGAATTCAACGGTGCGGTCAATGGAAGCGTGGAAAGAAGCACGCGACAGCGGCGGTTTAGCCAAAGCTATCAATGAAAAACTGGCGCGTGAGCGTCTTCTTACATTAATGAATGCATAAGGTAACTCTATGAAACTTCATGAATTAAAACAAAAACGTAATACTATCGCCACCGAAATGCGTGCTATCCATGAAAAAGTAGGTGACGGTGTCATGACCGAGGAGCAGCGCGGCGAGTGGAATCAGGCCAAAACTGAGTTTGACCGCCTGAATGAGCAGATCACCCGCGAAGAGGAACTGCGCTCGGCAGATCAGACCTTCGTGGATGACAAAGAACCGGAGCAGCGCGGAAAGCAGCCGGGTAATCCGGAAAGCGAAGCCGCAGAGCGCCGTCAGGCGGCATTTGACCGTTTTCTCCGTCATGGTTTCGGTGAACTGACAGCTGAAGAACGCCAGGCGGTTAAAGAGCTGCGTGCGCAGGGGACCTCCCCGGATGAAAAAGGGGGCTACACTGTACCCACTCAGATGCTGAATAAAGTCGTTGATCAGATGAAAGCCTATGGCGGCATTGCAGGCATTTCGCAGATTCTGACAACTTCAAACGGGCAGGATATTACCTGGTCAACATCAGACGGCACAGCGGAAGAGGGTGAACTACTGGGTGAAAACACCGCAGCCAGCGAACAGGATGTGGAATTCGGGACCGCCATTCTCGGTGCCAAAAAATTGTCTTCCAAAATTATCCGTGTATCCAATGAGTTGCTGCAGGACAGCGGGATTGATATTGAATCCTACCTCGCAGCACGGATTGCGCAGCGTATCGGACGCGGTGAGGCGAAATATCTGGTGAAAGGTACCGGCGCAGGCACTCCGGTGCAGCCGAAGGGGCTGGATGCATCCGTTACCGGCACGGTCGATGCCTCTGCCGTATTCACCTGGAAAGATATTAATGCCCTGAAACACGCCATTGACCCCGCTTACCGTAACAACCCGAAATTCCGACTGGCTTTTAATGACAGCACCCTGAAACTGATGACAGAAATGGAAGACGGTAACAAGCGTCCGCTGTGGCTGCCTGAAATCACCGGCGTGGCACCTTCGACCATTCTTGGTATGCAGTATGCTGTGGATCAGGCTATCGACAGCATGGAAACCGGCAAGAAGTTTATCTTCTGTGGTGACTTCGATCGCTTCATTGTCCGCCGTGTCACCTATATGACACTGAAGCGTCTGGTGGAGCGTTATGCAGAATATGACCAGACTGCATTCCTCGCGTTTCATCGCTTTGACTGCTGCCTGGAAGACACCTCCGCGATTAAGGCGCTGGTGGCCAAAGCTGCGACAAAGTAATCCGGTCTTAACCCGATACGCCGCTTAACTGCGGTTTTTTTGTGCCTGCGGTCCGGCGTGGCCGCAGGTATGGGGGAAACATGTCGTTACCGACACTCGAAAAACTGAGAATGCAGTGCCGTATCGATGAGGATAATGAGCAGGAAGATGAATTACTCCTGACCTATCTTCAGGCGGCAAAAAAGCGGGCTGAAAATTACATTAACCGCAATTTGTATAACAGTAACATTCCGGAGAGCGACCCCGATGGCCTGATTGTTTCTGCTGATATTGAGCTGGCTCTGATGCTGGCTGTTACCCATTTTTACGAAAACCGGGACCCGTCAGCCATGCCGAACGGGTTTAAAGCCATTCTGGATCCTTACCGGCATATCAATTTATAGGTGACCCATGAAAACCGGTGAACTCAACAAACGCATCACTCTGTACCGGCCGGAGGTGGTGACCGGGGAACTTGGTGATCTCCGTACCGAACTGATGAAAGTCATCATGGTGTGGGCTAAAGCTGAGGCGATATCCAACCGTAAAATCCGGACGGCAGAGCAGGATCAGGTTATTGAAACCATGCAGTTTACTGTGCGGCCGCGCGCAGATATTCAAATCGACTGGGTGATTGAATACCAGAACCGGTTTTTTACCGTCCGTGCCTGTGACCGTAACGATCCGGCGAAACTGATTATTACCACGGAGGCAGACATACGACATGATCGAAAGTGACATTAAGTCGTCTCTTTCCGCTATCACCGCAATGCCCGTTTTCCCCCTGTTATTACCGAAAGATGCACAGGAAGGTATCACCTTTCAGCGTATCAGTGATCCGCGTTATTCCGCCGGTATGGTCACCACTCATCTTATCGTGGCGCGTTTTCAGATAGGCATTCACGTACTGAATGACTACGAAAAAGCCCTGCTGCTGGATAAAGCCATTCGTGATGCCTGGGAGTCGATAGTGCACGGTTACATCGGTAATTATCCGGTGCAGACCGTGCAGCGTGGTAGTTTTCAGCAGGGGCGGGAAGAGCTGACAAAAAACACCGTCCGCTGGTCAGTCATGCGGGATTTTATTATCACTTATCCGGAGGATGTATCGTGAGAACTACGGTTAAGGTTTCCGGCCTTGACGGGCTGGAAGCGGAGCTGATGAATCTCGGGGAAAAGCTGACATCCAAAATACTGCGCGATGCAGGCCGCGAGGCGATGACCGTTGTTGCTGAGGATATGAAACAGTACGCCGGTTATGACAGCAGTCACGACGATGACCACATGCGGGACAGCATCAAAGTCAGAACCACTGACCGGATGAAGGATAAAAAATACATCACTCTGATGACCGTTCGCGTGGGTCCGTCAAAAGCGCACCACATGAAGGCGCAGGCTCAGGAATTCGGGACATCAAAACAGATCCCGCGTCCGTTTATACGCCCTGCGCTGGATTATCACCGTAAAGATATTTTAAACACCCTTACCGCCGCCATACGCGCCGGTATTAATGAAAACCGTTAACCTGGAGAACTATTATGGCCGGAGAAAAATCCTCCCCGGAATACGCCATGTTGCCCGCCGGTACCATCGTAAAATTCGGTGAGGCCGGTGATACCGTCGACAAAATGAAAGCGCTGATTAACTGTAAAGCGCTGGGGGCTACCGGGCTTACCGGTGGTTTTATTGACTGCACCACCCTGAAAGATACCAACAAACAGTCGATTTCTGATCTGCCGGAAGGGCCTGAAAAATCACTCGGGTTTATTGATGATCCCGGCAATGCTGATTTCGCTGCGTTTCTCAATGCTGCCGAGCAGCGTAAGACCGTGCAGTTTTATTTCGCACTGCCGAACGGGCGTACAGCGACAATGATCCTCGCGTTGTCAGGCTGGGAAATGAACGACATCAGCGCCCCGGCCAGTGAGGTGATTCAGATTACCGTGAAAGGTAAGCAGAACAACATCACCTGGGGAACCACCACTGTCACACCACCAACAGGAGGCGGAGAATAATGAATCTGAAATCAGCCCTGTTAAAACCGGATTCACACACGGAAAAACACACACTCTTCGGTACAGAAGTTTATCTGCGGCGCCTCACTGTCGGGGAGCTTGACCGCTATGAGAAAGAGCGTAAGGCTGCCTTTGATGCCGGTGATTATTCCGGGGTCACCCTTACGGGGGCCGGTCTGATTTTGTCAGCTATCTGTGATGAGAACGGAACCCCGGTCAGTGCGGAAAATCTGCCGACGGCAGAAGAACTTATTGATGCACACAGTAATCCTGTTTTTGTGGATGCAATGAATACCCTGCAAAAATATTGCTACGGGACCATTGAGGACGCGAAAAAAAACTGACGGACTCACCCCGCCTCTATCTGTTATTTCAGCTGGCAGACCGGTGGGGGGAACCTGACCCCCGGAAACTGGCTGACATGCCCGCCGATCTGCTCAATCACTGGCGGGCTTTTTTTATGCTGGAAGAGGAGGCTGCGGGTGAGGCCGGGGAAAACACAGTGGTACCAACGGTATCACCGGATATCAGCACGCAGTGCAATGATGTAATGAGGATCTTAAATGGCTGACGTTGCAAGTTTAGCGGTTGCGTTACACCTCAACGCAGCCAGTTTTAAGTCTGATGTGGAGGATGCCTATAACAGTGCATCCGCCAGCTCAAAAAAATTCACACAAAATATCGGCAGGGAGTCGGCTAAAACGGCCGAACAGATTTCTCAGGTTTCAACTGAGGCTCAGCGGGCAGGTAACAGTATTGCGCGAATGAGTAACACCGGAGCTAAAGGCGGGTTCGCACACTTACGGACATCGCTGACCAATATTTCATCCGGCGCGAATGTCGCCGGCTCATCTGTTCTCAGTGCCTTTATTCCGGCACTGGAACGGGCCGCCAATGACGTTGATCGCCTTAAAATGTCTATGGGCGAGAAGCGGCAGATGGATATTGCTGCTGCAAATGACGCAGTAAAAGTCGCTGAAAGTCACATTAAACAGGCTAACAGCGCCAAAGAAGCAGCAATGCAGCAGATGAAAATGGGCCATAAAATGCGCGAGTCTGCCAGGTATCAGCGTGAACTGGCAATGGTGCAGAATGCCCATATGGAAAAAATGCGGGAAGTTAACCTCGCAAACGGTATGTCCGCCGATGCAATAGACAGGAAATACAGCGAAGAGCGGGCAATCAATGACAGAAAGATAGCGAATGCAAACGCACTGGCAGAAAAAGCCAGGGATCGTCTCAGATCCGGCTCGGCAGCGCTGGCCGCTGCGGAAGCTGACGAGGCACTGGGTAAGCAAAAGCTGACAGCGGCGACCACGCAGCTGGCCGGTGCCAGCAAAGAGCTGACATTTGCACAGCGGGCATCCGCCCAGGCTGGCGGCCTGCTGAAAAACACCTGGGCTATGCTGGGCGGAACACTTGGCATTGGTCTGATGGCCGCCGCCGGTGCTGCCACTTATCTGTATTCACAATACAAAGAAGCGGAAGAACGACAAAAGGCGTTTAATGCTGCTATTCAGAAAGGCGGGGCGGGGCTGAATAACTCGGTATACCAGCTGCGCACACTGGCTAATCAGCTGGGCGGAACGGCGGAAGCGTACAAAACAGTGACGGCGGCAGCAACAGCCGGTTTTTCCGGCTCTATGCTGCGTGAAGTGTCTGAATTCGGCGTGCAGCTGGAAAAATCCGGCGGCAGCGCCGATCTCCTGATTACTAAGTTGTCATCCATTAACGAGCAGCCATTGCAGAGCCTGCGCGAGCTTATCAATGAAGGGCTGGTTTTTGACGAGGCCACTATAAACCAGATTGCGCTGCTGGAACGTCAGGGGGATGTTGAAGGGGCAAAAGAGCTGGCCAGAAAAAGCGCCCTGAGTGCCACAAAGACACTGAATGAAGAACAGACCAGGGTCAATGCCATTCATGAGAAGAGCGTTAAGGATATTGAAGATCGCTACCGCTCACTGTCCCGTTCCATGTCTGATTCCTTTTATGGTGCGGCACAGGTGCAGGCCTCTGCCATGAATGCGCAACCCTCTGCTATGCTTGCCATGCAGCAGGAAAAACTGGTGTGGCAGATTGGTGCGGCAATAAAAGGGATGCAGCTGGAGCAGCAGCAAAAGGAACAGACAAAAAATACCCGTGAACAGATAGATGCGCAGTTGCAGTTAAACTCAGCGTATAAAGCGGGCGCGGATAAACACGCGGAAAAGCTGAAACTGCAGAATGCCGCCCGTGAGCAGCTGAAATCCGGTCAGATGGATGCAAAGCAGTTTGAGCAGACAATGAAGGGGATCGACAGCCTTTACAGTTCGCTGGATAAGAAGGGACGCGGCGGCAGCGGTATTCCGGAAGGTCAGCGCCGGGCGCAGCAGCTGATGGAGCAGACTGCCACACTCAGGGCGCAGCTTGCTGAAAATGAAAAGCTGACCGCATCCGAAAGTAAGCTGATTGCATTTGAGCAGGAGCTGGTCGGCCTGGCAGGTAAAAAACTGAATGCCGCTCAGAAAAGCGTAATGGAAAATGCCGGGTCTATCCGGACTCAGTTACAGCTCAATGCCGGCCTTGAGCGTGAAATAGCACTGAAAGGGCTGCGTAAAAAGTTTGATGATCAGAATTTTGAAATAGCGCAGCGCACCCGGGCCATGCAGCAGGAGGCGGATAATCAGCGTCTGCAACTCATGATGCCGACAGCAGATTATGACCTGATGCTTGAGGAACAGCGGATTGCGGATGACTTCCGTCAGCGCCGGTATCAGCTGGATAAAGAAATCTCAGATAAAACCTCGCAGTTATACAAAGATCAGACGGACGTTCTGAATGCCGAACAACAAAAACAGACAGATATCGTCCGTAAGGCTGCAAAAGATAAAACTGCATCAGATGCAGACTGGCAGGGTGGCTTAAAACAGGGCTGGAAAGATTTCAGCGACAGCAGTAGCAACGCGTTTGCGATGGTGCGCAACACATCAGCCAATGCGCTTAACAGCACATCGTCTATGTTCACTGACTTTCTGACCACCGGACGGGCGAATTTTGCCGACTTTACGAAATCCATTCTCACCGACATCACAAAAATGATCGTCCAGATGACCATTTTCAACGGCCTGAAAAGCGGCCTGAGCGGGACATGGCTGGGCAATGCGATGGGGGTGGCACCCAATGCGACCGGCGGGGTGTATACCTCACCGGGACTCAGTGCATACAGCAACAGCATTGTCAGTTCTCCGACGGTGTTTCCGTTCGCCAAAGGCGGCGCACCCAATATCGGCCTGATGGGTGAAGCCGGATCTGAAGCGATTATGCCGCTGAAGCGCGGACCGGACGGCAACCTTGGTGTACGTGCCTATGGTGGCAGTAGTGCCGGCGGTACGGCACCTGTGGTTAATATCCACATCGACAGTGACAGAAATCAGCAGGTTCAGGCATCCGGTGGTCTTGAGCGGTTCGGCAGAGATATAGGGCAGTATGTCGACCAACGTTTCCGCACACTGATGGACAGGGACACCCGTCCCGGCGGGGCTGTCTGGAATCTGGCTAAGGGGGGGAGATGATAGAAACATTCACC
Organism: Morganella sp. EGD-HP17; assembly: GCF_000512315.2. Classification (NCBI taxonomy): domain Bacteria; kingdom Pseudomonadati; phylum Pseudomonadota; class Gammaproteobacteria; order Enterobacterales; family Morganellaceae; genus Morganella; species Morganella sp. EGD-HP17. The sequence goes on from NZ_AZRH01000019.1 coordinate 39,964, forward strand.
TGGAGTCCGCGCCTGAATCCGCAGGGCGATATCTCCTTCAGAACCCGTAAGGCGAAGTTTGGTGACGGTTACGAACAGGTTTGCGGTGACGGTATTAACCCCCGCAGTCAGAAATGGTCACTGAATTTTACCGGGACGGAAAGTTACATCCGGCCAATCCGTGATTTTATTGACCGGCACGGCGGAATCCGGGCATTCCAGTGGACGCCGCCGCTGGAAGATACCGGATTGTATCGCTGTGATGATCCGAAACTCACCCCGCTCGGCGGTGACAACTATTCACTTTCTCTCACTTTTACCCAGGCATTTAAACCATGATCACAAACGATTACCAGAAGCTGGAACCGGGTAATGCCGTCCGGCTTTTTGAGGTTGACGGTACCGCGTTCGGTGCGCCGGATGTTTTGCGGTTCCATGCTTACAACATTCCTCACACTGAGGCAGAGATTACTGCCGCTGGTGGTGACCCTGAAAAACTGCCGGCGAAATCCATCTGGTGGCAGGGCGAAGAGTACCGTGCGTGGCCGGTGCTGATTGACGGGATTGAGGCATCCACAACGGGGTCCGGCGCACAGCCGAAGTTATCGGTGGCAAACCTCGATGGCTCAATCACCGCGCTGTGCCTGGCATATGATGACATGCTGAAGGCGAAAGTCACGATACACGATACCCTGGCGCACTATCTGGATGCGGTAAACTTTACGGATGGTAACCCGGCGGCAGATCCGACACAGGAAAAAGTCTCTGTCTTTTATATCGACAGCAAATCATCGGAAACTAACGAAGTTATCGAGTTTGAATTAGCTAGTCCGATGGATCTGCAGGGGGTACCGATCCCGACACGGCAACTGCATGCAATGTGTACCTGGTGTATACGCGGCAAATACAAATCCGGTGACGGCTGTGATTATGCCGGGCAGAACGGGTATTTCGATAAGCACGGCAATCGTGTGGATGATCCGGCACAGGATCAGTGCAGCGGCATGCTGAACACAGGTTGCTTCCCCCGCTTCGGCAAAAACAATCCGATCCCGTTTGGCGGCTTTCCGGGAACCTCATTACTGAGGAAATAATGATGCGTAAAAACATTCAGGCAGCCATTTTTGCCCACGCAGAACGTGAATACCCCCGCGAGTGCTGCGGGGTGATCGCGCAAAAATCCCGTGTAGTGAAATACTTTCCCTGCCGCAATATCGCGGCCACACCGGAAGAGCATTTCGTATTATCGCCGGAGGATTACGCTGCTGCGGAAGACTGGGGAACGGTGATCGGTATTGTACACAGTCACCCGGATGCCACTACCCAGCCGTCAGAACTGGACAAAGCACAGTGCGATGCTTTCGGTGTGCCGTGGTATATCATCAGCTGGCCGGAAGGGGATCTGCGGACTGTTCAGCCGCGCGGTGAATTACCATTACTCGGTCGGCCGTTTGTGCTCGGGTTTACAGACTGCTGGGGGCTGGTCATGAGCTGGTTCCGGCAGGAATGCGGTATTGAACTGCCGGATTACCGGGTGGATTACCCGTGGTGGGAGCAGGGGGAAAACCGTTATGTGGACAACTGGCAGGAGGCCGGATTTATTCAGGTCGATGATCCGCAACCGGGCGATATGATAGTGATGCAGGTACAGGCTCCGGTCGCCAATCATGCCGGTATTCTGCTGGACGATAATATGCTCCTGCATCACTTATATGGTCACCTGAGCCAGCGGGTGCCATATGGCGGTTACTGGCGCGACCGCACAGTGATGACCCTGAGGCACAACACATTCGTGAATAATTGACACAACCCGCTCCGGCGGGTTTTTTTATGGGGAAGATATGTCACAGGAAATAATGGCAAAAATAGAGCTGGGCGGTGTATTGGGTAAAACCTTCGGTAAAACGCACCAGCGGCTTGTCTGTACCACGTCCGAAGCCGTCCGTGCATTGTGTTGTACTATTCCGGGCTTTGAACAGTTCCTGAATACCAGCAAATCACGCGGCTTAACCTATGCGGTATTTCGCGGGAAAAAGAATATCGGGGTGGATGACCTCGGTTTTCCGGTGACTGACGATGTCATCCGGATTGTGCCAGTGGTGATCGGCAGCAAGAGCGGCGGGTTGCTGCAGGTTATTTTTGGTGCGGTGCTGGTGGCTGCCGCCTTCATTTCTGGCGGTACATCACTGGCTTCATGGGATGCGCTGGAGACCGGGTTGGCAATGACCGGTGCATCCATGATACTCGGTGGTGTTATTCAGATGCTGTCCCCGCAACCAAGCGGGATCGCCATGAAAGACCAGGGCGAAAATAAACCGTCCTATGCGTTCGGTGCCCCGACGAACACTGTTTCTCAGGGCTACCCGGTACCGATCGGTTACGGTAAGCGTCGTATCGGCGGGGCCGTTATCTCAGCCGGAATTTACGTCGAAGATCAGCAGTAATCCTTTCTCCGTTTTTCAGCAGGAAATTCATAATGACACAAATCACAGGCCGCAAAGGTGGCGGTGGCAGCCCGCGCACACCCGTCGAACAGCCGGACGATTTACAGTCAGTTGCCAGAGCAAAATTACTGATCGCCCTCGGTGAAGGTGAATTTGCCGGTGAGCTGACCGGGAAGGCTATTTTTCTGGACGGTACCCCGCTTCTGAATGCTGACGGGTCAGAAAACTTCCCCGGCGTGGTATGGGAATACCGCCCCGGTACCCAGGCACAAACCTATATTCAGGGGATGCCGGCAGCGGAGAATGAAATCACGGTTGGTACCACTGTTCAGAGCAGCACACCGTGGGCACACGCATTCACTAATCCGCAGCTGTCTGCGGTCCGCGTCCGCCTGAAATGGCCGTCCCTGTTCCGCCAGGAGGATAACGGGGACATGGTCGGCAATGAAGTGAAATACGCCATTGATTTACAGACTGACGGCGGGAGCTGGAAAACCGTTGTGGACGGCCGCGTAAAGGGTAAAACCACTTCCGGTTATGAGCGCACCCATCGTATTGATCTTCCGCAGTCGGCCACATCCTGGACACTGCGGGTGCGTAAAATCACAGAAGATGCCAACAGCGCCAAAATTGGTGACACCATGGTGCTGCAGAGTTACACCGAGGTGATCGATGCCAAACTGACCTATCCGCACACCGCGCTGCTATATATTGAGTTTGACTCAAAACAGTTTAACGGCTCTATCCCGCAGGTCACCTGTGAACCGAAGATGCGGGTTATCCGCATACCGTCAAACTATGATCCGGAACAACGGACGTATTCCGGTACCTGGGACGGCTCGTTTAAATGGGCATGGACCAATAACCCTGCCTGGATATTCTACGACATTGTCATTTCCGATCGCTTTGGCCTCGGCGACCGCATCAAAATGCAGAATATCGATAAATGGGAACTGTACCGTGTTGCGCAGTATTGTGACCAGACGGTACCGGACGGCAAGGGCGGCAGCGGCACCGAACCACGCTATATCTGTGATGTGTATGTGCAGGATCGCAATGAAGCCTATACGGTACTGCGCGATTTTGCAGCCATTTTCCGGGGCATGACCTACTGGGGCGGTAACCAGATTATCACCCTGGCGGATATGCCGCGTGATATCGATTACAGCTATACCAAAGCCAACGTACTCGACGGGAAGTTCACCTATTCCGGCAGCAGCAGTAAGGCCCGCTATTCCTCCGCGCTGGTGTCGTACTCAGATCCGTTAAACGGCTATGCCGATGCGATGGAGCCGGTGTTTGAAAATGAACTGGTTTACCGGTTCGGATTTAATCAGCTGGAAATGACGGCAATCGGTTGTACCCGGCAGTCTGAGGCCAACCGCAAAGGCCGCTGGGGGATACTCACCAACAACAAAGACCGGGTAGTGACATTCGGTGTGGGGCTGGACGGTAATATCCCGCAGCCGGGGTACATCATTGCGGTGGCGGATGAAAACCTGTCCGGGAAAGTGACCGGCGGCCGCGTCAGTGCGGTGAATGGCCGGAGTATCACACTCGACCGCAAACCGGATGCCGCGCCGGGTGACCGGCTGATGCTGAACCTGCCGTCCGGTAAATCACAGGCCCGCACCATCCAGATGGTCACGGATAACGTTATAACCGTTACCACGGAATACAGTGAAACGCCGGAGCCGGAATGTGTCTGGGTGACGGAATCAGATGAGCTGTACGCCCAGCAGTACCGGGTGGTGAGCGTGACTGAGAATGATGACGGCACGTTCACGATATCGGCGGCCATGCATGATCCGGACAAATACGACCGGATAGATACCGGCGCGGTACTCGATGAACGTCCGATCAGTGTTATTCCGCCCGGCAACCAGTTCCCGCCGAAAGATATCACCATCAGCTCTTACTCTGTGGTGAATCAGGGGATCAGCGTCGAAACCATGCAGGTTACCTGGTCACCGGCCGAGAACGCCATTGCCTATGAGGCACAGTGGCGGCGTGATGACGGCAACTGGATCAATGTGCCGCGCAATGCCACCACCTCGTTTGACGTGCCCGGGGTCTATTCAGGCCGCTATCTGGTGCGGGTCAGGGCGATAAATGCAGCGGAAATCTCCAGCGGCTGGGGATATTCAGAGGAAACCCGGCTGACCGGTAAGGCGGGTGATCCGCCGGTACCGCTGAACTTCCGGGTATCCACGCTGGTATTCGGGATCAAGCTGAACTGGGAGTTCGGGAAATTTACGGAAGACACCCTGAAAACTGAAATTCAGTACAGCAAAACCAACGACGGACAGAACCTGTTGCTGCTGGCCGATGTGCCGTACCCGTCCCGCTCTCATGAGCTTGCCGGTCTGGCCGCCGGTACCGCGTTTTATTTCCGCGCCCGCCTGGTAGATAAAACCGGCAATCAGTCCCCCTGGACTGAGTTTGTGCGCGGTGTGGCCGAGTTTGATACAGAGGCTATTCTGGATGATGTTGAAGCGATCCTGGAAGACTCAAAAATTATTCAGGAACTCAGCAATAACGACATGGACTCATTCGAGGCCATTATCAACAACGCCAACAACACCTATGGCCAGTGGATGCACCTGCAGCGTGAAAACGGTGTGATGAAAGCTGAAATTATCCGCGTTGATAACTACGTGGTGACGGAAACCAAAGCGCTTGCTGAGCACCTTGATGCGGTACAGGCCACCGCAGATAAAAGCCTTGCCCGTGCGCAGAACTCCATCAAAGCCGAGTATGACATGGAGAAAGGCACGGCTTCAGCAATTTGGAAGTCGCTGGTCAGTATTGTGTATGACGGTGTGAATTATGATGCCGGTATGGTGATTGGCGCAGAACTGAAAGGCGGTAAGGTCGATACCATCATGGGCTTTAACGCGCAGCAGTTTGCGTTTTATAACCCGGTGAACGGGAAAATGGATCTGTTCATGTATATGAAGGACGGACAGATTTTCATGAATGAGACATTCATCAACAAAGCCTGGCTGAACGAAGTTGTTGTTACTGATAAAATGCAGTCGGAGAACTATATACCAGATCAGCAGGGTTTTATTCTGGATGCAAAGGCTAATAAATTCGAGTTCTTTGGCGGGACGACAACAAATGGAACCTCTATTACAGCAGATGGTATTAAGGTGTATGACAACAAACGTCTAACTGTTATTGTTGGTGATATATCGGGGTATTAATATGGCTCATGGGATTATTGTATATGATGAACATGGTAATAAAATATTAGATTCCGGCAAAAGACTTGGAAGATTCGTCGGGTGGCATGATGTTAATCCCGCACCTGTCGGTCAGTTTAAATACAGCTGGGATCACCGGAATCTGTTACCGATGGGGGAAATTATTGTCTGGGTTAATCCGAGCTTTTGGTTCAATCATAACGGCTGGTGCGACTGCCGGGTTGAAAATGGCGTAATTGTTTTTGAAGGTAATTTAAAGCGAAACGATGAGCAGAGAGCCAGGGAAACTTATATGCGCATATTATATGGTGTGAAATCATGACGCACGGTTTTATATGTTTTGGTGACACCGGCCGGATGCAAATTGACGGCACTAATATAGCATTAGGGCTAATCAGAAAGCAGTCGTTTAATTGTCCGAAAGTGCAGGATGCAGGACAGGGAACCATTAAAGAGGTTTATTTCCCGACCAAAGTCCACCCAAACACACAAATGATCGCAGCCAGATCATCATTTTGGGTCAGAATAGGTGGGCAGGCGTTTGATAATACGAATAACAATGCTTTTGTCTCTATGCCTTTTCGCGACGGCTCCGGCGGAAATATAGAAATATGGGAGTTTGGTAACGCACCTGTTAAGGTGCGTAATCAAAAAATAGGAATTGTTGTAATAAACCCGGTAACCAATCAGGTGGTATATAATACTAACTGGGGTGTTGCAAATATACTGCATGTACAGCGGCTAAAACTATGGCCTGATACAATGTGGTCTATGACAATGCCTAATAATGGTAATAACTGTGCAGTTGTATTTGGCGGCGGCGCTCAGAAAAGAACAGATTATGAAGAATTTATGGAATTCGAGTCTTATTTCTGGCGAATGAATGGCTCTAAACTGGAGGTGCGTTTATTGGTTGATACGTATTCCAGACCACATGCGTCACAATCTTTTGAGTCATGTGATATACCGCTATATATAATGATAATAGATACAACGGGGATATAAGAATGAATATATTAAAATTAATCACATTAACTGCAATAACCACGCTGACAGCCTGCAGCCATAACGTATACACCAAACCAGTGGATTGCACCGGGCATATGTTTGAGGGGCTGGATAACCGGCATTACTCAGCTAAGCTGACAAAATATGCACCGGACAGTAAACGGTTTTTCAGCACAGGAGATCCTGTTCTGGGGTTACATGGTTGGATCCGTATGGATGCATTTGACAAAATTACATGTGTTAAAGGCAAGGGTACAGAGGACTGATTATTGGCGTTACCTGTCGCTTACTTCGACCAGCAAAACTAAAATCAAAATAAGTAATTCCCTCAACAACCGCTCCGGCGGTTTTTTTTCGTCTGAAATTTAAGGAAACCCCATGATTTACACAGACGGCACTATAGCCATTAATGCCGGCTCACCGATTGTGACCGGCACCGGTACGCAGTGGAAAAAGAACATTCACGGTGTGGCACCCGGCCAGCTTATCAGCATTGAGAACGGCACAGCGCCTGTCAGTATGATGATCCGAGCGGTAAACAGTGATACCGAACTGGTGTTGTCATTCAATGCCCCGGTAACGCTCAGCGGCGCGAAATACTCTATCGCCACCACGGTACCGGATACCATTTCGGATGCGGCCCGCACCATGTCAGCGAACCAGGGCTATATCGTGTATTTTCTCCAGGCAATGCAGCAGTGGATGACAGACACCGGCCAGGTGGAAATTGAGTTGCCGAACGGGCAGAAGGTGACGCTGGATAGTATTAAGGCGCTGAATGACGCTATCGGTAAAATACCGAAAGTGGTTCAGGGTACCGGTGATTCAAAAACGGATGTTATCAGCCAGGACGGAACGGTTAAAGCAATCAACGCAGCAAAACCAGGTGACGCCACAACTGCAACAAAAGGGATTGTGCAACTGACCGGAACCGTCGGGGAATCGATGGTTAATGTCATGCACCAGAAGGCGGTCAAAGACTGGATTGCTTACTATTTGTTTGGGCAAACAGATAACTCTGTCGTTAATGGTTTGTATGCGCCGGATAAAAAATCATGGATCGGCATAAAGAATGGCGGGATATTTTACTGCAACACAACAGATACTCAGTTATTCAGTTTTCAGGACGGAAGATTAAAACTCTATAACACAATGGACTGTGTATCACGCGCAGAAATTGCATCGCCGAATAATAATTTCAAAGCGGGACTCTATGCTTATGATGATGGTCGTCTGTTACTCAGTGCGTTAAGAACGGGTGACGGGGGCTGGTCTAACATCACAATCCCTAAAAATGGCGGCGAAATGATGACGACGGGCAACTACTATGTTGACGGTAGCGGTTATGTCAAAAAATCATCCCCGATTATCCAGATTCACCCGGACGGCAACTACGATACCAATGACGAATCCGAGGGCGCAGAAGTCCGCCGTACCGGCACCGGCCAGTACCACATTACCGGTATACTCGGTTATAACTCAGATGGTGCATGGGGTGTAAACGGTGGCATCTCAGTACCGAAAGATAACAACGGCCTTGAGCTGGTTTATGTCGATGACCGCGTACAGGAAGACGGCAGTATTATCATCGAAACCTGTCACCGTCAGCATGCACACTTACCGGAACGTTTCCAGAACTGGCGGCTGAAAGACGTCACCCCGGAAGGTGAGCGCATTTTCTATCAGGACGGTGAACTGTGCGACCTGCCGGAATCAACCCGCCTCGATGTGCGTGTGGAAATGCCGCAGGGCTCTGTGTGGAATGTTAAGCGGCGTGGACTGGCGGAGCAGATGGAGAGCGAGGCTCAGGAAGCAGCGGAACAGGCCGGAGACTCAGAGGAATAAAACAAAGCCGCACTGGTGGGTGTACGGTGCGGCTATTTCGTGTTATACAGTGAGTCATGGTGCGTATTGGTGCATAGTTTATTTGTACATGTACGTGTTCATGAATCCGTTTTTTGATCTTTTATTTAATGGTAACCCATTGATAGTTAATGATTTATTGCATTTTAATTCCATTCTGATAGTAAATACTATTGATTTATACTTGAGAATGACAACTTGTTAACATTTTGGGTAAGGAAAAGGGTATGAGCTTCATAAAAGAGTTTCGTGAATTTGCGATGCGCGGCAATGTCGTTGATATGGCTGTCGGTATCATTATCGGTGCGGCATTCGGCAAAATTGTGTCCTCATTAGTTGCTGATGTCATCATGCCACCACTCGGTTTACTGATCGGCGGGATCGACTTCAAACAGTTTGCCGTTGTACTGCGGGAAGCCAGCGGAGATGTGCCTGCTGTTGTACTGAATTATGGTGTATTCCTGCAAACCGTCTTTGATTTCGTTATCGTTGCGTTTGCTATCTTCATTGCCATCAAAATGCTGAATAAATTACGCCGCGAACAGGCTGAAGCACCTGCGGAGCCGCCGGCACCGTCAGCAGAAGAAACATTACTGACTGAAATCCGTGATTTATTAAAAGAACAAAAGAAATAATAAACTAAAAGGCCAGTAGTAAAAGATTATCTAATCGTTTACTACTGGCCTCCCGGTAATCTGCCTTGTTGTGTTTTTCTTTCCGGTTGTAACTCCCTTTACCTTTCTTATTTTTTTCTACTCTCTGCCGGAACAACGGATCGGATAGCAGTGCTTCCAGGGCGTTATCTTGTATTACGCCACGCTTGTGAGCATATTTTGTCATAGTAACCTCATTGATTATGTTTACTCTCTTTTTGTGAACAGCCACAGGGCTCAGTCGCACCTTGTTCCAGGATCTCCAGAATGGTGCATTGTGAACTGACATGTGCCGTTCCGCAACAGGCATCACTCAGCATCTTCAGAGAATCCCGCATTCGCTGCATTTCGACTAACTTCGTTTCCACATCTTTCAGCCGATCATCCACAATTTGCTTTGATTCACGGCAGGTGTGATGTTCAGGATCAACCCGGATCGATAACAGTTCCGTGATCGCTTCCAGTGTAAACCCTAATTGTTTTGCATACCGGATAAAACGCAGCCGGTGCAGATCCTGCTCAGTATACAAACGATAGCCGCCATCCGTCCGGGTCTGATGATCCATCATGCCCTGTTTTTCATAAAAACGGATCGTATCCGGTGTCACTTCTGCAAGTTTTGCTAACTGACCAATTCGGTACATCGGCAACCTCCTGACATCATCTGGCCTGAAGCCATCATATCAGAATAGTAAAATGTTGTATGTCGTTGGCAGAGATATGGGGCTGAGGAAAGTAACTTCAAGGGCAGGATTAACAGAAATAAAAAAACCGGGTAAAAACCCGGTTTTTTTACGCAGTAACAGATTACTCTGCTGCTGCTTCAGTCTGGGATTCAGCGCGGTCAACAAGCTCAATGTAAGCCATTGGAGCATTGTCACCAGCACGGAAACCACATTTCAGAATGCGGGTGTAACCACCTGCACGCTGAGCGAAACGTGGTCCCAGCTCGTTGAACAGTTTTGCCACGATTTCGTTATCACGAGTACGGGCGAATGCTAAACGACGGTTAGCAACGCTATCCGTTTTAGCCAGGGTAATCAACGGCTCAACAACGCGACGCAGTTCTTTTGCCTTAGGCAAAGTCGTCTTGATAATTTCGTGACGAACTAAAGAACCGGCCATGTTACGAAACATAGCTTGGCGATGGCTGCTGTTGCGGTTCAATTGACGACCACTCATACGATGGCGCATGACCTTATCCTTCTCAGTAAAACCTTAACCTGTGATCTTATTCGTCAGCAATACTTGCCGGCGGCCAATTTTCCAGACGCATGCCCAGAGATAAGCCGCGAGATGCCAGAACGTCCTTAATTTCAGTAAGAGATTTCTTACCGAGGTTAGGTGTTTTGAGCAACTCAACTTCTGTACGCTGTACCAGATCACCGATGTAGTGGATTGCTTCTGCCTTGAGACAGTTAGCAGAGCGGACAGTCAATTCGAGATCGTCTACTGGGCGCAGTAAAATCGGATCGAATTCTGGTTTTTCTTCTTTCACTTCCGGCTGACGAACATCACGTAAGTCAACGAAAGCTTCCAGTTGTTCGGCCAGAATGGTTGCCGCACGACGAATTGATTCTTCTGGATCAATCGTGCCGTTGGTTTCCATTTCGATAACCAATTTATCCAAGTCGGTACGCTGCTCAACACGTGCTGCTTCAACATTGTAAGCAATACGCTCAACTGGGCTGTAGCACGCGTCTACTAACAGACGACCGATTGGGCGCTCATCTTCTTCCGAATGAATTCGGGCAGAAGCTGGAACATAACCACGACCACGCTGAACTTTGATGCGCATATTAATAGATGCGCCTTCGTCAGTGAGATGGCAAATTACATGCTCCGGCTTGACGATTTCAACATCACCGTCATGGATGATGTCGGCTGCAGTCACAGGGCCAATGCCAGATTTATTCAGAGTTAAGATGACTTCATCTTTTCCCTGAAGTTTTACCGCCAGCCCTTTCAGGTTGAGCAGAATTTCCAGGATATCTTCCTGTACACCTTCTTTAGTGCTGTACTCATGGAGTACACCATCAATCTCAACCTCAGTTACCGCACAACCCGGCATAGACGAAAGCAGAATACGGCGCAGTGCGTTACCCAGAGTATGGCCAAAGCCACGCTCTAATGGTTCAAGGGTCACCTTGGCGTGCGTCGAACTGATTTGCTCGATATCAACCAGGCGCGGTTTAAGAAACTCTGTCACAGAACCCTGCATTGTGTCCTCTCTTTGGTGCTAAGCCTTACTTAGAGTAAAGCTCGACGATCAGGTGCTCGTTAATATCAGCAGAAAGGTCAGTACGCTCAGGAATACGTTTGAACACACCTTCCATTTTCGCAGCATCAACTTCCAACCAAGTTGGTTTTTCACGCTGCTCAGCCAGCTCTAAAGCAGCCTTAATACGAGACTGTTTTTTCGCTTTTTCACGAATGCTGATTACGTCGTTAGGGGAAACCTGATAAGAAGCAATGTTTACAACACGGCCATTTACCATGACAGCTTTGTGGCTGACGATCTGACGTGCTTCTGCGCGGGTAGCGCCAAAGCCCATACGATAAATAACGTTGTCTAAACGACCTTCCAGCAGAGACAGCAGGTTTTCACCTGTGTTGCCTTTCAGACGAGTTGCTTCTTTATAGTAGTTACGGAACTGACGTTCCAGCACGCCGTACATACGACGAACTTTTTGTTTTTCACGTAACTGAACACCATAATCAGACAGACGCGGTTTACGGGCGCCGTGCTGGCCTGGTGCTTGATCTAATTTACACTTGGTGTCAATCGCGCGAACACCAGACTTCAGGAAGAGGTCTGTTCCTTCGCGACGGCTCAGCTTGAGCTTCGGACCCAAATATCTAGCCATTTTCTTTCTCCAACTATCCTAAAAAACGTGAGGGCGATTAGACGCGACGTTTTTTCGGAGGACGACAACCGTTATGAGGGATCGGAGTCACATCAGTAATGTTAGTGATGCGGAAACCAGCCGCGTTTAATGCGCGAACGGTTGACTCACGGCCAGGACCAGGTCCTTTAACCATAACTTCCAGATTCTTAATACCGTACTCTTTCACAGCCTCTGCGCAACGTTCTGCTGCAACCTGTGCTGCGAATGGAGTTGATTTACGAGAACCACGGAAACCGGAACCACCGGCAGTTGCCCAACCTAATGCGTTACCCTGACGGTCAGTAATGGTAACGATTGTGTTGTTGAAAGAAGCATGGATATGAGCCACACCGTCAGAGACTTGTTTTCTTACACGCTTACGTGCACGAACAGGTGCTTTTGCCATTATAAGATTCCCCGATTATTTCTTGATCGGCTTACGCGGACCCTTACGGGTACGTGCGTTAGTCTTCGTACGCTGACCGCGTACCGGAAGACCACGACGATGGCGTAAACCACGATAGCAACCAATGTCCATAAGACGTTTGATGCTGAGGGTCACTTCACGGCGCAGGTCACCTTCTACAACGTATTTAGCAACTTCGTCACGCAGTTGGTCGATTTGCTCTTCAGACAGCTCACTGATCTTAACATCTTCAGCAATACCCGTTGCTTTACAGATAGCCTGTGAACGGGTTAAGCCGATGCCGAAAATTGCAGTTAATGCAATAACAGCATGTTTATGATCAGGAATGTTAATGCCTGCTATACGGGCCACTATGCACTCCTAAAAATTTTGGGGTAATACTGATCTGAAAAGCCCGTTTTCAGGATACTCAAACAGTAGAACCACGTTTAATAAAAAGATTGGCTGGCTAATTTAGCCAGCTCAATCCAACTTTGCAAGAAAAATATGCTTTTTATTAGCCTTGACGCTGTTTATGCTTAGGCTCAGCACTGCAAATCACGCGCACGACACCGTGACGCTTAACGATTTTGCAGTTACGGCATAATTTCTTGACGGAAGCACGAACTTTCATTTTTACTCTCCGTAACTTCTAAAGCAAACCGAATTAACGGTTATAACCTTTGAGGTTTGCTTTTTTCAATGCAGACTCGTACTGACTTGACATCATCAGAGTTTGCACTTGAGCCATAAAGTCCATGATGACCACAACCACGATTAAGAGGGAAGTACCACCAAAGTAGAAAGGTACTTTCATTGCGTCACGCATGAACTCCGGGATTAGGCAGATAAAGGTAATATATAACGCGCCAACTAAAGTTAAACGAGTCATTACTTTATCGATGTACTTGGCCGTTTGCTCTCCCGGACGAATTCCTGGTACAAATGCACCGGACTTCTTCAGGTTATCTGCTGTTTCTCTTGGATTAAATACCAGTGCGGTATAGAAGAAACAGAAGAATATGATTGCAGAGGCATAAAGTAACACATAGAGCGGCTGGCCTGGCTGCAGATACATAGAAATTGTCGTCAGCCAATCCCAGCCAGTACCATCACCGAACCAAGATGCAATTGTACCAGGGAACAGGATAATACTGGAAGCGAAAATCGCAGGAATTACACCCGCCATATTCACTTTCAACGGTAAGTGTGTACTTTGTGCCGCGTAAACACGGCGGCCTTGCTGACGTTTGGCATAGTTAACGACGATACGACGTTGACCACGCTCCATAAAGACAACAAAGCAAGTAACCGCAAATACCAAGACTGCAACCAATAGCAACAGGAGGAAGTGCAGTTCGCCTTGACGAGCTTGCTCAATGGTATGGCCAATTGCTGACGGAAGACCCGCAACAATACCGGCGAAGATGATGATCGAAATACCGTTACCGATACCGCGTTCAGTAATCTGCTCACCCAGCCACATCAGGAACATAGTCCCTGTCACCAAACTCACAACAGCCGTGAAGTAGAACGCAAAGCCCGGGTTAATAACCAGACCCTGCATACCAGGCATATTCGGTAAGCCCATCGCGATACCAACAGACTGGAACACCGCGAGGACTAACGTACTATACCGGGTGTACTGGCTAATCTTACGACGACCAGCTTCCCCTTCTTTCTTAATCTCCGCCAGGCGCGGGTTCACCACGCTCAGCAGCTGGATAATAATCGATGCCGAAATGTACGGCATGATACCCAGCGCAAAGATTGAAGCACGACTCAACGCACCACCAGAGAACATGTTAAACATCTCAATGATGGTGCCTTGTTGTTGTTCGAGCAATTTCGCAAGAACAGTGGCATCAATACCAGGGATAGGAATGAAAGAGCCAATACGGAAAACAATCAGTGCGCCGAGCACAAACAGTAAACGACGCTTTAACTCACCTATTCCGCCTTTAGCACTTTGGAAATCTGTACCTGGTTGCTTTGCCATCTGTTACTTATTCCTCGATTTTACCGCCAGCAGCTTCGATAACAGCACGAGCGCCTTTAGTAACACGCAGGCCGCGTACAGTAACTGCACGAGTCAGTTCACCAGACAGGAACACTTTCGCGTACTCAATCTGTGGACCAATAACGTTTGCGGCTTTCAATACATTAAGATCGATAACATCGCCTTCGATCAGCTGAAGATCAGATAAACGGATCTCAGCAGTGACCATCGCTTTACGTGAAGTAAAGCCGAATTTTGGCAGACGACGATATAAAGGCATCTGGCCACCTTCAAACCCACGACGTACGCCACCGCCAGAACGAGAGCTCTGACCTTTGTGACCACGACCTGCGGTTTTACCGAGACCGGAACCAATACCACGACCTACACGTTTTGGTGCGTGTTTAGCACCTGCTGCCGGAGACAGAGTATTTAATTGCATCTGTTACTCCTCAACTTTAACCATATAGGAAATACGATTAACCATACCACGGACCGCTGGTGTATCTTCGCGCTCTACAGTGTGGCCAATATGACGCAGACCTAAACCGACCAGAGTTGCCTTGTGTTTTGGCAGACGGCCGATTGAGCTGCGGGTTTGTGTAATTTTAATTGTCTTAGCCATGGTCCATTACCCCAGAATTTCTTCGACGGATTTACCACGCTTAGCTGCAACCATTTCCGGAGACTTCATGCTGTC
Source organism: Morganella sp. EGD-HP17 (assembly GCF_000512315.2). Taxonomy (NCBI): domain Bacteria; kingdom Pseudomonadati; phylum Pseudomonadota; class Gammaproteobacteria; order Enterobacterales; family Morganellaceae; genus Morganella; species Morganella sp. EGD-HP17. The sequence goes on from NZ_AZRH01000019.1 coordinate 55,113, forward strand.
TAAAGCATCCAGTGTTGCACGAACAACGTTAATTGGGTTCGTGGAACCATAAGTTTTAGCCAGGACGTTACGAACACCGGCAACTTCAAGAACAGCACGCATTGCACCACCGGCAATAATACCGGTACCTTCGTGAGCAGGCTGCATAAACACGCGGGAACCGGTGTGTGTGCCTTTCACTGGGTGGAATAATGTGCCGTTGTTAAGTGCAACGGTTTTCATGTTGCGACGGGCTTTTTCCATCGCTTTCTGGATTGCTGCCGGAACTTCGCGTGCTTTGCCGTAACCAAAACCAACGCGGCCGTTGCCATCACCCACTACAGTCAGTGCGGTGAAGCTAAAGATACGACCACCTTTAACGGTTTTAGATACGCGGTTTACCGCGATCAGCTTTTCCTGCAGTTCGCCAGCCTGTTTTTCGATGTGTGCCATCTTACACCTCTACCTTAGAACTGTAGGCCAGCTTCACGGGCAGCATCTGCCAGTGCCTGGACTCGACCATGATATTGGAAACCTGAACGGTCAAAGGATACTGCTTTGATTCCTTTTTCCAGTGCGCGCTCAGCAATAGCTTTACCTACTGCGATTGCGGCATCTTTGTTTCCGGTGTATTTAACTTGTTCGCTGATAGCTTTTTCAACAGTAGAAGCGGCCACCAACGTTTCAGAACCGTTTGGTGCAATAACCTGCGCATAGATATGGCGAGGGGTACGATGTACCACCAGGCGAGTTGCACCCAGTTCCATAAGCTTGCGGCGTGCGCGGGTCGCACGACGGATACGAGCTGCTTTCTTATCCATAGTGTTACCTTACTTCTTCTTAGCCTCTTTAATACGCACGACTTCGTCGGCGTAGCGAATACCTTTACCTTTGTAAGGTTCAGGGCGACGATAGGCGCGTAAGTCTGCTGCGATCTGACCAATAACCTGCTTATCAGCACCTTTCAGTACGATTTCAGTTTGGGTCGGACATTCAGCAGTAACGCCAGCCGGCAGTTTGTGCTCTACCGGGTGAGAGAAACCTACAGACAGGTTTACCACATCACCTTTAACGGCTGCACGATAACCAACACCTACCAGTTGCAGCTTCTTAGAGAAGCCTTCGGTAACACCAACAACCATAGCGTTAACCAGTGCACGAGTTGTACCAGCCTGTGCCCATGCGTCGGTATAACCGTCACGCGGACCAAAGGTTAACTGGTTGTCTGCATGTTTAACTTCTACAGCGTTGTGGATATTACGGCTCAGCTCGCCGTTTTTACCCTTAATCGAAATAACCTGACCGTTGAGTTTTACCTCTACGCCGGCAGGAATGACGACGGGTGCTTTTGCCACACGAGACATTCTTTCCTCCCGAATTATGCTACGTAGCAGAGAATCTCGCCACCAAGACCAGCCTGGCGAGCTGCACGATCAGTCATTACACCTTTAGATGTAGAAACAACTGCGATACCCAGACCTGCCATAACTTGTGGCAGTTCGTCTTTGCGCTTATAAATACGCAGACTTGGGCGGCTTACGCGCTGGATGCTTTCTACAACAGCCTTACCCTGGAAATACTTAAGAGTCAGTTCCAGTTCTGGCTTGATGTCGCCTTCGATTTTAAAATCTTCAATATAACCTTCTTCCTTCAGCACGTTGGCAATTGCCACTTTCAGCTTGGAGGAAGGCATGGTGACCGCAACTTTGTTCGCGGCCTGACCGTTACGGATACGGGTCAGCATATCCGCGATGGGATCTTGCATGCTCATCTGTCTTTACTCCCGTGATTCAATATGGTGACAATTACCAGCTAGCTTTCTTAAGGCCCGGGATTTCACCGCGCATAGCGGCTTCACGGACTTTAATACGGCTTAAGCCAAACTTCCGCAGAAAACCGTGTGGACGCCCGGTTTGGCGGCAACGGTTACGCTGACGGGAAGGACTGGAATCACGTGGCAGAGATTGAAGCTTCAGAACAGCATCCCAACGATCGTCATCTGATGCGTTGACATCGGAGATGGTAGCTTTCAGTTCTGCGCGTTTTGCGAAGAATTTCTCAGCTAATTTTGCACGTTTTACATCACGTGCTTTCATAGATTTCTTAGCCATGAATACCCTGCCTTACTTGCGAAACGGGAAGTTAAACGCTGATAACAGTGCGCGACCTTCATCATCAGATTTCGCGGTGGTAGTGATAGTAATATCAAGACCACGAACACGATCCACTTTATCGTAATCGATTTCAGGGAAGATGATTTGTTCACGTACGCCCATGCTGTAGTTACCGCGACCATCGAAAGACTTAGCGGACAAGCCACGGAAGTCACGAATACGTGGTACAGCAATAGAAATCAGTCGCTCAAAGAACTCCCACATGCGTTCGCCACGCAGAGTTACTTTACAGCCGATTGGATAGCCCTGGCGGATTTTGAAGCCTGCAACAGATTTGCGTGCTTTGGTGATCAATGGTTTCTGACCAGAGATTGCTGCTAAGTCAGCTGCTGCGTTATCCAGCAGTTTTTTATCAGCAATTGCTTCACCAACACCCATATTCAGGGTGATCTTCTCGACCCGAGGGACTTGCATGACAGAATTGTAGTTAAACTGAGTCATCAGTTGTTTAACTACTTCGTCTTTGTAGTAATCATGCAGTTTCGCCATCGTATACTCCAAAAATTACTTGATAGTTTCGCTGTTAGACTTGAAGAAACGGACTTTTTTGCCGTCTTCGAATCTAAAACCTACACGGTCAGCCTTGCCGGTTGCCGCATTGAAGATTGCAACGTTAGAAACCTGAATTGCAGCTTCTTTTTCAACGATGCCACCTGGTTGGTTCAGGGCCGGAACCGGCTTCTGATGTTTCTTAACCAGATTGATACCTTCAACGATAACTTTACCAGAAGAAAGAACCTGTTTTACTTTACCGCGCTTACCTTTATCTTTGCCGGTCAGCACGATAATTTCGTCATCACGACGGATTTTCGCTGCCATAGTTCCGCTCCTTAGAGTACTTCAGGTGCCAGTGAGATAATTTTCATAAACTTCTCGTTACGAAGTTCACGAGTTACCGGCCCAAAAATACGCGTACCGATAACTTGCTCGCTGTTATTGTTTAACAATACACAAGCGTTGCTATCGAAGCGAATGACAGAACCGTCAGGGCGACGTACACCCTTCTTGGTGCGCACCACTACTGCCTTCAGAACATCACCTTTTTTTACTTTACCGCGCGGAATTGCTTCCTTGATGGTAATTTTGATAATGTCGCCTACAGCTGCGTAGCGACGGTGCGAGCCACCTAGAACCTTGATACACATTACGCGACGTGCACCGGAGTTATCGGCCACGTTCAGCATAGTCTGTTCTTGGATCATTTTAGTGCTCCGCTAAATGTCAACTACTACTGAGCCACTCTTACTAAAAAGAGAGGCCGTCCAAATACCCAATTACGAGGGCGCGGCATTATAACACCACATCTTCGTTATGGATAGAAAAAAATAAACGGCTCTAAAGCCGAGCCGTTTATTCTACATCAGAAAGCAGTGCTGTTACAGTACAGCTTTCTCTACGACGCGAACCAGGGTCCAGGACTTAGTCTTAGACAGTGGACGGGTTTCGCGGATTTCTACCACGTCACCGATACCACATTCATTGTTCTCGTCATGTACGTGCAGTTTAGTCGTACGACGGATGAACTTACCATACAGAGGGTGTTTCACCATACGCTCGATAGTCACAACAATGGATTTCTCCATTTTGTCACTAACAACACGACCTTGCAGAGTACGGATTTTATCGGTCATTACGCACCCGCCTTCTCAGTCAATAAAGTCTTAACACGTGCAATATTACGACGCACTTGTTTTAACAGATGAGACTGTTGTAACTGGCCGCTTGCCGCTTGCATACGCAGGTTAAATTGTTCGCGCAGCAGGTTCAGCAGCTCAGTGTTCAGCTCTTCAACGCTTTTTTCGCGCAGCTCTTTCGCTTTCATTACATCACCGTCTTAGTTACAAAGGTGGTTTTGATAGGCAGTTTAGCTGCTGCCAGCTTGAATGCTTCACGAGCAAGCTCTTCCGATACGCCGTCCATTTCATACAGGACTTTACCCGGCTGGATTAAGGCAACCCAATACTCCACGTTACCTTTACCTTTACCCATACGCACTTCAAGAGGCTTTTCAGTGATAGGTTTGTCCGGGAACACACGGATCCAGATTTTACCCTGACGCTTAACTGCACGGGTCATAGCACGACGTGCTGCTTCGATCTGACGTGCAGTCAGACGACCACGGCCAACAGCTTTCAGACCATAAGTGCCGAAGCTCACATCCGCGCCGGCTGCCAGACCGCGGTTACGGCCTTTGTGCACTTTACGGAATTTTGTACGCTTTGGTTGTAACATTCAGCGACTCTCCTTTACTTACGGCCTTTACGCTGCTGTTTTTTAGGTTGAGCAGCCGGTTTTTCCGCCTGTTCAACTGCAGCCATGCCACCCAGAATCTCACCTTTGAAGATCCACACTTTAACACCGATAACACCATAAGTAGTCTGAGCTTCAGAGGTGTTATAATCGATGTCTGCACGCAGGGTATGCAGAGGCACACGGCCTTCACGATACCACTCAGTACGTGCGATTTCAGCACCGCCTAAACGGCCGCTGACTTCGACTTTGATACCTTTAGCGCCTAAACGCATAGCATTCTGTACCGCACGCTTCATAGCACGACGGAACATAACGCGACGTTCCAGCTGTGAAGTGATGCTGTCAGCAACTAATTTTGCGTCCAGTTCAGGTTTACGTACTTCGGCAATATTGATCTGCGCAGGAACGCCAGCGATATCTGAAACGCTTTTGCGCAGTTTTTCAACGTCTTCACCTTTCTTACCGATCACGATGCCAGGGCGTGCAGTGTGAATAGTCACACGGATGCTCTTAGCAGGGCGCTCGATAACGATGCGGGATACTGACGCTTTTTCCAGTTCTTTAGTTAAGTACTTACGTACTTTAAAGTCGCTGTCCAGGTTGTCAGCGAATTCTTTGGTGTTCGCAAACCAGGTAGAGTTCCAAGGTTTAACAATACCCAGGCGAATACCATTTGGATTTACTTTCTGACCCATTGCTAGTCTCCAGGTATCAGCGATCGGACACAACCACAGTGATGTGGCTGGTGCGCTTAAGAATACGATCTGCACGACCTTTAGCACGAGGCATGATGCGCTTCATGGTTGGGCCGTCGTCAACGAAAATTTTCGCTACTTTCAGATCATCGATGTCAGCGCCATCGTTGTGTTCTGCGTTAGCAATAGCAGACTCCAGAACTTTCTTCACTAAACCAGCAGCTTTCTTGTTGGTAAAGGTTAAAATTTCCAGAGCTTGCGACACTTTCTTACCGCGGATCAGGTCAGCCACCAGGCGAACCTTCTGAGCAGAAGAACGAGCGTGGCGATGCATAGCAATAGTTTCCATCTCTTCCTCCTACCTTATTTCTTTTTGGCTTTTTTATCAGCCGCATGGCCGCGATAAGTACGGGTCGGCGCGAATTCACCCAGTTTGTGACCAACCATTTCGTCGGTAACGTAAACCGGAACATGCTGACGACCATTATGGACAGCGATGGTCAAACCGATCATGTTAGGAAAGATCGTTGAACGACGGGACCAAGTCTTAACAGGCTTTTTGTCACCGCTTTCCACCGCTTTCTCTACCTTCTTCAGCAAGTGCAGGTCAATAAAAGGACCTTTCTTGAGAGAACGTGGCATGGCTTATCCTCTAATTATTTCTTAGTACGACGATGAACGATGAAGTGTTCAGTGCGTTTGTTTTTACGAGTCTTCTTACCTTTGGTCTGAACGCCCCATGGTGTTACAGGGTGTTTACCAAAGTTACGACCTTCACCACCACCATGTGGGTGGTCTACCGGGTTCATCGCAGTACCGCGAACGGTAGGGCGAATACCACGCCAGCGACTTGCACCAGCTTTACCCAGAACGCGCAGCATGTGTTCAGCGTTACCCACTTCACCTAAAGTCGCGCGGCAATCTGAAGGAACTTTACGCATTTCACCGGAACGCAGACGAATAGTGACATAAGCACCATCGCGCGCAACGATCTGAACGTAAGTACCGGCAGAACGTGCCAGCTGGCCGCCTTTACCTGGTTTCATTTCTACGTTATGAACAGTAGAACCAACCGGGATGTTGCGCATTGGCAGAGCGTTACCCGCTTTGATTGCAGCATCAACACCAGACTGGATTTGATCACCAGCTTTCAGGCCTTTAGGAGCCAGGATGTAACGGCGTTCACCGTCTTTGTATAATACCAGAGCAATATTTGCTGAACGGTTTGGATCATATTCCAGACGTTCTACAACAGCCGGGATACCGTCTTTGTTACGTTTAAAGTCAACAATACGGTAATTTTGCTTGTGACCACCACCAATATGACGGGTAGTGATACGGCCATTGTTGTTACGACCACCAGACTTGTTGTTTTTCTCAAGCAGTGGTGCGTAAGGTTTGCCCTTGTGAAGCTCAGGGTTAACCACTTTAACGACGTGGCGACGGCCCGGAGACGTAGGTTTACATTTAACAATTGCCATTGTTCTTTACTCCTCCGACTTACTCAGCGCCGCCGACGAAGTCCAGATTCTGGCCTTCCTGCAGGGTGACGTAAGCTTTTTTCCAGTCGCTACGACGACCGAAACGCTGACCGTGGCGCTTCACTTTGCCTTTAACCAGCAGAGTGTTAACACCTTCAACTTTGACTTCGAACAGTTTTTCAACTGCAGCTTTGATTTCAGCTTTAGTCGCGTCTTTAGCAACTTTGAGCACGATGGTATTTGTTTTTTCCATCGCGGTAGACGCTTTTTCAGATACATGCGGCGCGCGCAGTACTTTCAGCAGACGTTCTTCACGGATCATGCCAGCATCTCCTCAACTTGCTTAACTGCTTCAGCAGTCATCACTACTTTACCGAACGCGATCAGACTGACCGGATCGATTGCAGTGACATCACGCACATCAACCTTGTACAGGTTGCGAGCTGCTAAGAACAGGTTCTCATCAACTTCGTGTGTGACGATCATCACGTCTTCCAGAGCCATATCTTTCAATTTCTGTACCAGCAGCTTGGTTTTAGGTGCTTCTACAGCAAATTTTTCGACAATGATCAGACGATCCTGACGTACCAATTCGGACAGGATGCTTTTCAGCGCGCCGCGGTACATCTTTTTGTTAACTTTTTGACTGTGGTCCTGTGGTTTCGCTGCGAAAGTGATACCACCAGAGCGCCAGATTGGGCTCTTGATTGAACCAGAGCGGGCACGACCAGTACCTTTTTGGCGCCATGGTTTTTTACCAGACCCAGTAACTTCAGCACGAGTTTTCTGAGCACGTGTACCTTGACGAGCACCAGCTGCATACGCAACAACTACTTGATGGACAAGCGCTTCATTGAAATCACGCCCGAAGGTAGTTTCGGAAACAGTCAGCGCGCTTTGCGCGTCTTTCATTACCAATTCCATTCCTATCTCCTCGACGTTAAGCCTTGACAGCTGGTTTAACAATCAGGTTGCTACCGGTTGCACCCGGGACAGCACCTTTTACCAGCAGCAGGTTACGCTCAGCGTCAACGCGAACGACATCCAGGCTCTGAACGGTTACACGTTCGTTACCCAGCTGACCTGCCATTTTCTTGCCTTTAAATACCTTACCCGGAGTCTGGTTCTGACCGATAGAACCCGGAACACGGTGAGACAAGGAGTTACCATGAGTAGCATCCTGAGTACGGAAATTCCAGCGCTTTACAGTACCGGCGAAGCCCTTACCTTTAGATGTACCAGTAACGTCAACTTTCTTAACGTCAGCGAAAATTTCAACGCTGATGTTCTGGCCAACAGTAAACTCTTCACCTTCTGACAGGCGGAATTCACGTAACAGGCGACCAGCTTCAACACCAGCTTTTGCGAAATGTCCTGCTTCAGGTTTGTTCACGCGGTTAGCTTTTTTGCTGCCGGTGGTAACCTGAATAGCACGATAACCGTCAGTTTCGTCAGATTTAACCTGAGTAACGCGGTTATTTTCGATTTCGATAACAGTAACAGGGATTGACACACCTTCTTCAGTGAAGATGCGGGTCATACCCACTTTTTTACCGACTAAACCAATCATTGTTTCAACCTCTCAATCAATTGATACCTGATTAACCCAGGCTGATCTGCACGTCAACGCCGGCAGCCAGATCCAGACGCATCAGAGCATCAACGGTTTTTTCAGTTGGCTCAACGATGTCAACCAGACGTTTGTGAGTGCGAATTTCGTACTGATCGCGCGCATCTTTGTTGACGTGCGGAGAGATCAGAACGGTAAAACGCTCTTTACGGGTCGGCAGCGGAATAGGACCACGAACTTGCGCACCAGTGCGCTTAGCAGTCTCTACGATTTCCGCAGTTGATTGATCGATCAGACGATGATCAAAAGCTTTAAGGCGGATACGGATTCTTTGGTTCTGCATGAGACCAGAGCTCCAACTATTTTATAAACGTAAAAAATTACTCCTCGCACCCATTTCGATTGACGGGGGAGTGTAATCGTTCTCGATGTAATCCCCATATCGGGGATATTTTCATGAACAGCTAAAAAACATACTGTCCAATGCTGGTATCAACCAGGCTTGCACAATTGGCAAGCCCGCGCATTATACGTGAATGAGCCCTGAAAGCAAGCCGCAAACCGGGATTTGTGCAAATTATCTCCGGCGCCATGACAAAAAATCAAAAAAGAAAAACCGCCGCGGGTTTCCCTGCCGGCGGTTCTGCACATTGCTTACTTTAGTGATTATTTCTCTGTTTTTTATTCTGTGTCTGCGTCCGCCATCTGTGCCTGCTGATAGTTCTGCAGACCCACACGGGCTATCAGATCCAGCTGGGTTTCCAGCCAGTCGATATGAGACTCCTCTTCCGCCAGTATTTTTATCATCAAATCACGGCTGACATAATCATGTTTGGAATCGGCATAGGCAATGGCTTCACGTAAATCTTTGGCGCCATCCAGTTCCAGCTGAAGATCAGACTTCAGCATTTCTTCAACATCTTCGCCGATATGAAGTTTACCGAGATCCTGAAGGTTCGGGATCCCTTCCAGAAATAAGATACGCTCAATGTATTCATCAGCGTGTTTCATCTCATCAATGGATTCTTCATACTCTTTGTTGTTGAGTTTAATCAGACCCCAGTTTTTGAACATGCGGGCATGCAGAAAATACTGGTTAATAGCAACCAGTTCATTTCCCAGCAATTTGTTCAGATGCGAGATCATTTTTTTATCGCCTTTCATGTACCCTCCTTTGTTTCCTGTCTGTTCAGTATAGACACAGGAAATAATTCACGGAGTGATTACGGTGACAAAATAGCGATACAGTTCAAAATTCCGGCGGGTTTCAGAGAGAAGATTCAGGCGACGCGGTCAACCGGGACAGACATATGCTCTTCTGCAATAACGGCTTTGGCGTGGCGGATACATTTGCCGCATTCAGTGCCGACAGGGATAATTTTACGCAGTTCACCGATGGAATGAACCTTATTCTGGCGCACGGCATTCCGGATGGCTTTATCGCTGATGGCATTACATAAACATACGTACATATCATTCCTCCTGACTGCGGTAAAGAGTAAATGATAATCAGTATTATTACAATTGCGATTGTGTAAATTTTGTCAGCAGTTGCCGGAAAGCAGGCATAAAAAAAGAGAGCCGCAGCTCTCTTTTTAATAATCAGCGGGG